>CANPZS010000052.1 GCA_947588835.1 uncultured Bacteroidales bacterium | reverse complement strand
CCCTCGATCAGACTATTCAGGATATTATACCATACCACAGAAATACCGCCGGAATGTTGCAATGAGAAAATAATGTTATCGATATAAATCATGTATCCCTACTATGAAATATCTGGAAAAAATAATTTAAAAGAATTAAGATTATTCCATTAGGCTTTTTAAGCGAGCAATAGCAACTGCATTTGTATAATGTGTATTAAATAGCGTTCGTGAAGCAAAAATTGCCTTACGGTAAATAGTAGGATTGTACGAATTGATTGCAGAGACAAATTCACTTGCCATGTTACAAATGCAACAACTATCTTTATTCGTGGCGTATCCAGCAAAGGCCTCCGATGTTCCTACAATATATTTTCCATACATCAAGGCCTCAGCGGTCTTTACTTTCATTCCCGCTCCTTTAAATATGGGTAAAACGACCATTTTTGCCGAATTGTAAAATGTATCCAGATTCTCTACGTAAGAATATACTTTGACTCGCGTAGAGTATGATGTCGGAATCTGTAGCTTTTCCATGCCGCTGCCTATAATAACCAAATTGCCATTGACATAATTCAATACATTATTTATAAACCACATTATTCCTTCAACATTCGGCAAATAATAGCTGCCAATGAATAGCATATCAATAGTAGGATTTATTTCTTTTGACGTCATGTCATCGTACCTGTCGTCAATGGTAATTGGAATTATCTCATCAGCAGACCTATTATATGACTGTTGTATCAATGTTGAATCCCGATGAGACAATGCAATTATTTTATCTGAATATAAACAGGTTTTTTTCTCGTTTTTTAGGGCGAGATACGTTAATACCTTACTTTTCAGCCCTCTATAATTGTCCTGCATCCGCTTAGGCTCATAATTGTGAAAGAAAGATACCATGCGAATTTTAGGATTATTCCTTTTTAATAAATATATAAGCTCTCCCATTAACGATGAGTCGAAAAACAAATCTGTAATATTCTGTGTCTCGATAATATGTCGTATTTTTCTTACATCGTTGTCTCCTCCCATAAAATAACCATTCATAATCCGCCATATTTTACTCAGGAAACCACGTATTTTGGAAGGAAATTTTATTTCATATGCAACAATATTAGCTGTCCCAAATATCCGGGATAGAGCCATCTTATTTCTATTTGAACATACGGAGCCTCCATTATATTCTATTTGTGGAGATGAAATAAATAAGACTTTCCTTTTCATTTGCACGCGATTTGGGTCAAAAATTTGTATATTTTTATTATAATGACAAAGAGGACAAAACTGAGGATGAAAGAAAAAAAAGATGTAAACGTTCCTGAAAAAATCATTATCAATAAAATTATTGCCGCAAATTCATTAGAATGATTTATTGGAAACAATCTACAAATTTTAAAAATTGAAATACATAGAATCGAGTACAATATGACTACAAATAGCAACGTAGAGAAAGATTTATAATACGATATTATCAACAAGCCGGGCAATCCGGCCATAAAAGAGACATCGTCTGATGGATCGCCCAAAAAACTAACCATTATTTTTTCTGGATAGCATTCAGGACGAAAATGATTTCCCAATACAACCCATAACGCTAGGTTTATAGGATAAAAAATATTTAACTGAGGAGCAGCAGCCCTAAAATAATCCGGATTTTGTATGATAACGGCAAGATTTGAAAAAGACGATAATCGTCCGACCAATTTGCCAAATAAGAATTCGTCCCATGTTACATTCTGCAATTCTTGAAACTCTTCTATATTCATACTATTCCTTCTCGCATCTCGTATCGTATATAACGATGAGACAATTGTGGGGGAGAGCAATACAACTATGATTGCAATCATAAAATGCTTTCGGATAAATTTTACAACGGCAGCAATATCGCCTAAAACATAAATCAATGGCAATAAAAAGAAATTGCCTAAACTATTTTTTAATATAGTTTCAAATAAGGTAACTGCAAGAAAAGAGAGCCGAAGTATTTTAGGATAATTAGAAAGTAAAAGAATGTTGCATAAAAAGGATAAGGGTATTCTATTCGTTATTACAATAATTGCTGTTGCAATAAGAGGGGCAGAGTAAACCTCGTTTTCCATTTTACCAACCCCCCAGTAGATTGTAACGAAAATTTGCCAGATCGCAAGTAGAATAAATACTTGTTTAATATGAGAAATCTTTATATTCAGTTTTTTACGAGGCTCATATTTTGAAAAATATAAATATAACTTATATAAGAAATAAAATGGTATCGAAGAAACAAATAAAACGAATACCAATTCATATATATTTAATTTACAGGGAAGTGCTATATAGTCTCCATTAAACCGATCATATATTAAAACGTATATAAAACTCAATATGTTAAAACACACAAATAATAGACATAAGGCACGTATGTACTTCCTTAGTAAAAGGTTCATCTTTGTTATATGATTATGGAGTCTATTTTTAAGTACATTTCCCAATATTCGTCATATAACGTATCCGACTTATTAATACCCGCAAGACAATAGCAAGAGTATTAAGGATATTCCGAGCGGTAAGTCGTATTAAATTTGATTTGCGAGGCGATATAACACCCGTGATACACGGTTGATGTATGATTCGAATATTGTTATGCAGGAAATAAATCGGGAGCAAGAATTCAGCATAATATCCATATATCCGTTTATATGAAATATATTCTGAAACCTTAACTTTTTTCTCACATTCAAAAAGGAGTCGAAATAGCCATCTACAATAATTATCGAATAAATTCCACGGCATAAGAAACATATTAAAAACCGTCCTTCGATTTCCGGTCATAAATTTCTCAAATGTTTTTGTATAGTTTGGCTCATATTTAGATATGATTTTGTATAATATATAAATCCTCTTGGGTTACCATTTTGAAGTCTTCCCACACACGTACGTTCGTATGCCAAAAATATGGTAATACGACATCTTCGGGAGAAAAAGATTCATACAAGGATTTCGTAAATGTCTTTGCCTATTAAAGAAATTGCCAGTTCTTCGAGGTTACGCGGTTCCGAAACTCCTTTATTCATCAAGTCGGTGAGAAACGCCGCACGCTGCTCCTCGATTTTGGCTTTCGCCTCGTCGGGTGTCGCCGCGTCCCGAAGGTCAATAGGATTTTCTCATCTCATTTCCCGGAATTTTATTTTGTTTATCGGGAATTTAGTCAGGAAACGTCCCAAATCTTCCGGTGTGCCCAGACCGTGCATTTTTTCTCCGATGTCGCGATAGGTGATTTTTTCTCCGCTTGCGATCATTTCATTATACACCGGTGCCACATAAAATTCGTTGTTCACACGGATATTCTTGTCAATCATCTGATGGGCGAAATGCACGAAATCTTTTCCGTGCTTATAATTGTATATACCTACTGTCGCCTGGTCGGATATAACTTCTTTCTCTCTTACAAGTGTTACCAGCCCTTGTTTATCGTATTTTATAAAGCTCCATTTGGGGTCGTTTGCCGGCATCGTCATAATCAATCCGTCATATCCTTCCATTGCCGCCAGATAGGCATCGATGTCTGTATCGACGTATTGGTCGCTGTTGGCTATCATCAGACTGTCATTGTTATCGATGTATTTTTCAGCCAAAAGCACCGTGCAGGCGGCACCTTCGGTGATGTGGTCGATGGTAATGATGGCGCAGTCGGGGGCTATCTGTGTCAGTTTCTGCTGCAATCCGTACTTTTCCAAATGCTCCTTTTGGCAAATGAATATGAAACGGTGTTCGCATTTCGGTCGTATGTTGTTCACGACATATTCTATCATCGGACGTCCGCATATATCGATCAAAGGTTTCGGCATTTGGTATCCGGCTTTTGCGAAACGGCTTCCCCGTCCCGCCATGGGTATTACGATGTTCATCATGTTTTATTCCTCCATTATATATTTGTCATTATTGGCTCCCGGTATCTTCACCACCACATTTTCGGCATCGGTAACGGCGTAGAAGTCCGTCGCGTCGTTCGGTTCCATGATGATGATGTCGCCTTCGGCATATTCCACCCCGTTCATGCGGACGGTTCCTTTGGTTACGACCGTGATTTCCGTAGCGATTTTGTGGTAGTGTTTTTCTTCCCGTGTCCCTGCTTCATATCGCTTTACGGCGACCTCCACATCGTTCGTCTTATAGAGTGTCGGGGAGAAGTTCCCGATGAACCACCCCTTGGTCATCTCATTGAGTTTGGCTGTTTTCATAAATATTTTCCCTCCTCATACTCTTTTATCTTTTCCGGAGAATAGAATGAATGGTATTGTTCTTTTTTTATATCGAAATACCCGACTTTCTTGCCGTCGAGTATCATCTCGTTTAGCGAAGCGGAAATGTAGAAACGTCCGTTGTGGCTGTTTCCTTTCAACAGCGCACGTTTTGCACCTTCCACGAAATCGGAGCCGTGTCTGTAATAATAGAAGCCGGCTATGGCATCTTTCGACAAAGGTCGCTTTTCTGCAACTTCCACGACGCTCCCATTCTGTTTTTTCGCATAACTCCAACGCGGATGAATGTTCGGGAACGTAATGACTCCCGCATCGTCCTGTTCCGCGTCAAAATGTTGCAGCACGGCATTATAATCGACATCGATGATCTGGTCGCTGTTGGCTATAATCAACGGTGTCTCGTTGTTGATATGGTCTATTGCCATCAGGCAGGTGCACAAGGCGCCTTGGGTCTGGGTGCGCAGTCTTATCACGATACACTCCGGCGATAAAATCTTTGCCGAAGCGTCCAGATGAAATTCACGGCAATCCTTGTCGTCAAAGACGAACAGGCAGGTTTTGGGATTGACATCGGCATAGTTCTCGGCGACAGTCTCGAGCATTGTTTTCCCTTTGATTTCCACAAGGGATTTCGGAAAGAAACTCTCCTTGAAGAACGTGGACTTCCCCATGAAAGGAATCAGAATATTAATCATTTTTACCTCCTTCTATTCTATTGATAAGAGCTTTGATGTTTTCATAATTGACATCATAGACCGTTGCCACTTCCAACACGGCGGCGCCGCTGGCACGACCTGCCGCAATGCCGTTCGGATTGTCTTCGACCACAATGCACTCCCCGGGCTTCAAACCGAATTTCGCAATAGCCGTCTGATACATCTCCGGGTCGGGCTTCGCCTTTCTGACATCTTCATTGGAGACGATCAGGTCGAGATATTCTGTAAGCATCGCCTTATTCATCATCAACTCGATGCTCGAGCGAACGGAATTCGAACACACGGCAATTTTATACCCCTCCTGATGCAGCCGCGAGAGTGCATATTCATGATGAAACATCGGGTGGCAGCGTTCATGAATCAGTCGGGCCGTGTACTGCTGTTTCATCTGATTGACGAATCCGTGCAGTTGTTCGGGCAGATAATACTGCTCGCTGAGCATCTGTAATTTGACCTTCGTCGGCAGACCGTCGAACGTATGCAGGTGGTCATAGCGGCTGATTTCTATGCCGAACAACCCGAGTGCTTTGTTCAAGGCTTCATAATGCCACTCCTTGGCGTCGATGAGCACGCCGTCCATATCGAACAGAATCGCTTTTATCATTTCTTCGTACTATAATATGTTTTTGAAAAACGCTTTCGCTTCGTCCGGATAATCGGTGCACAGCAACACTCTCGAGAAGTCGATGTCCCAGCCGGCAAGTTTCGTCCAAAAATCCCTGTAATCCGCGTTCCCGTGCAAGTCGGGCGATACGAGGCATACCTCTTTCCCCGATGCGAGATGCCCGCCCACGAGGCGCTCGGTAATCCATTCATGACCTTGAAAGCCGTCTATCCAGATGCCGGCTGCCTGTCCATACATTACCGGCTCGGTTTCGTATTCGCTCTGTCGGGAGAAAAAGCGCAATCCCATTTCTGCAAATTCCACCATTTGCGGCACACTCATATCAAATAGAAAATAATTTTCGATTTTATACTTTCTTACAAAATCTTGCAGTATGTTTTTGAGACCGTCGGCTTTGATGTTGATTGCAAAGCAGTATCGGTCGCCGTATTCGGCAAGCCACCGAAACACCTCCTCGGCATCTTGACATGATGCGTCCGCGATGTTATGCGATATGACCATGCGTCCCGCATAATCGCGAACATCTGATTCAAAACCATATCCCTTTTCAAGGGCCGTCCTCAATGCCTGCGGTGAATTTTTCTCGTTTTCAGCTTTCCAATAGCCGCGGTGCGCTAAAATTTTCATAGTGTTATCTTGTTCGCAGTATTCTAATAAACTCTGTAATTTTCACTCTTTGCCATATCAATATAGCAATCGCTATGGCGAGGAGGATATATTTCATAAAGTAAATGCTGTTTATCAAACTGATGGTCACGGAAGCAAGAATCAACGCAGCAGAAATCAAGGCAAGGCCTTTCATATCGTAGATTTCCTGCCCGACATATTTTCTGCACGCCATACGGTAAAACAGGTAGTGCAGAAAACAAAAGGCGAAGTAGCAGACGAAAGTGGTATATGCCGCAGCTTTATATCCATACAGTCTGATGAAGATGTAATTGAGAACGATGTTCAACACGGCGCAACTAATCGAGGCGATGACGATGGTATGCTTTTGTTCATAATACTCCTGCACACGAGCAAAGAGCTGAAATACATAATTGAAAAACACACCGAGACAAATTGGAATTATCAGTGCAATACTGTCTATATATTTGTAACCTCCAAATACGAGTACGATTTCGCGTCCGAACAGCATGATGCCACATAAACAAAACGCCACGAAAGCGATAATCAGGTTCGTATTTTTAGCCAATGTTTTATATGCCTTTTCGGCTATCTTATGATATTGATATGGTGCGAATGCCAAATTGATTGCGCCGGTAACCATAGATATAATTCCTCCTACTGCATAAGCAATACTATATATGGCTACGTCGGAAGAACCGCACATCCGGTCTATCATTATTCGGTCGGAACTCATCAAGAAAATCTCGGAAAGATAATGCGGAAGCAGCGGCACACAAAAATAAAAGGTATATTTCCAAACGTCTTTATCATAAAACTTCCCACCTGACTTAAAAGCGGAGATCGTAATAATTAAGCCTATGATAACCGAGAATAGTACTTGTGGAAGTATTTTACTTTCAGCAGTAGGCGCAATAAAAGCTACCGCGAATAGAGAGCCGAAAGAGGCTGCCATAGTATAGAGCAGCGTTTCTAACACTACGATTTTATACGAATACTCGTATTGTTTAACACAAGTCCAGCAAGAGATTAAGCTATTAAAGATACTGAATAAATACAAATATATTACGAGGATTTGGGATAAACCGGTTTCTCGTGAAACGAAGCTGCCTATTAATAACAATAATATACCCCAAATACCGGCGAGCAACAAGTTGTAGCCCATAAGGCTCGACAACATCTTCTCTCGCTTTTCATATCTGACACACAGATTCATTACAACCTTCGGAGACGACAAGGTTACTACCGTCAGGAGGATATTTTCCCACGACATAAAAACACTGGCTCTTCCATACTCTGCCGCAGATAGCATACGTGCTAAAAACGGGGTAATCAGAAAACCTATCCCCTTTTGTAGAAACAGACAGAGTGTGAACCAGATGGTCGCCTTTAACGGCAATGGCGCTTGGCGATATTGATCAATGATTTTTTTTGTCATTTATTGCAAAGAGCGTTACATCAGCGTATCTTTCATAGCGTGTGTCGTATTTTATATTCCCCATATAGAGGTTCAGCCAATTGAAAAAATCGAAACACATGGTAGAGAGCCGTTCAGGAGAATCTGACTTCCCATAATACGAGGAGGTATAGAAATTCAAGTCAAATAAGCAATTGTATTTATTCCACATCAAATCGACATCTTTCATACCATAACATATCAGATAGTTTCTAACAACATACCAATATGATTCGACGGTATCTTTACAACAGAATCCCAAGACATCCATACAATAATGTTTCATAATATAGATTTCCGGTGGTAGCATTTGTTCAGATAATTGGTGTCGTGTTAAACAGCTCAATTTTCTTTTGATATTCATATCATCGACCCTTAAGTCCAAAGGAATAGAAAATAGTTTGATCAAGTCTTCCGTATAACCAAGATACAAGAAATCACGTGTATGATATGGAAAAAACATTCCACAACCAAACCCGTCCAAAGTGGCAATACGGCCTCGTTGCTTTTCAGAAACAGATGGAAAAAGTTGTATAGTCGAAAGCATCGTATCGAAAATAAAGGGTTTACAGACCCGTTGGTCTGTCCGGGTCTTCACCGCAAACTCACATCCTAATTCTTGAGCTTTCTTTGTTCCTGCAAGAGAACTGACGATCTGATAATTTACATTCCAGAATCCATTGTTCGACGGCTTTTCATTTTTGACAATAATGGCTCCAAGTTCTGCCAATCGCTTGACATTTTCCTCTGCCTCATCAACCCAAGTTGAAATGATAATGTTTGCGTACGGATATGTTTGTTTATAGAATCGCACCGTGTTGTATGTCATCTCGTCTTTTATACAAATCGGGCCTTGCAACACGATGGCAAAACTATGCGATTGCTCCAATCCGCTCAAAATAGGTATCTCCGTCGTATCTTTGGGCTTGATTTGATAGGAGACATAGGTAGATTTTGTTTCTGCTGCTTTACAGAAAGACAACATGGTTGCATTTAGATTATCTTTCCTGAAAGCCGAAATTGCAAAACCTTGAATTTTAAGAAAAATCCAATCAATTGCCACGAGTACTTTTTTTATTACTTCCTTCATCTTATTTTTCTGGTAATTGTATTCTCTTATGTTTGAACAGATTTACTATCCATATAACACTCGTTGCCAAAAGAATCTGTCCGAAAAATCGCATGACATAAGCCAATGTAATTATAGTGTTCTCTGTAAACAGAGACTGTCCGAACCATGAAACTATCCATGCTATCAAAACGTAGGTGAAAGGCTCGGAATAAAGATACAATTCATAATTGTACCTGTTCATGAACCGATATATAGTCGAACTTTTCAATGCTATGCAACGGTCGATACTTCTGGCGAGCCACACCATATTCACGCAACCCCATAACGCAAGAGCTGAATCCATAGGGAACAACAAAATCGCTTTGATTACAAAAATTTCCGTATGTCCGGATAGGTAAAGACATAGCGTTGCAATACCGAAATATCCTGCCCACGACAACACTTGTTTGCTCCATGACAGCGGATTTATCTCATCCCAATATTTGAATGTTGAGAATCCAATGGCAAAAAAGAACAAGTATCTTAACAACCCATACAACCCGAACACCATACCGAATGATGGTCCCATGAAATGATAAAGTATTGTCGCAAGCCATGATACCCCGAGCAAGATGCCCCAATAAAAAATATTTTTTCGGACATTGGATTTTTCCAACAAATAAAATACAACGAAAATATAGAACAGGCTGACGACAAACCACAGATGCGAATTGCCCAACAACAGATACTGACCGCAAAAAATGTCCAACAGAACGTGTGTTGAATGGTCATAATAGCCGGCAAGATATTTTATCGGTACGGAAACGACTGTCGTAACCAATAGAAACGGCATCAGTAGTCTTTTCGCTTTGTTGTGAATCAATGTGGATAATGTGCTGAATTTACCCATGCCCCAAGAAAAAACCGCACCAGATGCCGCCATAAACAACGGCATGGCAAACCGCGAAATACCACCAATAATAACCGAGAATACTCTATACAAAAATGAATATTCTCCGTCTGCTGATAGATTCTCTACACCACCGAAAGATGAGTAAATTGTATAATAAGATGAATGCATTAGAACAACCCCAAACAAAGTAAGCACTTTCAACGTATCTATCCATTCCACCCGTTTTCTATGAGTTGCGCTGGAATTACTGTTCTCACATCCAAGCCGTATTCGACGGGGGGGGGTATTTTGCTCATATTCAGTCATATGTCTTTATATTATTAATTATTGATAATACATCGGTACTTTGCCATATATCACTAACTGTTCAATAAAGCATACTTTTATTCCCTATCTAACCATTCTCTGCATTTGAGGAACCATTTGGAGTGTCCGACGTGGGTTCGGTCGCCGAAGCGGAGCAGGGCATGGTAGAAACGCGTGTCGCATCTTCGGATGCGGGTGAAAAGTCCGTACAGTCC
>CANPZS010000051.1 GCA_947588835.1 uncultured Bacteroidales bacterium | reverse complement strand
AATTAACCTACTGATTTTCAATTATTTATTAGCTCTCATAACAACTTTTTTCATGCATTTCAAAACAGTTTCTAAAACGACAGTGAATCTGTATGCAAAGCTCCCGCCGGGTACAACCGATGCCTATATATGTGACGGCACAATCATTACATTAATGCCCGAATCTGATGATTATGTATGTTGCATGTACGACAATGACGGAAACCGGATGAAAATGATTTCACTATTTCCGGAGGTGCCAGGACTCAATTTCCTTGACAAGCTGTCATCGGCGAATACGGTATGCCCGGATAGGAGAAAAATGGTTATGGCCATGTGCATGCTTCCACAAATCAACATCTTGGATCTGGACACGGGAGAAAAACGGAGTGTCGCGGTAAAAAAAGGGTACAGAAACTGGAAAAATATTTTAAACGCCGACAATGAGAACCAGAATATCTATTATACTGCAATAGCGCAATCTTCGGACTGGATAATAACGCTATATCATGATTCCACCTTCCTTGACTGGGTCAGGAATAATACGGTTCCACATGTGCATATATATGATTGGGAAGGAAGATTCAAGTATGACATAAAAGTAAACGAGAAACTCAAAGCCATCTCGTATGATGAGTTTAGCAATATTCTTTATGGAGTTGATGTTGATGACGTAATTTACAAATATGATTTTTCTCGTCTGGATGTGAGCGACATATCAAATCATATTTTTTAGTAATTTTACAATCAGGCCGACTGAAACTTTCTGATGAAAACCGTACACACATACATCCCTATGCTTGCCTGTGCGCTCGTGCTGAATGCCGGCCCGGCGGCAAATGCACAGCGTATGACGCTGGACGAGGTGATCTCCGCCGCACGCGAAAGGTCCGTGTCCGCGCTGGCCGCCAAGTCCACCTTCATATCAAGCTACTGGGAATACCGTTCATATCAGGCGAGCAGACTCCCCTCGCTCAACCTTTACGGCAACCTCGCGTCATTCGACAGGTCGCTCCGCCAGCTGCAGAACTATGAGACAGGAGAGCTTGTCTATACCAGCAACTACAACATGCAGAACAGCATAGGGCTTTCAATCCGCCAGAACGTCACATTCACGGGAGGAACGGTGTCACTGTACTCCGACCTTTCCAGAATAGACGAATTCGGCGGCCCGGGCCGCAGGACATGGTATGCACAGCCGGTGTCATTCAGCTACTCACAGCCTATTTTCGCATACAACCAGTTCAAATGGGAAAAGAGAATATCCCCGAAGGAGTACGAACGCGCCAAAAGGGAATACATCGAGTCCATGGAGGAGATAACCATCAAGGCGGCGGAACAATACTTCAGCCTTCTCCTTGCACAGAGGGACCATGAGAAGGCCGTCTCCAACTACGGCGACACCAGAATGATGTATTCGGTCGCGGCTGAAAGGCTGAAACTGGGAAGCGTGACAAGGGATGAATGCCTCCAGCTGGAGCTCCGGATGCTGAATGACAGCATCAGCATAAACGAGACGTCTGTCAAGGTCAGGGAGGAACAGATGGTCCTCAATTCACTTCTCGGGTATGACGAGACATACGAAATCATACCTGTGCTTGAAAGCGGGCTGCCGGACATATGGATGGACTATGACATGGTCATTGGAAAGGCCATGGAAAACTCATCGTTCATGTTGGAAAATGAGATCAAGACACTTACGGCCGAATCGGACATAGCCAAGGCGAAAGCCGACCGCGGGGCGCAGGTGTCCTTCAACGCGAGATTCGGTCTGAGCAATTCCGACGGCATGTTCCGCGAAACCTATCGCAACCTGCTGGATCAGGAAGTGTTCGGATTCACATTCAGCATTCCCGTCTTCGACTGGGGACTCGGGGAAGGGCGCGTCAAAAAAGCCAAGGCAAAGGCTGACGCAGTAAAGGCGGAAGTGGAACAGGCGGAGAACGACTACAGGAGCAATGTCTTCACCGCTGTCGGGCAGTTCAACAACCAGAAAAGCCAGTGCACGGTATCAAAAAGAGCCTCGGAAATAGCGGAGGAAAGATATTCGCTCGTAATGGACAAGTTCCGCGGGGGAAACGCCTCCGTAATGGAACTGAATACCGCCAGGCAGGAATACGACCAGGCAATGGACAAATATGTGACCGACGTGAGTGATTTCTGGAGCCTCTACTATGAAATAAGAAAGATGACGCTGTATGACTTCATACGTTCGGAAGACATCGGCGTGGATTTTAACGAACTCCTCAAATAAGGGTATGAAACATAATGCAGGATATGTTGCGGCGGTGCTCTCATCGCTTGTCATTGCCGCCTGCGGCGGTGGGGAAAGTACGGACGGCGGCCTGAGGCAGCAGTATGCCGGGCAGCAGAATACCGTTGACGTCATCGTACTTGAAGAGAAGGACTTCTGCCACCAGCTGGTTTCAAACGGCAAGCTGTCGGCCGCGTCCAAAAGCCGGCTGACGTTCCGCTCTGCGGGGACGGTGAAGGCCGTGATGTACCGTGAGGGAGACCGTGTCATGAAAGGGGATACCATAGCCTCGCTGGAGTCGGCGGAGAAGGAACATGCCCTTGAAGCGGCGGAACTGGCGTTCAGAAAAGCCGAGCTGGACATGCTTGACCAGCTGGCCGGGTACGGATATGGGGGAAAGGCCGAAGGGGATGTCCCTGAAGAGATGCGCTCCATAGCAAAGCTCCGCTCCGGATACTCCGCTGCGGAAAATGCCCTGAAGCAGGCCGGACATGATCTGAACGGATGTTTCCTGATCTCGCCGTTTGACGGCAGGATTGCGGACATGAAACTCTCGGCATACACTGCAGCACCGTCAGAACCGGCATGCAGTGTCATAAATGACACTAAGCTGGAGGTAAGGTTTCCGATACTTGAGTCGGAATACCTTTTCGTGGAACCGGGACTCCGCGTGAAGGTCACCCCATATGCGGATGCCTCCATAACGGCAGAGGGGCGCATTTCCGGAATCAACCCCACGGTGGACGAGAACGGACAGATAATGGTCACGGCCGTGATCGAAAACCCCGGAAGGCTCATAGACGGAATGAACGTCAGGATAACCGTAGACAAGGCTACGGCACACCAGCTCGTGGTACCTAAGAGCGCCGTCGTCATCAGGGACAATGAAAACGTCCTGTTCAGATACAGCGGAGGACGGGCCAGATGGACATACGTCAACATAACGGACTCCAATTCCGAAAGCCACTCTGTGGAGGCCAACAGGGAGAGGAATGCGGAGCTGGCAGCAGGGGACACTGTCATCGTGTCCGGAAACCTTAATATCGCCGACGGGTCGGAGGTCACAATAAAAGACTGAACAGATGCTCGGGAAACTGATAGACAGACCGGTGGCCGTGACCATGGGACTGCTCGCAGTCATGGTCTTGGGCATCGTGTCGGTACACCTGCTTCCAATCTCGCTGATTCCGGACATCGATGTCCCGGAAATCGCCGTCCGCGTGTCCGCCCCGGAAATGTCGTCAAGGGAACTGGACGAGACCGTAATGCGTATCCTGCGTCAGAACCTGATGCAGACGAGTTCGGTTCAGGAGCTCAGGAGCGAGGCCCGTGACGGCAGCGGAACGATACGTCTGACCTTCGCCGAAGGAGCGGACATGGACTACGCCTTCATAGAAGTGAACGAAAAGATAGACAGGTCCATGGGCAGCCTCAGGGATCTGGAGAGGCCGCAGGTCCTGAAGTCCAGCGCGTCCGACATACCGGCTTTCTATCTGAACCTTACCCTTAAGGACCCGGATGTGGATTTCGGGCAGCTAAGCGCCTTTGCCGAGGATGTGCTGACAAAGAGGATAGAGCAGTTTCCGGAAGTGGCGATGGTAGATGTCAGCGGATGCGTGCACCCGGAAATCCTTGTCATTCCGGATGAGGATGCGCTCCGGCAGGCCGGTCTTGACATGGAGGGCTTCGAAAAGGCCGTCCTGACCGCAAATGTACGTCTCGGCAGCCTCACCATCAGGGACGGCGAATACCGCTACAATGTGAAGTTTCAGTCATTCGCATCCGATGTGTCCGACATTGAGAACATATTCATGGACTGCGGCGGACGCATATTCAGGCTGAAGGACCTTGCCGAAGTAAGGCTCCGTCCTGCGGAAAGGACCGGGCTTGTCCGTTCGGACGGCAAGGAGGCGGTGTCCATGGCAGTAATCAAGCAGAGCAACGCCAAGATGGCGGCGCTCAAATCACGGATGGACGAACTCGCCGAAAGGTTCGGGGAAGACTATCCGGAGATAGAGTTCACTGTCACAAGAGACCAGACGGAACTTCTGGAATATTCCATCAACAATCTGATAAAGAACATTATAGCAGGCATAATCCTGGCATGTATAGTAATATTCCTGTTCATGCGGGATTTCCGTTCCCCGGCGCTTGTGGCGCTGACGATTCCGACGGCGCTCATCGCCTCGATGCTCGTATTCCACATCGCAGGGCTGACAATCAACATCATATCGCTGTCCGGACTCATCCTCGGGGTGGGGATGATGGTTGACAACACCATAGTGCTCACAGATAATATAACGTCCAGATGGCAGCGGGGCGAAAGCCTCAGGAAGGCTGTCCTGAAGGGCACGTCCGAGGTGATGGCTCCCATGCTGAGTTCCGTGCTGACGACATGCGCTGTGTTCATCCCCCTTATATTCGTCAGCGGAATGGCCGGAGCCATGTTCTATGACCAGGCTATGGCCGTGACCATAGTGCTTCTGACAGCGTATGCAGTGACAGTGATCGTCATCCCGGTATATTACTGGCAGTGGTACAGGAGACTCCCGTCATTCCGTCCGAGCCCGTTGCTTTCACGGTTGTCATTCAGCGGGGCCACTGACGTATATGAGAGTGTACTGAAATGGCTTTTCCGCCACAGATGGGCGGGATGGACACTGTTTGCCGTCTCCGCAGCCGGCACCGTCCTGTGTCTGGCCCTCATGCCGAGGACAAGGCTCCCCGAAATCACATATACGGACACCCTGCTCAGCATTGACTGGAATTCGAATCTTACGCTGGAACAGAATACGGCAAGGGTAGGGATTCTTGAGAATGAAGCCGGAGGCAGTGCCGTACAGATAACATCAATGGTCGGGCAGCAGCAGTTCCTTCTCCGGCACGGCCCGGATACCGACATGTCCGGAGCGGCCGTCTATATCAGATGCGCTGACGCCGGCTCTCTGGACGCCACAATCGGAAGGCTGTCCGAAACACTGCGTTCGCACTGGCCCGACGCCATCTTCTCTTTCGGGACGGCGGGAAATATCTTCGACATGGTGTTCGCGGAAAAGGAGGCCGGACTCGTAGCGAGACTGAGACCGGTATCGGAGCCCGAGATCCTCCCGGAAAAGCTGGAAAAGGTACTTTCCGACATTAGGGAAAGCCTTCCCGGTACGGACATTCCTGAGCCGCCGATGAAACGGGATGTGCTGTATGTCGCCGATGCCGAGAGGATGGCGCTTTACGGCGTGAGCTATGACGCCATACTGACGTCGCTGAAAAACGCGTTGAACGGGAACGGACTTTTCTCCATAATCCAGGGGAACAGGAGCATCCCTGTAGTAATGGGGGTGGACAGGAAAGGACTCGACGAAATCATTGCGGGGCAGTCGGTCAAGGCGGGAGACAAGGAAATCCCGCTTTCCGCCGTCATGCGCCAAAGCTGGGAGGAAGACCTGAAGTGCATTGTGTCAGGCCCTGAAGGAGTATACTACCCGCTGGAGATGGAAGCCGGCGGCAGACGGACGGTACGCACCGCCATGGACACGATACGTGAGACTGTGGGCAGGAACGGGGACTTTGAAGTCGATTTCAGCGGCACATATTTCTCCAATCTGAACATGATGAAGGAGATGGCCCTGGTCCTGCTGGTTTCACTTGTCCTGCTGTACCTGATTCTGGCTTCGCAGTTCGAGTCACTTGTCCAGCCGCTCATAATACTCTCCGAAATAGTGATAGACTTGTTCTTCGCCCTTGCCGTACTGTGGATATGCGGGGTTTCAGTCAATCTCATGTCACTGATCGGGCTTGTCGTAGTGTGCGGCATTGTCATCAATGATTCCATCCTGAAGATAGACACAATTAACCGTCTGAGGAAAGACGGGCTTGGGCTGAAGCATGCCGTCATGGAGGCTGGGCGGAGAAGGCTCAAGGCCATTGTAATGACATCGCTCACGACAATCCTGTCCGTATGCCCTTTCCTTGTCAGGGGAAGCATGGGCAACGACCTCCAATATCCTATGTCCCTTGTGATAATAGCCGGCATGACCGCCGGAACGCTCATAAGTCTGTTTTTCGTGCCTGTACTCTATTATGAAGTCTACAGGAAGAAATAGTGGGATACCGTCCTTTACGGTATTGCTGGCAATGACCGCCATCGCCTTTCTGGGGGTGGCCTCACTGCCTTCGCTGGATGTGCGCTACTATCCGGAGACTTCGGGAAGGAGCATAAACGTGACCTTCCGGTGGCCGGAAGTTTCCGGGAGGACTGTGGAAGCGGAAGCGACATCAAAAATCGAGGGTGTACTGTCCGGGATACGGAACTGCAGTTCCATATCGTCGTCCTCATCCAGGGGAGCCGGGAATGTCAGCCTGACATTCGACAGGGGAGCGGACATGCAGGCCGTAAGGTTCGAGGTAGCATCGAGGATAAGGAACCTCTATCCAAGCCTCCCGGAAGGGGTGTCATATCCGGCCATATCCCTCGGGGTAAGGGGCACCTCATCCAGGACGGACATGACCTTTGTGTTCAGGAGTCCGCTGCCGTCATACGAAATAGGCAAATATGTCTCTGAACATGTCGTCTATCCTATTTCTTCCGTGGAAGGTGTGGAACGGGCGGACATAAGCGGCGACATCTCATATGAGATGGAAATACGTTTCGATGCGGCAATGGCGGAAACGGCCGGCATCACTGCAGGGGACATAGCCTCAGCCTGCTCTGCCTATTTCAGGACGGATGTCGTGGGGCTGGCGGAGGATGACGGGGCAATGACGGCCATAAAAGTGAGGGGAGGAAGCACGGATGCCGGATGGCTGCAGGACATACCGGTCGTCAATTCCTCCGGAAGGATAGTCCGGCTGGGGGACATTGCCGGCTTCAGGTATATTGAGTCGGAACCGGATACTTACTTCCGCCTCAACGGCCTGAACACGATTACGCTGAATGTCGGCACTTCGCCCGAGTCAAACCTGATACGGGTGGCGTCTGAGGTGAGAAAGAGGATGGAACGGCTCAGCAGGGCATTCCCGGATGAGATTTCTGTAAGCCTCAGCTATGATTCGTCGGCATACATGTCCGGAGAACTGGAAAAAATCGCAGTGCGGACTCTCCTGTGCATACTGATTCTTCTGGCTTTCGTGGCGGTCACATACAGGTCGTTCAGATATCTTGCCCTGATATTCGCCACGCTTTTCGTAAACATTATGGTGGCGGCCGTAATCTACAGGGTGACGGGACTCGGAATACATATATACACACTTGCCGGCATCACCGTATCGCTCGGCATCATCATCGATTCTTCCATCGTAATGGCCGACCATTATTCATACTACAGGAACAGGTCGGTCTTTCCCGCCCTGCTCGGGGCCACGGCCACCACTGTGGGAGCGCTGTGCGTCATCTATCTGCTGCCGGAATCGGAACGGAGAAACCTCGAAGACTTCTCAAAGGTCATAATAATCAACATCACCGTCGCACTTGTCACGGCATATGCCTTCATACCGTCGCTGGTCGACAGATTCCCTCCGGGCAGAAAACGGACATCCGGCACCATAGGCCGGGCCAGGAGGACGATAAAGTTCAACCGGCTGTACGCCCGTTATATAGAGGCGGCCGCAAAGCGGAAATGGATACCGGTCCTCATCCTTGTGGCCGCATTCGGACTGCCGTTGTGCCTGCTGCCGCAGGAAGTGGCGGAAAAAGTGCCGGAAGACAGGCAGAATATTTTTCAGAAGGCATACAACGGCATCATCGGCTGGCGGCCGTATGCGGACAACAGGGCGGTCATAGACAAGGTGCTCGGCAGTTCCTTCGCCATGTTCAACCGCGCCCTCGACAGAGGGAACTTCTACAGGGAACCGGGGAGGAACATACTGTATATCCGGGCCGGGATGCCGGAGGGATGCACTGTCGCACAGCTCAATGAAGTTGTAAAGAGCATGGAGAACTTCCTCGGCAAGTTCAATGAGATAGAATCCTTCACCACGAATGTCAGTTCATACGACAATGCGACGATAGAGGTCACTTTCCTGCCGGAATATGAGAACACGTCCTTCCCCGCGGCACTCAAAAGCCAGGTGACGGCGATGGCGATAAACTTCGGAGGGGCGAACTGGAGAGTATGGGGGATAAACGAGTCATACTTCAACAACAATGTCACCATGAGCTACAAGAACTGCAGGATCATCCTCCGCGGATATAATTTCGACGACCTGTATGGCTATGCCGTGGAACTCATGGAATACCTGTCCGGAAACAGGAGGGTGTCGGCCCCGGAAATCATGGACGGGATGTACGGGCTTGCCGGCAACGAGTTCAATATAGAGTATGACTTTGGGGCGGCCGTTTCCCGCGGAGTGAACCCATACCATTATTTTACGGCACTTGAATCGCACCTTTATGACAGGAGGGCCGGTTATGTGAAGTATTACGGGAACACCATACCTGCCGTGCTAAGATCCTCGGACAAGGATTCCTTCGACCTGTGGCATATCACCAATACGGGCATAGCTGTGGACAGCACCAGGGTGAAAATGTCCGAAATAGGGAAGATTGTGAAAAAGCGCTCGGGGATAACCATAAACAGGAAGAACCAGTCATATGAGATTGTGGTGGGGTTCGATTTCATCGGATCGTATGAACTGTCCAGAAAGGTGATTGAAGATGCAGTGAAAAGGATGAACGACGAGGTGCTTCCTGTCGGCTACAGGGCAGATGAATATGGCTTCGGAACATTCGGCGGGGAACGGAAGCAGTATGCCGGCCTCCTGATGATTGTCATAGCGATAATATTTGTCATGTGCAGCATGATATTCGAATCGCTGCGCATGCCGTTTGCCGTCATTCTCATGATTCCGATATCATTTGTGGGAGTATTCCTCACCTTCGGATTCTCGGACTTCATCTTCGACCAGGGAGGATTTGCCGCACTGGTGATGCTGAGCGGAATAGTCGTGAACGCAGGCATATACCTTGTGAACGAATACAGAGACGTCAGGAAGAGGAGGAAAGAGAAGGGGAGAAAGACGGAAGGGTATGAAGTCCGCGACTACATCAGGGCATACAACCACAAGATACACCCCATCATGCTCACCGTCATATCCACGGTGCTCGGACTTGTGCCGTTCCTTTTCGACGGTCCGGATGAAGTGTTCTGGTTTCCGTTCGCCGTAGGGACCATCGGGGGCCTCGTCTTCTCATTGATAGCGCTCATATTCTATATGCCGCTGTTCTGCTTGCGCAGGAAGCCTGCCAATAAATCTCGCTGAACATCGTCGGCATTGCCTACCTTCCAAAATCTTTGTATATTTGCAATCAAACTGCGTAAATTAACAAATAATGATAATGATCGCAGTTCTATTGCAATTAATAATACTTGTATGGAATACGCTGATTATACGAATTGGATACACGAAAGAAGCATACGTGGAAATGTATTCTTTTCTTTAGATGACATCGAAAAGAACTATCTCGGAGTCAGCAAGGAAGCTATACGTGTCGCATTATCAAGAATGCAGAATAATGGTTTAATCGTTTCTCCGTGGAAGACATTTTACGTCATAGTCCCAACTGAATATAAGTTGAAAGGAGAGGTGCCGCCATCATATTATATTGATGAATTGATGAAGTATTTGCATCGTGATTACTATGTATGTCTTCTTTCGGCTGCTATAATCTATGGGGCCGGTCACCAGCGTAGCCAGACCTACTACGTAATGGCTTCAGGAAAGTCGCTGCGTGACGGAGTTAAAAACGGTACGAAATTGGTCTTTTCCCAAAGAAAGGACATCCCAAAGGCTTACGTCCGCCAGGTGAAGACCCAAACCGGCATGATGAATATATCATCGCCATTGATGACGGCCCTCGATATTATTGATATGGAGAGCAAGATAGGTGGTATGAGCCGGGCTGCCGAGATTATCGCAGAACTTGACGAATCGTTCAAGCTATCCACGGTAGACTACGAGCTGCTGAAGACATATCCTGTCCCGGTCATCCAAAGATTCGGATACGTCCTCAGCATTCTTGAATACGACGAGCATGCCCAATGGGTAGTAGACGCGTGCAAGGCCTTGGACATAAAGTTCCGTAAGACTCCTCTCAAGGCAGGAAAGCCATGTGAAGCATCACACGAGATAGATAAGCAGTGGAAACTCATTGTCAACACCCAGTTAGAAATTGACGAATTATGATATACGAAAGAGCAATATTAGAATGGAATGAGGTGGTACCTTGGAGGTCACCTCAGATGGTGGAGCAAGACTTGGTTATCTGCCGGGCATTGGTAAGTATCTTCAGCGATGATTTTCTGCGTGAAAACCTCGCTTTCCGTGGTGGTACGGCACTGCATAAGCTTTATATCACGCCTCAGTCCAGATACAGTGAGGATATAGATCTTGTGCAGATTAATCCAGGACCAATCAAGTCTATCATGTTTCGTTTGGGCGAAGTGCTTGATTGGTTGCCCAGCCGCAGTACAGCACAAAAGCGCCACAGCAACAAAATGTACTTTAAGTTTGAGTCTGAAGTGCCTCCGGTAGAGCAACTCCGGTTAAAGATTGAAATCAATTGCTTTGAGCACTTCAATGTGATGGGACTCCACAAAGTTCCATTCAGGATGGAAAACTCATGGTTTAGCGGTGAAACAGAAATCGCTACTTACCACTTGGAAGAGCTCATCGGCACAAAGATGCGAGCCCTTTACCAGCGTAAAAAAGGACGTGACCTATTTGACATAAACTGCGCCTTGACGCAAAGAGACCTCAACATTGAGAAGGTACTCGAATGTTATAAGCGCTACATGGAGTTTGTGGTAGAACGAACACCATCTTACAAGGAATTTGTCCAAAATATGAACGAGAAGATGAACGACAGTGAGTTTCTAACAGACGTAGAACCTCTTCTCCGTCCGGAAATCCATTTTGATCCAACTGAAGCCTACTCGTTAGTTTACGATAATCTTATCGACAAACTTCCAGGCAAGCGAGATTAAGCCAATAATGTCCCAGAATAAAATGGGCGACAAAATATCGGAACTTCGTACTAATACCTGAACTGATAGCAGCGGAATAAATGTACCCCCTGTATCACTTTCAAATGTACCCCCCCCTGTATCACTTTCAAATGTACCCCCTGTATCACTTTCAAATGTACCACCTGTATCACTTTCAAATGTACCACCTGTAGCGGAAACAAATGTACCGGGCGTAGCGCCTGTTTTCGTCATTTTTAAAGGTTAAAAAACTTAACTACTGATTATCAGCGGTTAAGACTTTTGGGGTTTGGTAATTTGGGTAACGCGGCGTAATTTTATACCATGTTTGTCAACCGATCCAAAAACAAATCAGGTACCACGAGCGTCCGGGTTCTTCAAAAACGTGGTCGTAATA
>CANPZS010000050.1 GCA_947588835.1 uncultured Bacteroidales bacterium | reverse complement strand
GGCGCAGGGCCGGTGGAACAGCGTGTCGTTCCGGCTGTCGGAAGAGGAACGGGAGAAGCTGGAGGGACAGGATCTCGTGTCGGTGACCCTCCTGGCGGAAGTCGGTCCGGAGGAACGCATCGGGATAGAGCGGAAGGTGCCTTCCGGAAAACGGAAGGCCATCGGCAGGATGCTCCGCCGGCTCAGGTGACAGGGACACCGGCCGGTCTGTAAAAATGACGCAAACGCTCCGCACAATGCCGGGGCATTTGCGTTATTTTGTCCAAGAGAATAGTAAAGAAGAAGTTGAAGAGTATATCCTTATTGGGACCACATTAAAGGATTTGTAACAACGATCAAGTTAATGGGTAAAGCCATACATATATTTATACTCCTCTTATTATTGGGTGATGCAATTCTCGGTTCCATAGGAATTGAACCTAAATATAGATGGATATTTGTCTGCGCTCTTTCGTGCATCTCCATTTTATGTAATCGTAACGTTTTTTTGTATAAATACAAAAATTTACAAACGTTGCTTTTATTTATGCCGTTGCTTTTTGTTATCAAAATAAAATCAGGAATAGAATCAGGATCAGGAGCAAAATTATATTCTTTACTTATGTTTTGTACTCCATTTGTATTTTCTTCTTTCAGTAATTTCGATCCAGCAAATCAAAAAATTGTAAAATATTGGAAAACCTGTCTTACTATACTTATATGGTTTTATTGTTTAAATTGCGTAATAGCCATATTCGAATACATATTCAATTTTCAAATTATAAACAATATGCCTTTTCTTGATATGAAGAGCAGTGTTTATATTTATTTTCGAAGTACAGCTTTATTAGGACATCCATTACAGAATGCGTTGTTTGTTTCTACTCTAATGAGTTTTTTCCTTATTTCACCTTTCCCTGAGAGAAAAAAAATAAAACTATGGATATTAGGCTACATAGCTATAATGTGTTTCAATACTAGATCGTCCATGGTTATAAATTTAGCAATATTTGCTATATATATGGGCAAAAGATTATTGCAATCCAATACAAGTAGGAAAACAAAACTTAAATATATAAGATTAGGCATAGGAAGCACATTGTTGTTATCTATTTTGTTTTTTCATTACGGCTATGGTTCCCGTTTGTCAGAGATGGGATTATTCCATGATTCGAGTTCTCAAGCCAGAATCAATGCATTCAAAATTTTCGATTATTTCCCAATAAAGACCTTCTTATTCCATGGTGTAAATACAGATCAATATGAAATGATTGAACAAACAGCGGGTATTGCTATAATAGAAAACTTTTGGATAGATTTCATACTAATATTTGGACTAATATTTATTGTTATATTAATAATATTGTATTGGCGATTGCTAAAAGAACTATACAAAGGATATTCCGGTTTTAATGTATTACTAACTCTCAGTACTTTCCTGAGCGTTGCTTCTGTCAATAATAGTTTATCCACATCATGGATTCCTTTGTTTATATATCTATTATGTATAGTCTTATTTAATCCATTGTATTGGATTGCCCCATATCACTTAAGAATATCATGTAAGATAGGCCACAGAATAGATTCAAGGGGGGGGTGACCACATGACACGCATATAAGCAGACTTGGGAAGTCAAATGAAAATAAAGTTATGATAAATTATAGTATTATCATACCGCACAAGAACATCCCGGACTTATTACGAAGATGTTTGAATAGCATTCCTCGGAGAGAAGATGTTCAGGTTATTGTTGTGGATGACAATTCCAATCCGGAGATCGTAAATTTCAATTGTTTCCCTGGCTCGGACGAACCCTGTGTGGAGGTTTATTTTACCAAAAAAGGAAAAGGTGCCGGATACGCCAGAAATGTTGGGCTGGAGCATGCTACCGGCAAGTGGATTCTCTTTGCCGATGCCGATGATTTCTTTTGTCCATGTATGTTAGAGAAGCTGGATCGGTATAAAGATTTAGATACAGAGGTCGTTATTTTCGAATGGCAAGTCGTGACAGATATGCTTAAACCGAGTAAAAGAGGGCCTATTCCGTTTGAAATAACTGAAGCCGCCATGAAAGGCGAGATGTCACCATCGCTATATCTATCGGCAATAGGCATGTCGTGGGTAAAAATGGTTTCACATAATTTCCTTACATCGCATGGCATTTGTTTCGAGGAATCCATTATATATAACGATATCCTATATAGCAAAATGCTTGCCGTTTATGCAAACCGTATTACATTGGCGAAGGAAGTGCTTTACACGTTCGTGAATAGACCAACGAGTTTGGGGAAAAATCTTAATGGCTATGCACTCCGAAGCAGATACGATGTAATTAAACAAGTTAACAATTGGTTACGTTTGATAGGAAAGCCTGAATATGAGGAATCGTTGGTGAAGTTAGAAGATTTAACATACAGAGCCAGTTATCGAGAATACGTACACTTATTCTTTCGGGCGGCATACGATTGTATGCTATCTGCAGGCAAGGCTTATCGTGAACAACAATGCTTGTGCTTGCATTCGATAAGATTTAAATTTCCACGTTTATATGCCTTGTATTTATTGCTTGGAGGATATTCCTTGAAAGAAAGTCTGCAAAAATTCAGATGTAAAATGTTTGGAGAAAATAGAGAAGAAATCAAATAGGGGGGGAGGAAAAAAGAATGATAAACTATAGTATCATCATTCCGCACAAAAATATTCCTGACCTGTTGAGACGGTGTTTGGATAGTATTCCCCGCAGGGCAGATGTACAAATTATCGTGGTTGATGACAATTCCGATCCTGAGATTGTTAATTTCGATTGTTTCCCCGGTCTGGACGAGCCTTGTGTGGAGGTTTATTTTACCAAAGAAAGGAAAGGTGCCGGTTATGCCAGAAATGTCGGGCTGGAGCATGCCATTGGCAAGTGGATACTCTTTGCTGATGCTGATGATCTCTATTTCTCGGATATATTGAACAAATGCGACATCTACAAAGATTCGAAGGCCGATGTTTTAGTGTTCAAAACCGAATATCGAATATCCGACACACTTGAAATTTGGCCGAGGCCTTTTCCGACTGTCAGTGATGCTATGTGGAATGGCGATATGCTATTGTTTTTAGCGGCGTTTCCCATGGTATGGTCAAGAATGTATTCTTCCGCATTTCTGAAAAAGAATAATATACACTTTGATGAAGTATT
Organism: uncultured Bacteroidales bacterium; assembly: GCA_947588835.1. Taxonomy (GTDB): domain Bacteria; phylum Bacteroidota; class Bacteroidia; order Bacteroidales; family UBA932; genus Cryptobacteroides. The sequence continues at coordinate 8,983 of CANPZS010000050.1, read as the reverse complement.
ATATTTCGATGACACTTGGTTTACAACGTCCGTTATTGAGCATGCCAGTCGAATTGAAGCAACTAAAGAAATAATCTATATTCATACACGACGCCAAGGAAGTTTGTGCACTCAAGCAAATAAAGAAGCAACCTGGATTTGTTATGGAGTACTTAAAAAATGCAACATGTATTTACGCTCAATAGGAAAACCTAAATATGAACAGATGCTTGTTTTTTTATTATTCTCATTTTACGAAATTTCTTATTGGGAATACGTGAAATTTCTCTTTCAGGCAGCAAGAGATAACATGCTTAACGCAGGCAAAATGACTAGATTGGAATATTATAGAATCAGTCACAAAATAACTTATCGATATCCTCGATTGCATGCATTGTACCTTTTGTTGGGCGGATATAAACTTCGGACCTGTGTACAAGACATCGGATCTCAATTAACCCGATTGTGGGCAGCAATCAAAAACAAGAAATTATCCATAAAAACATGATGAAAATACTGGTTGCCAACAAATTCTATTACGTTCGTGGAGGTGATTGCAGATACGTTTTCAATTTGTCGGATATGTTAAGTAAACACGGTCACGAAGTGGCTGTATTTGCTATGCAGTGTCCCGAGAATCTGCCGACTTTTTGGAGCAAATATTTCCCTTCGGAAGTGAAATTCTGTGGAAATTCCGGTGCTATAAAGGCTGTAAGGCGGCTGTTCGGAGACAAAGAGACCTGCACAAGATTCAATGTCTTGCTGGATGACTTCCGTCCGGATGTTGTTCACTTGAATAATATTCATTCATATTTGTCGCCTATAATCGGAGAATTGGCACATCGTCGAGGTATCCGTGTCGTCTGGACAGTGCATGATTACAAGCTGGTATGTTCTCGGTATGATTGTCTGCGGAAAGGGGAAAAGTCGTGCGTGGCATGCCTTACAGACCGGAGAAATGTTCTGCGTTACTGTTGTATGAAAAATTCGCTTCTTGCCAGCTTTCTCGCTTATCAGGAAGCGCGGGTCTGGAATCGCGAACGTATCGAGACGTTCACGGATGCTTACATCTGTCCAAGCCGGTTCATAGCAGAAAGGCTGGTGGACGGAGGATTCGCCGAAAGGAAGCTGCATGTGCTAAGAAACATTGTCGATACGGACAATTATCGGCGGGATTCATACACGAAGAAAGGAGATTATTACTGTTATTTGGGGAGGCTGTCGTATGAAAAGGGTGTAAAAACACTGATAAAAGTGGCCAATACCTTACCCTACAAATTAGTGATTATCGGCGCTGGTCCGTTGGAGAATGAACTTAGGAAAATGGCAGGATCCCATATCAAGTTCGCCGGATTCAGACAGTGGAACGATATCCGGGAACTCGTCGGGGAGGCGAGATTCGCCGTCGTTCCCTCGGAGTGGTATGAAAACAATCCATATTCAATCGCGGAATCACAATGTCTGGGGACACCTGTTCTTTGCAGTAATATCGGATCTCTTCCGGAATCAATTCAGGAAGGAGAAAATGGAATGACTTTCAAGAGTGGCGACATCGGCGACCTGCGGGACAAGATCCGTCGGATGTACGAAACATCTTTCGATTATGCTCGTATAGCTGAAAAAATGCGGGCAGAATGTAATGCTACAGTATATTACAATAAACTAATGGACATTTATAATCAGTTGTAATGAAAACGACAAGACAGGCAAGTCTGATAACGACATTTCGATGTAATGCAGGATGCAATATGTGCAACATCTGGAAGTACCCTACAAAATCTTATGAGGAGGTAGGCCCTGATTGTTATGAAAATCTTCCCGATGGTCTCAGAATTAATATTACCGGAGGTGAACCTACATTACGCAGGGATATAGATGAAATTTTCAGGATACTTTATCCTAAAGCGGCCTTGTTGGAACTTAGTACTAACGGTTTTAATACTGAAACTATTGTCCGTCTGGCGAATCAATATCCCAAGATTTTAATACGGGTATCATTGGAGGGCCTTCCGGCGTTGAATGACTCCAAACGTGGTCTTCACGATGGATTCGACCATGCATTGCGAACGATAATGGAGCTGAAAAGGACAAAATGCAGGAACATAGGGTTCGCCGTGACCATTTCGCCTGACAATTACAAAGATTTACGTTACCTGTACGATTTGTGCGTGGCCCTGGATATCGAATTATGCACCTCCGCCGTCCACAATTCGTGGTATTTCCATAAGGAAGACAACGAGTTGACCAGCCAGGAGGCGCTACGGGAACATGAGGAGTTTGTGCGGGCATTGCTAAGATCGAGACGCAGGACGCTGAAAGGCCGTCTTAAAGATTATGGACGCGCATATTTTAACAGGAGCATCCACCGCAGACTGCGAGGCGATGTTCCTGGCTACAGACCGAAGTGTGGGGCGTTACGAGATTTTTTCTTTATTGATCCATTAGGGAATGTTTCGCCTTGCAACGGCTCATCTGATGAGTGGATTGTCGGTAATATCAGGGAACACTCTCTCGAATATATTTTGGCTTCGAAAAAAGCACGAGAAATAGTAAAGAAAGTTGAGCTCTGCGACCGTAACTGCACTTTTATCGTCACCGACCGTCATGACATGGTGCGGCACCCGTGGAAACCGGTCTTATGGGTTCTGAAAAACAAAATCAGGATATTCAAGGGAAAGTCTATCAGCTGGTAAAAATGCGAGATTCAGTCGGTGTATATGGAATAAGAGGCTTCCCGATGATTGAAGGTGGCGTGGAAACACATTGCGAAGCTTTGTATTCTCTTATGAGTAAGGATTTTGATTTTCTTATTTTCCGAAGAAAACCATGGGTCCGTTCGAAGCAGCAGTGGCTACATATAAAATTCATTGACCTCCCATCAACCCGTATTCCCGGTTGGGAGTGTTTATTACACTCTTTCCTTGCTGCTGTCATTCTATGTTTTTCTTCGGTTTCTATTGTGCATATCCACAACATTGGGCCTGGAATATTCGCCCCGTTACTCCGTCTAAGTGGGAAAAAGGTTATTTTGACCTATCACAGTGCAAACTACGAACACGACAAATGGGGGAATTTGAGCAAGCTATGTCTTAGAATCAGTGAAAAAATCGCCTTAAGATGTGCTCATCGTATCATTTTCGTTAACCGATTCCAAATGGAAAAATATTCGCATGCTATCCGGGCAAAATCCGTCTTTATACCCAATGGCGTGACGAAGAAACATCCGATAGAAACGATGGATTATATCCGATCGATGGGGTTAGTACGTCACAAATATATCCTCACGGTAGGACGGCTTGTCCCCGAAAAGGGATACGATCTGCTTATCCGGTCTTTCGAGATGATAGACACCGATTTCAAGTTGGTAATAGTGGGAAACTCTGGGAATGCTTATCGATGGCATCTGGAAAGCCTTGTACAATCAGGTAGGGTTGTTTTTACGGATTATCTTTCAGGGGAACTGCTTAGTGAAGTATATACCCATGCTGCATTATTCGTCCTGCCTTCGTTTTCGGAGGGCTTCCCTATAGTATTGCTGGAGGCAATGGAATATGGGCTAGACGTTTTGGTCAGCGATATTCCGGCAACACACCTTGTGCCGTTGGAGAAGGAAGATTATTTCGTCAAAGGAGACGCTTACTCTTTGGCAGAGAGGCTACAACAGAAAATCATGAATTTCCGACGCAGGAAATATAATCTATCCGCCTATAATTGGGGGAAAATAGCCGAACAGGTAGCCGGAATTTATTCGGAATTATTGCATTAGAACAGCATGTTGTCAAGAAATTTTCGGAATAAGTCCTAATAGTTATACGACGGCTGGAAACCACTGATTACAATTTGCTGGATAATTATGAAAATGTTAGAAGTCCTGAAACGCTATGTGAGGCATATCTGTAAAATCTTTTTATGCAAGTATGCTTTAAGGTGGTCGATTTCTTATAAATACAAAAAAAAACTTGGGAAAAATATCGACTGGGATCATCCCCGGGATCTGAATGAAAAGATATGTTGGCTTGCCGCCTGCACGGATACATCGGAGTGGACGCATCTAGCAGATAAATATTCGGTCAGGGAATATGTTGCCGCCAAAGGATTCGGAGAAAACTTGGTAGATTTGTACGGCAGATGGGAGAAGGCGGAGGATATCGACTGGGACCGGCTTCCCGACCAGTTCGTCATGAAAGCTAACAATGGTTGCAGCGGCCATTTGATCTGCCACGACAAATCCCTTTTGGACATTGCGTCGGAAACAAAAAAATTCAAAAGATTGTTACGAAGAAGATTCGGCTACGATACATTTGAACCGCACTATACACGTATCAAGCCCTGTATCATAGCGGAGGAATTGCTGGATACCGGAAAGCAGGCGATCGTGTCATCGTCTTTGGTGGATTACAAGATCTGGTGTTTTAACGGCAAGGCTGAACACATCTGGGTATATAATAACAGAACCGAAGACAGTGCGGAGTTCGGAATTTATGATTTGGATTGGAATTATCATCCGGAATGGGCTGTTGCTACGTCTTGTTTTCTGAAACAGCGCAGACCTCTTCCGAAACCGGAAACACTGCCTCAAATGATTGAAATGGCCGAAAGTCTGTCTGAGGGTTTTCCAGAGGTGAGAGTGGATATGTATGAAGTGGACGGCCGTGTCTGGTTTGGGGAAATGACGTTTACTTCGGTAGGAGGACGCATGAACCACTTCGATACCGATTATCTGGTTCGTCTTGGGGAAAAGGTGGACTTGAATTTGGTGAGGTGAAATCAGAATATGGAATATCCGTTAAGGAGCGGTATTGACAGAGAAAAAGGAAATTCTCTTCGGGTTGCTATAGAATGTATTGGATACCACCTCGTAAAAATAAGATTTTGAAATGACCGTTCGGGAGGAAATGGTACATGGTGTGTTATGGACAGCCGTGAAAAAATATTCGGGAGCTGTCATGCAGCTGGTAATCACGGCGGTATTGGCACGTTTGCTCACACCGCAGGATTTTGGTATTGTTGCGATGGCTTCCGTATTGCTTAATTTGTTGACTCGTTTTGCTGGTTTAGGAATGGGGTCGGCAATCATCTGTCGTCAAGATCTTACGAAAGAAGAACTTGAGTCGATATTTTCCATAAGCATATATATTGGAGTGATTATAGCAATATTGTTTTTTTGCCTAGCACGTCCGATTGCAAATTTTTATGGAAACGAATCATTAGTGACGATATGCGGCATTCTATCAGTAAATTTATTGTTTACAACATGGAATACAGTTCCCGGAACTTTGATGATTAAAGACAAACGATTCAAGTTCATTGCCAGACGAACGATTACCCTTCAAGTAATCAGTGGTGGAATGGCTATTATTGCTGCTTTCAAAGGACTTGGGATGTACGCATTGTTGATTCCGCCTGTATTTACTGGTTGTATGGTATTATTGATTAACTATTGGCAATATCCTATACGATTCCGTTGGCGTCCGGGGATAATAGGATTCCGAAAAATCCGTTTACTTTCAGTATATCAGTTGTTGACTGATTTTTTTTATTATTTTTTCCGTAATACCGATAAACTGATTATCGGAAAATATTTCGGGGTAACTGAACTGGGTTATTATTCGAAAGCCTATAATTTGATGCAGTTTCCGATGCAATATAGTGTAGATGTTATAAGATCCCCATTGTATCCCATTTTAGCTTCTATGCAGGATAATCGTGTCTGGATGGCAGATAAATACAATCGTATTTTCGGCCTATTTTCCGTTTTCGCGTTTCCATTGAGTATTTTTTTGTTTTTTGCCTCTAACGATATTGTCGCTATCATGTATGGACATGGATGGACAGCAACAGTTCCAGTGTTACGCATACTAGTATTATCGATTCCATGGCAAACATTGTGGCTACTGACAACACCTTTTTTTCAATCGACTGGGCGGACAGATTTAATGTTTGTCCGTTCGGTGATCGATGTCACCTTGACTGTATCGGGGTTTTTGATAGCAGCTGTTTGTTTCCGGACGTTAGAAGCCATGGCTTGGGCATGGGTAATAACAATGTCAATCAGTTCATGCATAGCATTTGTTTTGCTTAATAAATACGTATTAAAGCAGGCACTACATACTCCGCTGAAAACAGGCATCAAAGCCACATTACTTACAATTGTATTGTATGTCTTCTTGCGAAATATTACAATATTTTGTACGAACATGCTATCTAGCATCATGTCGTTGTTGTTATTGTCTGGTGTGACTGCTGTAGTCCTACTATTGTTTTTTGTACTTACCAAACGAACTCATTTTTTCAAGTTCAAGAAATAGTGCTGATATTGAAGTATGTTGCGTACGTTAAGGTCCGATAAATTGTTTCAACTAATAGCTTATGAAAATTAAATCGGGAAACCATATATAGAGGAATCCGGCGATTTCAGCCGGCTGAAGGCCAAAATATCCATACCGACGGAATCGGCGGGAAAATGGCAGGACTATTCAAAAACCATATACAGTCAATGGCGTTTGGAGGAAGACTGGCCGCCGGAATGCTGGAAGGAGCCGGATTTTTCATTGTGGTTCGGTATCGAAAATAAATGGCGCAATGCTTTCCTGACGGACAGGGCTGACGGTCATGTCGTAGCCATGCTGTATTTTGCCATGATTACCGGAGCCGACATTGAATCTGAGGCCCCTGTATCGGCCCGTCTGCTTTACAACATCAATTTCAATATCATTCCTATTCTATGCAATGAACATACCGGTTTTCGGCGCATTTCGGTGATTGCACGGCCGGCAGGCACCCCCCCCCGTCCTTCGGAAGGGTTCGTTGGAACGGGCATGACGTGCGGGATTGATTCATTCCATACGTTGCTGAAGCATACGTCCGCCGATATGCAGCCGGAGTTCAGGCTGACGCATTTGGCATATCTGAAGCATGGGAGCATATTTCATCCGGGAGAACGGAAAAAGACGTTGCCGCTGGAGACATTCAACAGGGAGACGGATGCGCTTTATCGGCAGAATCTGGAAAATGCACGGAAAGTGGCCGACGCCTGCGGACTGGGGATAGTGTATATAGAATCGAATATGGATCGAGACATTTATCGCGGTGCCTACGGCTTTACGGCCGTGTATCGCAATTGTGCCTTGATTCTCGCTACGCAAGGGCTATGGAAAATCTATTTCAATTCGAGTTCGGGATTCAGTCTTGATTGGTACAACCCTTCGCTCTGCACCGGATCCGCAGATATGGAATTGACTCTATTGCCGGGATTTAGCAACGGAACTGTCGATTTCCTTATAGGCTCGGGAGATTGCACCCGCTTTCAGAAAATGAAAGACTTGATTGATTTTCCGTTGGCTCAGAAGTATTTGGATGTATGCTGGCAATTTGAACATTGCGGCAGGTGCGGCAAATGCTACCGGACATTGATCAGTCTGGAAATTCTCGGGGCTCTGGATAAATTTAGAGAAGTTTTTAATATTGATAGATCTCGCACCAAGGACAGAAATGACGCTTTTGCGTATATGCTCGCTCATCGGCATAAGGCTGCTATGGAGGAGATTTGGGAACAAAGCAAGGCAAAGGGCATACATATCCCTTCCCGAGCTTATTTAATATGGGCGCGAAAGCGGGTTGCCGAAGCGGCCGTCCGGCTGAGGAATCGGATATGCCATAGATTGTAATAGAATCAAAATATGAGATATGAAAACGCTTGGATCCACCTATTATATCTTTCCGTTCATGTTTACGTACAAGGGCTGGCGTGTGACGGTTTACAGAGTCCGTCATTTGGGGATCAAGCGTCTTAAGATGGAAATCGTATTTGAGCTCTCCGCTGAGAATATGGCAGCGGATTATGCGATCGGACGAGGTGCTCCGGAGATATACCAGTCAACCTATCGCCGTTGTCTTGAACTGGCAGAAAGTTTTATGCATGGACGGAATCGAAGAATCATAAAAAAGTTTCTCGTTTCTTCGGGAGCAAGTGAGCGTTTCGACAATGAAGAGTGTAATATCTTTCATCAAAATCTTAACGACATTTATTTTCGTTATCCAGGAAGGCCTTCTTTCGTCGCAAGTGAAAGTTGTCGAAAGGCCAGCGCCTTTATTGATAGTTGTTTGAAGGATGTCCAAAGTCAGTGGTTTAGGTTTTTAGAAGAACACACTACATGGGAGCAATAATCATATCAATGTTTCTATTGTTGCTGGCAGCCATATTCGTATGTGCCGGTTATGGGTATTGCCATGCGACATCGCTTATGAGAGTCCGTCCTATAGAACGAATCATGGAGGAAGTTCATCGGCGTGATGCTTTTTGTCCGTTGGAGAAAATATCTGCTACAACTTTACTTATGGTTGTTTTCTGCGAAGATTGGTTGTTTTTTACACACAAAGGAGTCTCTATGGTATGCATATATCGTGCATTATTGCAAAATATCCGAAAGAAAAGGAAAGCGGCAGGCGGAAGCACCATTACGCAGCAATTGGCTAAAAATCTATACCTTCCGTTTACCAAAACTTATACACGTAAAATTATTGAGTTTTTCATAGCTTTTTCATTGGAACGACATTTATCCAAAGAAGAAATTTTGGAACTGTATCTCAATGTCATTCAATTTGGTCCTGACCTGTATGGAATAGCAAATGCTGCGCATAATTATTTCATGAAAGAGTCTTCCGAACTGACTTTTAATGAAAATCTAACACTAATAACTTTAATGGGTAATCCGGTAGTATTCAATCCATTGCGTGCATATAATAACTGGGATAAACGTCGTAAAATGGAAATATCCTTTATATATGGCAGATTCGGATATGTTCGCAAAGAACATATTCCCGTTTTATTGAAAAGTCGCTATAATGAAGTCCTTGATCCCCGAATAGGGAATATATATGAGCAAACATCCCGTGTAGTGTGGTCGGATGCCGTCAGAAACAGGCGTTTGCTTATGCCGAATATTTCATCGCCGATTTTTGATCGCCTGTTTGCGCACCAGCCGACTGCAGGGGAATTTCTGGA
>CANPZS010000049.1 GCA_947588835.1 uncultured Bacteroidales bacterium | reverse complement strand
GATGATCAATCTTGAACGCGTCTATGATAATCAGTTGACCCTCTTTTGATTATTTTCATCGAACTCACGTTAATATAGGACGGATGAAATGTGCCAATGAAAAATTTACATTGTAAACAGTTTCTTGGCAAAATCTAAAAAAACGCTCAAAAACATAAAAAAATAAAAATATTTTCTTCGTGATCGTGAGAAAAACCGTCTCCGTTGTTGTATGTATCAAGTCTCTTTGGCAGTTTTGCATTCCGAGAATGTAAACAAGTTGATGAAAAAAGCAAGGGACATGAACATTTCCGAAAAAGAATATGCCGCGTTCGGGCGGCTGATGAACGAAGAAAAGGTATATATAGATCCGTCCGTCGATTTCGCGGCCGTATGCCGCTGGCTCGGGATGGATGCGGAGGCTCTGGACGCAGTGCTGCGCGAGGAGCTCGGATACGGCGGAGATGGTCTGATGGAGGCCTATCGCCGGCTCTACAGGGCTTCGCTGTCCGAAAAGTATGGCATAAATGTAACTTCCTCTGTTGTGAATGGAGCTAAAATTTATTAGTTTTGCGAGGATACATTGAAACTAATAATAAATCAATATCATCAGATGAAGACTTATTCAACCAAAAATGTCCGCAACGTCGTCTTGATCGGAAGCGCGAAATCCGGCAAGACCACGCTTGCGGAAGCGATGCTTTATGAAGGCAAGGTAATCGACCGCAGGGGCACCGTAGAAGACAAGAATACGGTGTCCGACAATTCCGAGTTCGAGCAGACGAACCAGAAATCCGTCTATGCTTCAGCGCTTTATGCTGAGTTTATGGACACCAAGTTCAATATCATAGACGCTCCCGGTTCGGACGATTTCATAGGCGGAGCGGTATCCGCGTTCAAGGTATGCGAGACAGGAATTCTCCTTGTCAATGCCCAGCAGGGCGTAGAGGTGGGCACCGAGATTTTCGCCCGCTATGCGGACCGTTACGGGGTTCCCCTTCTCATAGCCGTGAACCAGCTTGATTCGGAGAAGGCCAATTGGGACCACGCCCGCGACAGCATCAAGTCTGCATTCGGCGGCAAGCCCGTCTTCATCCAGTTCCCCGTCAATCCCGGCACGGGCTTCGACGGATTCGTGGATGTGCTGAAGATGAAATATTATCATTTCAAGGACGCCAACGGCAACCGTGAAGAGCTGGCAATACCCGACAGCGTCGCGGCCGAGGCCGAGGAGCTCCGCAATGAACTCATCGAGAAGGCGGCCGAATACGATGATACCCTTATGGAAAAATTCTTCGAGGAGGGCTCCCTTTCCGAGGATGAAATACGCAAGGGCCTCTCCCTCGGGCTTAAGTCCGGAGAATGCTTCCCCGTATTCTGCCTCTCGGCGAAGAACGACATAGGCGTCAAGAGACTCATGGAGTTCACCATCAACACGGTGCCTTCGCCGGAAGAGACGGTGAGCAAGACCAAGGACGGCGGCGAGGTGGCCTGCAGGATGGACGGCCCCGTGAGCCTGTTCATTTTCAAGACCAACGTAGAGCAGCATCTTGGCGAGGTTTCCTATTTCAAGGTGATGAGCGGCACCCTGACCGAAGGGGCCGATCTGGTGAATCCCGAGACCGGAAACAGCGAGAGGCTTTCCGCCATCTATGCCGTAGCCGGGGCCAAGAAGGAAAAAGTTTCCTCCCTCAGCGCGGGAGACATCGGCTGCGCAATGAAGCTCAAGGCGGGCAAGACGGACGTTACCCTCACGGTGCCCGGCGGCGAGGCTTACGAGCACATAGTTTTCCCCGAGCCGAAATACCGCTGCGCCATCAAGGCCGTGGACAAGAACGACGATCCCAAGGTGGGCGACGCCCTCAACAAGATTGCCGCGCAGGATCCCACCGTCATCGTGGACTATTCCAAGGAGCTCCGCCAGACCATTCTCAGCGGACAGGGCGAGCAGCATATCAATCTCGTCAAGTGGAGAATCAACAACGAGTTCAAGCTCAACGTGGAGCTTTTCGCGCCCAAGGTGCCTTACCGCGAGACCATCACCAAGGTGGCCACGGCGCAGTACCGCCACAAAAAGCAGTCCGGCGGCGCAGGCCAGTTCGGCGAGGTGCATCTTCTCGTATGCCCTTACGTAGAGGGTGAGCCGGCGGGCAAGACCTTCAAGATCGACGGCAAGGATACCACGTTCAATATCAAGTCGCAGGAGTCTTTCGACCTGCCGTGGGGCGGCAAGCTGGAGTTCTTCAACTGCATCGTCGGCGGAGCCATCGACGTGGGCTTCATGCCGGCCATCCTGAAGGGCATCAACGACAAGATGACCGAAGGGCCGCTCACCGGATCGTACGCCCGCGACATTCGCGTATATGTATACGACGGCAAGATGCACCCCGTGGACTCCAAGGAAATAGCCTTCATACTCGCCGCGCGCAACGCCTTCAAGGAGGCTTTCCGCAACGCCGGTCCGAAGATCATGGAGCCTATATATGATGTGGACATCATCACTCCCAACGACTATGTGGGACCCTGCATGTCCGATCTCAATACCCGCAGGGGCATGATCATGAATCAGGACATGGACAAAGGCTTCACCGTGCTGCACGCAAGGGTGCCGCTCGCGGAACTTTACAGGTATTCGACCTCGCTCAGTTCCCTTACGGCCGGCAGCGCCACTTTCACCATGAAGTTCGCCGATTATCAGCCCGTGCCTGCTGACGTACAGACCAAGTTGCTGGCAGAGTACGCAGCACAGGAACAGGAAGAGGATTAAAAAATTTATACATGAAAGGACGTTTTGTTTCCGCACTTGCCGGAACGATGGTTTTTTTGAGTTCTTGCGGTGGGCACTTTCTGTCTGAAAGTGCTTACCGCAAGACGGTTGAAGAGGACTTGGCCGCACGGATCGCCGTTTTCAAGGACGCCGGGGGCGAAACGTCCTGGTTCGGATTTGCTGACGGCGCCGTCGGCGGGGAGAAAATAAGCCTTGCCGAACGGGAAGCCATGGAGTTTCTTTATGCGTATATGCCGCTCGCCGACGTTACGGATTATTCCGAAGAATTTTTTCTCGGCAACGTCAGGGCTTCGTTTCGCGCCAAGGACGAGCTTCCCTGGGGCAGGACCGTGCCGGAGCAGCTGTTCCGCCATTTCGTGCTCCCGCTGAGGGCCAACAATGAAGATCTCGATTCTTCCAGGGTGGCCTTCTACCGCGAGCTGAAGCCGAGGGTAGAGGGACTCTCCATGAAGGACGCCATTCTCGAAGTCAATCACTGGTGCCACGAAAAGGTGACGTATTATCCGTCCGACGCGAGGACCGCGTCGCCGCTCTCCTCCGTGCGCACGGCTTTCGGCCGCTGCGGTGAAGAGTCCACCTTTACGGTGGCCGCGCTCAGGGCCGTGGGCATTCCGGCCCGTCAGGTATATACTCCGCGCTGGGCGCACACGGACGACAACCATGCCTGGGTGGAGGCCTGGGCGGACGGCAAATGGTGGTTCCTCGGCGCCTGCGAACCGGAGCCGGTGCTTAATCTCGGATGGTTCAACGCCCCCGCAAGCCGTGCCATGCTCATGCATACGAAGGTCTTCGGCAAATACGACGGACCCGAAGAAGTGGTGCTGCGCAGTCCGAATTATACGGAAATCAACCTTATAGACAATTATGCGTCCACGGCCCGCGTGGACATAGAGGTGACGATGCCCGATGGGACGCCCGCGGACGGAGCGAGGGTAGATTTCATGATATACAATTACGCCGAGTTCTATCCCGCGGTGGCCAAGTATACCGACGGGGACGGGAAGACTTTTCTTACGGCAGGGCTCGGGGACATGCTCGCATGGGCGTCGAAGGACGGGCATTACGGCTTTTCCAAATTGTCATTCGGCAAGGACGGGACCGTAAGGATCGTGCTTGACGGCGCTCCCGGCACGCGGACTCTCGACATCGTGCCTCCTCCCGAGAATGTGGAACTGCCGGAGGTGTCGCCTGAAATGAGGGCGGAGAACGACAGGAGGTTCGCATACGAAGATTCCCTGCGCCATGCCTACACGGCCACTTTCATGGACCGTGCCTCGGCCGAAAGGTTCATGCTTGAACATGGTTATGACGCCGCTTCGGCCGGCCTGCTCGTCAATTCCAACGGCAACCATAGGACAATCGAGGATTTTCTTGCCGCTGCGGAGGACAAGGAGAGGGCGGCCGCGCTGCTTTCGTCGCTGAGCCTGAAAGACCTCAAGGACATTACTCCAGTGATACTTCAGGACAGCTACGACGCCGTTTCTTCCGTGCTTTGCCCGAGGGTGGAAGACGAATTCCTGTCTCCCTACAAGTCTTTCTTCATTTCGGCCGTTCCGGAGGCTCTCGCGGCATCTTTCAGTGCTGCCGAATCAGGGGCCGACGCCGCCGTGGAGAACATGGTGAGATGGATAAATGAGAATATAAGCATTGACGAAACGCCTTTGACATGGAAGATAGCCATGTCGCCCGCCGGCGTTTGGAAATCCCGTCTGGCGGACGTCCGTTCGAGGAACATATTCTTCGTCGCCCTCGCCCGCACCTTCGGTACGGATGCGCGGCGCGATCCGGTGACGGGAAAGATCCAGTATCGCAATGACTCCCGTTCAGAATGGAAAGACGTAGATTTCGGCGCGGAAAGCCGCACAGTGGCCCCGTCCGGGACGCTTGTCCTCACATACGACCCTGTGGAACTTATCGATGATCCGGGATATTACAGCCATTTCACCATCAGCCGCATAGACGGAGGACGCACGGCCCTGCTGAATTTCGACGAGGGCGAAGTGGACATGGGCGGCGGCGCGAGCTGGTCGGGGGCTTTCCGCCGCGGAGTGAAGCTCGACGCAGGGACTTATCTGCTCGTCAGCGGCAACCGTCTCGCCGACGGCTCCGTGCCGGTCACGATGAAGATTTTCGAGATAGCCGACGGACAGAGGCTCGAGGTGCCGCTTGAAATCAGGACCGTCGAGAATGCGGTGTCCGTGATAGGACAGTTCGATTCCGAATCGAAATATCTCCCCGTCACGCCGGGCGAAGACGGCCCGGAATACGGGGCGGATGTCAGCAGCATCCTTTCCCGGACCGGAAGAGGATATTTCGTGGCTGCCGTGCTCGGAGTGGGCGGAGAACCGACCAACCACGTGCTCCGCGACATCGCCGCCGAAAGGCAGGCTCTGGAAGAATGGGGAAGGCCCATTCTGCTGCTGTGCACTTCGGAGAAACAAGTGTCCCGGCTGCATGCGGAGATAGCTTCCGGCAATTTCGGGCAGCTGCCGTCCACGGTGATTTTCGGGGTGGACCGCGACGGTTCGATATTGTCCGCAATTGCCGACAATATGGATCTGCGCCGCGACAATCTGCCCGTGGTCTTCATTGCCGACACTTTCAACCGCGTGGTATTCGTCTCATCCGGCTATACCATAGGCCTCGGCGCGAGGCTCGCCGCAGTGGCCGGCAAATTGAAATAATTTATAAAACGGACTTTTATGCACAAGAAAATTTTGCTTGCGGCGCTTGCCGCCCTTGCCGCCGTCTCCGTCTATGGAGAGGATGAGGCGAGGCTTCTCCGGTTTCCCGCCACCAACGGTACGGACATAGTGTTTTCCTATGCCGGAGACCTTTATACGGTGCCTGCAGGCGGCGGAGAGGCTCGCCGGCTTACTTCCCACGTAGGATATGAAATGTTCGCCCGTTATTCCCCGGACGGACGCACCATAGCGTTCACTGCTGAATACGACGGCAACAGGGAGGTATATTCCATCCCTGCCAAAGGCGGCGAGCCGGTGAGGCTGACATATACTTCCACCAATGGCCGCGACGACCTCGGAGACCGCATGGGCCCCAACAATATTGTACTTACATGGTCTCCCGACGGCAGCCGCATCGTTTACCGCAACCGTGTGGGAGACGGATTTCCCGGCAAGCTGTGGACTGTCTCGCCGGAGGGCGGCATGCCTTCCGAAATGCCGCTTCCGGAAGGCGGGTTCTGCTCATATTCCCCTGACGGGAAACTGTTTGCGTACAACCGCGTCATGAGGGAGTTCCGCACCTGGAAATATTATCGCGGAGGCATGGCGGACGACATCTGGATCTATGACGCCGAGGCGGGCACGGTGAAGAACATCACCTCCAACGACGCGCAGGACATATTCCCCATGTGGATAGGCGACGAGATTTTCTTCGCGTCCGACAGGGACATGACGATGAATCTGTTCGCCTACGACACGAAGACCGGAAAGACAGAGAAGGTGACGGACTTCAGCGTCTACGACGTGAAGTTCCCGAGCACGGACGGGAAGACCATCGTTTTCGAAAACGGCGGCTACATATACCGTTTCGATCCCAAGACGCGCAAATCTGAGCAGGTGCATATAACTCTGGCTTCGGACGACATCTACGGCAGGACGGAGCGCAGAAACGTATCGCGCGACGCGTCGGCGGCGAGCCTGTCCCCGGACGGCACGAGAATCGTGGTCTCGGCTCGCGGAGAGATATTCGACGTCCCTGTGGAAAAGGGCGTCACCCGCAACATCAGCCGCAGCCCCGGTTCCAACGACAGGGGAGCCGACTGGAGCCCGGACGGCAAATATATCGCTTGGATAGGCGACGCCTCTGGAGAGACGGAAATCTATCTTTATGACGTGGCGAAAGGCGGAGTTCCGTCGCAGCTCACGTCGGGGAGCGACACATATATCAGGAGTCTTCAGTGGAGTCCCGACGGCAAGAAGATACTGTGCACCGACCGCAAGAACCGCGTTACGGAGGTCGATCCCCTTTCCGGGGCCTCGCGCACGCTGCTCGTAAATCCCGAGTCGGAGTTCTACGATGTGGAATATTCCCCCGACGGCAAGTGGCTCACTTACACGAAACCGGCGAAGAACGACATGAACGTGGTCTATGTGCTTGACATAGCTTCCGGGAAGGAATATCCCGTCACCGAAAGGTGGTACAACTCCGATTCGCCCGTTTTCAGTTCCGACGGCAAATATCTCATATTCACCTCGGACAGGGATCTCAACCCCCAGTACAGCCGCATTGAATGGAACTATTCTTTCGGCAACATGAGCGCCGTGTACATGGCCATGCTTTCGAAGGATACGCCTTCGCCGCTCCTTGAAAAGGACGGCGCCGCAGCCGCGGAAGAAAGCCATGAGCCCGCTCCTGAGGAAAACGGGAAGAAAGGCAAGAAAGCTGCCGCTCCCGCAGCCGTTCCGGGCGTCGAAGTGAAGATAGACGCGGATGGCATTGCGGACAGGATAGTGAAGATCCCCATAAGCGGAGGATTCGGTTTTTACTGCGATGGCAAACGTCTGTGGTTCAACTCGAACGGCGGCACCAAAGTCTATGATTTCTCCACGGGAAAGGAGGAAAGCTGCACTGATGCTTTCATGAGCTTCCGTTTCGGGGACAAAAAGGCTTTGTTCAGAAAAGGCAGGGACTATTATGCGGCTCCGGCCGGCCCGAAGGTGAGCCTCAAGGACAAGATAGATCTGTCGGACATGGTGGCGGTGATAGACTACTCCAAGGAATGGCCTCAGATCTACGATGAGGTCTGGAGAGCCTTCCGCGACGGCTATTATCTTGAAAACATGCACGGACGCGACTGGAAGGCCGTGAAGGAAAAATATGCCGTGCTGCTCCCTTATGTAAAGACGCGCCTTGATCTCAATTACGTGATAGGGGAGATGATTTCCGAGGTGGCCAGCGGCCATGCCTATGTGACCGTGGGAGAGTACCCCAAGGCTCCGAGAACCAGCATGGGGCTGCTCGGCGCTGAACTGAGCAGGGACGGCAGCGGATTTTTCCGCATCGACCGCATAATGCATGGCGCCCCGTACAGCGAGACTCTCCGTTCTCCGCTTGCCGAACCCGGAATCGACGTGTCCGAAGGCGATTTCATCACGGCCATAGACGGGGTTTCGGTCAGGGAAGTGGACAACATCTACAAGCTGCTTGTCGGCAAGGCCGGCACGCTGACTGAACTCACGGTGAACAAGACGGCGGCCGAAGGCGGCAAGAAAGTGGTCGTGAAGCCTATTGCGGACGAATATCCGCTGATTCACTACGAGTGGGTGCAGAACAACATCCGTACCGTGGAGGAAAAGTCCGGCGGCAAGGTGGGCTATATCTATATTCCCGACATGGGACCTGAAGGCCTGCGCGAATTCGCCCGCTATTATTATCCTCAGCTCGACAAGGAGGCCCTCATAATAGACGACCGCGCCAACGGCGGCGGCAACATTTCCCCTATGATTATAGAACGCCTGCAGAGGGAGGTCTACAGGATGACCATGAGCCGTACCTCCACCAAGACGGGCACGGTGCCGGAGGGAACGCATACGGGCCCCAAAGTGCTGCTGATCAACAAATACTCCGCATCGGACGGAGACCTGTTCCCGTGGAGCTTCAAGGCCAACAGGCTCGGCACCGTAATCGGCACGCGTACATGGGGCGGCATCGTGGGCATCAGCGGATCGCTGCCTTACATGGACGGGACCGACGTCAGAGTGCCGTTCTTCACCAATTATGACGCGGCTACGGGAGAATGGATAGTGGAAAACCACGGCGTGGATCCCGACATTCTCATTGACAATGATCCCGTAAAGGAATTCAACGGCATTGACGAACAGCTGCTCAAGGCCGTCGAAGTGGCTTTGGAACAGATAAAGGACCGCAAGCCGCTGCCGGGCGTGCCGGCTCCGCGCACCTTCAAGGATCTCGGCCTGCCGGAAATAGACTGATTTGGAACAGACTGATGACCGGCCTCCGGAAGTCCCGCAGACGGGGCGGCCGGAGGCTGTTTCATATTTGACGGGCTATGCTGTCCGTCAGGTCTATGAAGTCTTCCACTCCGAGCCTCTCCGGACGCAGATCGAATACGGGCAAGGCGAGCAGGGCGGGGTCTTTTACGAGGCTGCGCAGCGAATTGCGCAGCGTTTTCCGCCTCATGCCGAATGACGTCTTTACCACCGTCTTGAAAAGGCTTTCATCGCAGCCGAGCGCCTCGCGGGAATTCCTGCGGAGACGGATGACGGCTGAATGCACCTTGGGCGGCGGAACGAACGATTCGGGGCCTACGGTGAAAAGATATTCTATGTCGTACCAGGCCTGCAGCAGCACGGACAATATGCCGTATGTCTTGGTGCCGGGCTTCTCCGCGAGGCGCCCGGCCACTTCTTTCTGCACCATGCACACGGTTTCGGGTATGCTGTCCCGGTGCTCTAAGATCTTGAAGAAAATCTGCGAGGAAATATTGTATGGAAAATTGCCTATGATGCGGAACTTGCCGGGGAACATCCTTTCGAGGGGCAGGCGAAGGAAATCCCCTTGAAGAAGCCGTCCCTGCAGGCCTTGGAAATGCGTCAGCAGATAGTCGACCGATTCCCCGTCTATCTCCACGAGCTTCAGGTTTATGTCGTCTCTCTGCAGCAAAAACCGCGTGAGCACGCCCGTCCCCGGACCTATTTCGAGGACATCGTTCCCGTATGCCGCACAGGGCCCGTCCAAAGCCTCCACTATGCGCCGTGCGATGCCGGTGTCCTTGAGGAAATGTTGTCCCAAAGCCTTCTTCGCCCTTACGTCCATATCAGATTGAATGCAATAAACACGCAAAGATAACGCTATTTCCTCAGGAAATTGCTAATTTTGCCGTTGCCGAAAACAACTGAATTCATAAAACAAGACCGAAATATGTACAGGACTCATACTTGCGGAGAGCTCCGCATAGGCAATAAGGGACAGCAGGTGACGCTTGCAGGATGGGTGCAGCGCACCAGAAAGTTGGGCGGAATGACTTTTATCGACCTCAGGGACCGTTACGGAGTCACGCAGCTCGTCGTGGAGTCTTCCGCATCGCCCGAACTCATCGGCGCTGCCGCCTCGCTCGGACGGGAATACGTGGTGCAGGTTGAAGGGGAAGTCGTCGAAAGGCAGAGCAAGAACGCCAAAATGCCGACGGGCGACATAGAGATAAGGCTCAGTGAAATAAAGATACTCAACAAGGCCGACGTACCGCCTTTCACCATAGAGGACGATACGGACGGCGGCGAAGAGATCCGCGCCAAATACCGCTATCTCGACCTGCGCCGCAACCCTTTGCAGGAGGCCCTGAGGCTCCGTCACCGTATATGCCTTGAGATACGCAATTATCTCGACGGCCAGGATTTTATGGAGATAGAGACACCTTACTTGATAAAGTCCACCCCGGAGGGCGCCCGCGATTTCGTGGTGCCTTCGCGCACCAATCCCGGACAGTTCTACGCCCTTCCCCAGTCTCCGCAGACTTTCAAGCAGATCCTGATGGTGGCCGGCTATGACCGTTATTTCCAGATTGTCAGATGCTTCCGCGACGAGGACCTGCGCGCCGACCGTCAGCCGGAGTTTACCCAGATAGACTGCGAGATGTCCTTCGTCGAGCAGGAAGACGTGCTGCGTACTTTCGAGGGGATGATGAGGACGCTGTTCAAGAACGTGCTCGGCGTGGATATACCCAACCCCATTCCGCGCATGAGCTGGTACGACGCCATGGACAGATACGGGTCGGACAAGCCGGACATCCGTTTCGGCATGACCATCCATGAAGTGACGGCCGAGGTGCAGGGACACGGATTCTCCGTGTTCGACAACGAACCGTACGTAGGCGCCATTGCCGTCAAAGGGGCCGCCTCATGGTCCAGAAAACAGATAGACGAACTCACCGAATGGGTAAAAAGGCCCCAGGTGGGCGCCAAAGGTCTCGTCTACATAAAATTGAACGAAGACGGCAGCGTGAAATCGTCCGTAGACAAATTCTATTCTCCCGAACAGCTCAGGAAGACGGCTGAAGCGGCCGGAGCCGCCGACGGCGACTTGACACTGATCCTTTGCGGAGAAAAGCGCAAGACCCAGACACGTCTCGGTGTGCTGCGCATGGAGCTCGGCAACCGTCTCGGACTGCGCAACCCCAAGGAATTCGCGCCTCTGTGGGTGGTCGACTTCCCCCTGTTCGAATGGAACGACGAAGAAAACAGATGGAACGCCATGCACCATCCGTTCACGGCCCCCAAGCCTGAACATCTCGGGTTTTATTACAGCGACGACAAAGAAGACATCGCCAAGGTGTGCGCCAACGCTTACGATTTCGTGCTCAACGGCACCGAACTCGGCGGCGGCTCCATTAGGATACATGAGGCCAAGGTGCAGCAGAGAATGTTCGAGATCCTCGGCTTCAGCGAAGAAGAAGCCATGTACCGCTTCGGCTTCCTCATCAATGCGTTCAAATTCGGAGCGCCGCCGCACGGAGGTCTCGCTTTCGGCCTCGACCGTGTCTGCGCGCTGTTCGGCGGCAAGGACAGCATCAGGGACTACATCGCATTCCCCAAGAACAATCAGGGACGCGACATCATGGCGGATGCACCTTCGGCGATAGATGACGCCCAGCTCGAAGAACTGCGCATCAGCGTGATGCAGCCGGAGCGGAAATAGCCGCTGCTGCCATATATAAAGGGCGGTCCTAAAGCCATTGACTTACAGGGCCGCCCTTATTTTTTTGCATTAAGATCAAAGTTTTATGCAAGAAGATCGAAAATCAACGCATTAAGATCAAAATTCAAATCCGAAAAATATCTTCGGCAGAGGCAGGATCTTCCTTCAAGTGCTTCTCTCTCCTACAGGGACGATCATTGTGCCTCCAAGCCCTATGCTGAGCCCTTTTCCCGAGTTCAACAGCCAGCTCCAGCCTACGTCGGGCTCGAAAAAAATACCGTTCTTATAATTGACTCCGCCGTTATCGTAGTTGAAGGCATGTGACCAGCCGGCTTTCATGCCCAAAACCAAGGAGCTTCTCTCTTTGAGATAGTTGTGGTAGTCCACAAAGACATTCATATACGTCGGAAGGTTCGTGTCCGGAAAGACAAAGACGTTGATTCCGCCGCCGAGCCAGTTATGCTTGTCAAACATATATCCATGGGAAGTTTCCAGGCCGACAAATACGCCCAAATGGTCCGTGACCATGACATTGCCATGATATCCTGCGGTCCTGCCGTTGCCGGACTGTGCAAAAGATTCGCCGCCCGGAACAGGCATGCTATGGACAGAGCCGTCAAAAAAGATATTAGAAACTGTTTTGAAATCATATAAAAATTTGTCAAAGGTTGTCAGGCTGCTATTTGTACGACAGCTTATAAGTGTAA
>CANPZS010000048.1 GCA_947588835.1 uncultured Bacteroidales bacterium | reverse complement strand
TTGTCGAAAGAACATTCTCCTGATTTGAAAATTTCCGTCGACTGACCATATGACTATGAGTTCCTGGCGGAGACCGCTGAGGCTATGGTCCAACTGGCCTGCGTCCAGATTATGCTTAACAGATTTTTGTATGATTTCAAAACAGCTTCTAAGATTGGATGATAAAAATTCGATGTTTTCTATCGGTCATATTCATGCTGGGCCAATTGAAAAATATCCGTACATTTGCCATATGCCGCAACCGCTCCTTCTTCAAAATGGAATATGACCGATGGCCGCTGAGTCCGTTCATATCGTGCCGCTTGCCGGAGAGACGCCCTCGCAGTTAGCTGAGAGGGCGGGTAGAGGATATGCAGATGCTTCGGTGCAGAAGGATAAGAAACATAAGGGGCAGTTCTTTACGCCGATCGCCATCTCCCAATTTATGGGAAAACTGGCCACGCCGTCTGGAAAGATGAGCGTGTCTGTGTTGGATCCCGGTTGCGGACTTGCCATTCTTTCTTGTGCATTGATTGAGCATCTTGTTGAAGCGGCGCCGCCGACGCGGATTGCCTTGACGCTTTACGAGACGGACGGGGATGTCGTGCCTCTCACCGAGGACGTCTTGTCGTATCTGAAGATGTGGTGTGAGGACAGGAATGTGAAACTGGATTACGAGCTGAAGGAGTCGGACTTCGTCTTGGATAAATGTGTATGCCTGGATGGTGCGGATACGATTTTTGGAGAGGTATCCGATGCTGGGAAGTTTGATTATATCATTTCCAATCCGCCCTATTTCAAGTTGGCCAGGGACGATGTGCATACGCGGTCGTGCGCCAATATCGTGGATGGTCAGACCAATATCTACGCTCTTTTTATGGCCATTTGCTCCAAGATGTTGGCCGAGGGTGGTCAGATGATATTCATTACCCCGCGAAGTTTTGCTTCGGGGCGGTATTTCCAGGCGTTTCGAGATTTCCTTTTTCGTTATGTTCATATTGATCTGATCCACTTGTTTAATACCAGAAAGGACACGTTCTCTAAGGATGAAGTTCTTCAGGAGCTGGTAATTATGCGGATGCATCCGGCGCGGGAGGTCTCTACCGTCACGGTCTCCTTCAGTCAGGGGATTCGGGATCTTGGGGAACCATATCAGAAAGAATACAAAGCTGCCGATATTGTGGATGTGACCAGTGATGAAAAGGTTGTTTATTTGCCGGTTGATGCACGCGATGAGGCAATATTGAGCCTGTTCCGCTCTTGGGAGGGCAATATGGAGAAGTACGACATTATGATATCCACTGGGCCGGTGGTTGCATTTCGGGCATACGATTTCATTGTCAATGAACCGACTGAAGATACGGTGCCGCTCTACTGGCTTCACAATGTCGTAAAAATGTTGTGTGACCATCCGGTGCAGAAGAAAGGCAAGGGACAATATATCAAGGTTGCCCCGGAGACGAAAGCATCCCTGCTTCCAAATAAGAATTATGTGCTGCTGCGACGTTTCAGTTCCAAGGATGACAATAGCCGGCTGGTCGCGGCTCCGTTCTTTGGCAATATGTCTCAGTATGAACTCGTTGGAATTGAAAACAAATTGAATTATATTTATAGGCCGAAAGGTCATCTTCGTAGAGATGAAGTCATGGGGCTTACTGCTCTTTTGAATAGTGAAATGTTTGATGCGTATTTCCGTACGTTCAACGGGAATATCAATGTGAGCGCAACGGAGTTGAGGATGATGCCTCTTCCTCCTATCGAGACCATGCGGGAGATTGGTCGGAAGATTATTTTAAGAAACAATTATTCCATCGACTACATCAATGATTTGGTCCTGGATTACTTCAAGATTCGGTAGCAATGAGTAAAATTACTGAAGCACAAGAGATTTTGAAGGCATTGGGAATGCCTGCTGCGCAGCAAAATGAAATGTCCGCGTTGACCTTGCTGGCCCTTTGCGGCATCAAGGAAGACACTCCGTGGGCGAATGCAACCCGAACCAGCCAACGCATCACAAAAGAAATCATGGCTTTTGTGAACGACAACTATAAGACCAAATCTCCTTATGCGCCCAATACGCGCGAAACGTTCCGGCGCCAAGTTCTTCATCAGTTCGTTCAAGCGTCTGTAGCCAACTATAATCCAGATGATCCGACCTTGCCTGTCAACAGTCCTAAGGCACATTACGCAATTACCGAGGAGGCTTTGACCGTGGCCCGGTCATTTGGCAAGAGAGGCTGGGAAAAAAAGGTTGAAACATTTGTTGAGAGAAGTGGATCGCTCCGGGAGAAGTATGCCGCTGAGCGGGAGATGCATCGTATTCCGCTTGTTATTGAGGGGAATGAGTATTATCTTTCTCCCGGCGTGCATAATGAGGTTCGGGCTGCTGTTGTAGAGAACTTTGCTCCAAGGTTCTCTCCTGGTGGAAAGTTGCTCTATATCGGTGATACGGAGGATAAGGATCTTTATGTGGATGAGGCCGGGTTGGCAGCTCTCCATCTTCCTATAACAGAGCATTCGAAGCTTCCAGATATCGTCATTTGCGATGAAAGACGCGGCTGGTTGTTCCTGATTGAAGTCGTGACTTCTCATGGGCCGGTTTCTGCAAAACGTGTGGTTGAATTGGAAGAGTTCACCAAGGATTGTCCCTATGGACTCGTGTATGTGTCGGCATTCCCGGATGCAAAGGAGTTCAAAAAGCATGTGGATGATATCGCTTGGGAGACGGAGGTATGGCTCTCTGATACGCCTGACCATATGATTCACTTCAACGGAGATCGGTTCATCGGCCCGAGAAAATAGATCTTTATCAGTTGATTACACAAAAGACTTATATATCAATCAGTCTTCGATAAAAGATGCCTTACCACGGCCAGTTGGTATGTTTTTAAATCTTGTATATAGGGTTTATATTATAGTAATCTATTCTACTACAATAATTCCCCGATCGCAGAATTTGATGTATCTTCGTGGTGGAATTTATCATGCATGATACGATGAAACAGAAGTTCGGTCTTATACTGATTGTTTTTCTGCTGGCTGTCTCCTGCAGCCGGGGATCTGTCGCCGTGGACGGCGAGAGGATACCGGAAGCACCGGATTATGCCTTGCCAAGCGCCTGGTTCGGCGGCACGGCGGAGGAAGGACGCGCCTACGATGTCTTTTACATCGTCCCGACCTGCGTGTTCGACTGGAAGGACAGCACGGAGGCAGTGTGCCACTACATGGACCCGGAAAAGCCGGAACACCGGGCGGCCGTAGACAAGCCGTTGCGGCTGGCCAAGGGGATTTTCGCCGACGAAGCCAACTTTTTCGCACCGTACTACCGTCAGATTACCATTGAGTCATGGACGGAAAACGACAACATAATCGAGAAACGTTTTGACGTGGCTTACGAGGACATCGCGGCCGCGTTCCACTATTATCTCGACCGCTTGAACAAAGGCCGTCCGTTCATATTGGCTGGGCACAGCCAAGGCGGCAAGGCGGTGATTGAACTGCTGAAAAGAGAGATGAACGACAGTCTCTATCGCCGCATGATAGCGGCTTATCCTTTGGGCTATCCTGTGTATGAGACGGATGTCTCGCCTTATCTCGTATCGGCCTCCGATGCCGATGATACGGGGGTTTTCATTACTTTCAATTCCGTCTCAGCTCCGGACCGGCTACCTGACCTGCTGTCGGGAAGCCGTGCGGCAATCAATCCATTGAACTGGCGCACAGACACTTTGACGGCTCCGGCGGAGCTGCATCTCGGAACTGTATTCATCGCTTCGGACGGCAGTATCGAATCCGAACAGGCGCACACGATAAGCGCCCATATAGACGCAGGAACCCGCGCACTTGTCATCTCCGGGGTTGATCCGGCGTCCTACTATACGCCTTCGCTTTCCAAGCTCTTTCCGCCGGGAAATTATCACGTAGTGGAACTGAACTTCTTCTACCGCAATCTGCAGCAAAACGTGAAATGCCGCGCCGCCTCATATTTCGCCCGTGGTGCCGCGCCAAGTCCGAGCGCCGTGAAAATGCCTCACGCGATTCGGACGACGGCACAATAGCATAGTGAAAAGTGATACGAGTTCCCTCCGCAGCCGGCCGGCGCTATCTCTTTCGGTTCTCGGCTATGGTCCGGAAATTTTCAAGCGCCCAGCCGATCAGACTTTTCAGATGCGGCATGAGGCTTTTTCCCAGTTCAGTCAAAGAATATTCCACCTTAGGCGGGATTTCCGCATAGGCTTTTCTGGATATCATGCCGTCCGCTTCTAAATTTTTGAGGGTTTCCGTCAGCACTTTCGGCGATATGTCAGGAATGGATTTTCCTATAGTGCTGAATCGTGCGGTCCCGTTTTCCGCCAGAATGCAGAGGACAAGCAGGGACCATTTGCCGCAGATACGGGCAATGACGTTCCGGATCGGGCAGGACTCTATGTCCGAAAATTTTTTCAGATGCTCCTGTATGGCCAAGTCGTTTGTATTCAATTTTACTGACTTCAAGGTAAGTGTCTTACTTTAGCGTAAGTTCTTGTATAAAAACAATATATCTTCTAACTTCGCACTATTGAAATGATAGTTGCTTACTGATGCAAAGCTAAAATAATGTCACATAAATACCAAATACAAACTTATAACATTTTTGTACCATGAGTGAAATAAAGATTTGTGAGTCCGGCGCCAAGTTCGCCCATGCCTCGGTCGGTTCTTTGCAGGCCTTTGAGGGCAAGCAGTTTGTAAAGGAAGCCGTCGGTTCTTCCTCGTGTGAAATATCTTTCGGCACGCTGCCGAAGGGTGCGGCCGTTCCTTTCTTCCACAGCCACAGGGAAAATGAGGAGCATTATATCATACTTTCGGGAAGCGGCCGTTTCCAGGTCGATGACGAGGTGTTTGATATCGCGGAAGGCTCCGTCATACGCGTGTCGACCGGCTGCGACAGGAATCTTTTATGTACCTCGGAGCAGCCCATGACTTATATCTGCATTCAGGCAAAAGAAGGCAGTCTGGGCAATTACACGGGGTCTGATGCCGATATAAGAGAACGCAGGAGCCTGTTGTAAGGCGCCGTAGTCCTTTATTGCCGCTTTGCTTCCGTGCATTCGTTCACGAGATAGGCTATGCTCATGTACGGGATGCCGGAGTTTGTGGTAAGGCCTATTTCACAGGTCCGGCTGTTGGTATAGCCCGCCTCGATGGGCTTGCGCCCTTTGGCCGCCGCATCTGCGTTGAACGCTTCTATCTGCGGCCGCAGCTTTCTCAGAGCATAGGCGTTGAGTTCGGGGCGGGTCATGCCTTTGTCGCCGGCGAAGCCGCAGCAGCCTACTCCTTCAGGGACGAAGACTTCTTCGGCGCACAGTCCTGCAAGGCTGATGACAGTGTCGGACAGCCCCATCAGTCTTGTAGAACAGGTGCAATGCACGGCCACGGGCCTGTCACTTTTGTGAAATTCGAGCCTGTCGCGCAGGAAAACCCAGATGAATTCCGCGGGCTCGTACAACTTCGTTTTCGTTATTTTTTCCCTCATCCTGTGCAGGCATGGACTCTGGTCGCACAGGACGGGATATCTGCCTTCCTCCGAAGCCCGCCACAAGGCGTCTTCAAGTTCTTTCGTTTTACGGTCGGCGATGTCGGGCATGCCCTTGCTTTCCCAGATGGTGCCGCAGCACAGGTTTTTCATTCCTTCGGGAAAGACGACCTCGTAGCCCGCCTTGTGAAGCAGGTCCGTCATTTCTTCGGCGAGCGCTTTCCGCCCGCCGAGCTGTTTGGACGTTCCCATCGTCTGGTTTATGCAGCTGGGGAAATAGACGACTTTGAGGTCTCCGCCCGTGCCTGCCGAAAGCCGTTTCTCGGGCACGGAATATGCCGACGGCATGGCGGGCGTCCATAGCGGCAGCCCAATCTTGTGAAGACCGCGGCAGACCGTTCCCATCAGTTTGTCTCCCAATATGGCGTCGCCTGCCCCGGCAACCGCGAGGGTGGCCTTCAGGCCTTTTCTGACGGTCGAAAAATGATTTGCGGCGGCGTCCCCCGTCTTGTATGCAAGCGATTTGCGCGGCACCCTGCCGGTCCGGATGTCGTGCGTGAGATCGGCCGTGTTTATGCCCATGGGGCAGGACATGGAGCACAGGCCGTCCGCGGCGCATGTGCGGTTGCCTTGGTACAGGTACTGCCGTTCAAGGCGGCGGAGCAGCGCGGGATTTTCTCCGCTTGCGGCGAGCCTCGCCATCTCCCTGACGGCGGCTATCCTTGTGCGGGGCGACAGCGTGAAGCCGCAGGAAAGGCAGTTGACTTCGCAGAAACCGCATTCTATGCATTTGTTGATGCGCCCGAAGGCTTCAGCGAATGCGCCTTGTCCGGCCGCAGAGGGGCTGAGCGCCGGCAGCGCCTTGAAATGTTTGACGTAGCATTCCGGATCGTCATTGAAGATGACGCCGGGATTGAGAAGTCCGTTGGGGTCGAAAAGGGACTTTACACGTTTCATGATGCCGTAGGCCTTGTCGCCCCATTCCATTTTTACGAAGGGCGCCATGTTCCGCCCGGTTCCGTGCTCGGCTTTCAGGGAGCCGTCGTATTTGTTCACCACCAAATCGGCCACATCGAGAATCATGGCCTTGTAGCGCTCCACTTCTTGCTCCGTATCGAAGGCCTGGTTTATAATGAAATGGAAATTTCCCTCGAGGGCGTGGCCGTAGATGCACGAGTCCATGTAGCCGTGTCTGTCCAAAAGGGCGGACAGTTCGGCGGTGGCTTCCGGCAGATCCTCTATATGGAAGGCTATGTCTTCGATGAGGCAGGTGGTGCCCGTCTTTCTCATTCCTCCCACTGAGGGGAAGATGCCGGAACGGACGGCCCAGAACTTGCCGTATTCTTTCGGGTCGTCGGTGAACCTTACGTCCGTCAGTGTCTTGAACGGAGCCAGCGCCTCCTTTATGGCCTCTATGTTGTCATGCAACTGTTCTTCGCTTTCGGCTTCCGTCTCGGTCAGTATGGCGGCGAGGTCCGGATATCGGCGCAGGCCCTCCTGCGCTTCTTTGCCTACTTTGTCCCCTACTGAGAGCAGCGAACGTTTGTCGAGCAGTTCGGCGGCGTCGACGTTGAGCCGTTTCATGGCCACGACGGCTTCCGCGGCCTCTTTTATGGAAGTGAAATAGATGAGGGCGCTTGCCCTGAAAGGCATTGAGGGCAGTGTTTTCATGGTCACCTCGCTTATGAATGCGAGCGTGCCCTCCGAACCCGCCATCAGATGGGTGATGATGTCGAAAGGATCCGTGTATGTTATGAAAGGCAGGATGTTGAGGCCCGTGACGTTCTTGATGGAATATTTGTACCGTATCCTTTCAGTGAGTTCCTTGTCCGAAAGAACTTCGTCCCTAAGGGCCTCTATGCCGCGCAGAAATTCCCCGTGGCTTTCCGCGAAGGCCCTGCGGCTTTCCGCGTCGCCGGTGTCGAGCACTGTGCCGTCGGCAAAGACGATTCTGGCTGAAACGAGTGTCCTGTCGCTGTTGGCATGCGTGCCGCAGCTCATGCCGGAGGCGTTGTTCATGACTATGCCTCCGACCATGGCGCTCTTGATGGAAGCCGGATCGGGGCCGAAATGCCGTCCGAAAGGCGCCAGAATCTCATTGACGTGCGCACCGATCACGCCCGGCTGCAGGGTTATGGTCTCCCGGTCTTCCGATACGGAATACTTTTCCCAGTTTTTGCCGGCCACCACGAGGATGGAGTCGCTGACGGTCTGTCCGGAAAGGCTCGTCCCGGCGGCCCGGAAGGTTACCGGAAGACTTAGCCTTCCGGCCGTCTTCAGAATGTCGGAAACCTCTTTTTCGTTTTCGGTGCGTATGACCGTTTCGGGCACGAGACGGTAGAATCCTGCGTCCGTGCCCCATGTCAGCCTCCGGAGTTCATCGGTGTATGTCCTGTCCTTCGGGATGAACCTGTTGATTTCCCGCAGGAATTGTCTGTACGGGCCTTTCATTGGAATATAGGTTTAGAGAATCGTTTCAGCCATTTTCCCCGCGAGTTCGATGAACGCCGTGCCGTCGGGGCGGGATGAAAGGGCCGCCGGCTCTCCGGCGTCGCCGCTTTCCCTGATGCTCTGCACTATCGGGATCCTTCCGAGCAGGGGCGCTCCGAACTTTTCCGCCATGGCTTCGCCGCCGTTCCTGCCGAATATGTAGTAGCGGTGGTCAGGAAGTTCTTCGGGAGTGAACCATGCCATGTTTTCTACGATTCCGAACACTTTGCGGTCTATGCTTTTGTTGCGGAACATGTCGATGGCCTTTTCAACGTCCGCCAATGCCACCTGCTGCGGCGTGGTCACGAATACGGCCCCCTCCATGGGTATGTCCTGCACGAGGGTGATGTGTATGTCCCCGGTGCCGGGCGGCATGTCCACGAGGAGGAAGTCGAGGTCGCCCCACTGCACTTGCAGGATCATCTGCTTCAATGCGTTGCAGGCCATGGGGCCGCGCCATACGAGGGCCTGTCCGTTTTGGGCGAAATAGCCTATCGACATCCATTTGACGCCGTATTTTTCCACCGGAACGATGAGGTCGCGTCCGTTTTCCTCCGTCATTCCGGGCACGGCCCCCTCCGTGGCCGTCATCAAGGGCACGGAAGGACCGTATATGTCGGCGTCCGCCAGTCCGGTCTTGTAGCCGAGACGCGCGAGCGCGATGGCGAGGTTCACGGCCACTGTGGATTTGCCTACGCCTCCCTTGCCTGAGGCTATGCCTATTATGTGCCGGACATTGTTCACCTGATCGAGATTCAGATCGAGCGTCTGCCGTTTGGGCTTTTCTTCTTTCACTACAGTGACTACCGATACGGAAGCCGCCGGAGCGTGCCGTATCACGGCCGCCCTGGCGCTGCCCGCGAGATAGTCTTTCAGCGGATCCGGCCTCTTGGGAAAGGCAAGCGTTATTTCGACGCGGTCTCCGTCCGTCTCTATTTTGTCGACCATGCCCAGCTCCACGATGTCCCTGTCACCCTTTGCGGGGTGCCGGACTTCGGAGAGCCAGGCTTTTATGTCTTCAGCCGTCATACTCTATTCGACGAGGTCCATTTCGTTGAGGAGATAGCCTGCGCCGCCGAGTTTGTCGATGCAGAACAGGACATAGCGAATGTCGACGCAGATGCACCTTTGGAGTTCGGGCTCGAACATGACGTCGGAGCTCATCGACTCCCAGTTGCCGTCGAACGCCAGGCCGATGAGTTCGCCGTCGGCGTTAAGTACGGGGGAGCCGGAATTGCCTCCGGTTATGTCGTTGTTGGTAAGGAAGTTCACTCTAACGTCGCCGTCCTTGCTGTAGCGGCCGAAGTCCTTTGCCGCGTAAAGTTCCTTGAGCTTAGCGGGCACTATGAATTCAGGATCGTCGGGATTTTCCTTTTCCATGACGCCGGAAAGGGTAGAATAATGCCTGTAAAGCACAGCGTCTTTAGGAGAATAGGAGAGTACGTGTCCGTAGGTGAGGCGCATCGTGGAATTGGCGTCCGGATATGAGGGCTTGCCGTCTTCCCATTCAAGCAGGCCCGCCGCGAATGCCCTGTTGCCTTTGACGAGGTCCTCGGTGCCGGAGATCTGCTTATCGTACAGAGGCAGAAATTTTTCGTAAATGGCGGCGCTGAGAACCGTGGCGGGGTCTTTTGCAAA
This sequence comes from uncultured Bacteroidales bacterium, assembly GCA_947588835.1. GTDB lineage: Bacteria > Bacteroidota > Bacteroidia > Bacteroidales > UBA932 > Cryptobacteroides. The sequence continues at coordinate 2,746 of CANPZS010000048.1, read as the reverse complement.
CGTCTCATCCGCGTTTGCTCCCTCAATGGCTTTCAGCAGCTTTTCTTCGGAAGCGAATACGCTGCCGTCGAACAGGTAGTCCACGTATTTGTCTATGTCAAGAGTCCCGAAATCTTCGAAGCCTTCTCCGAGGCTTCCGGGGTAATTTTCTTTTTTGGCATGGTCACGATAGAATCTGATTAGCGCGGCGGCCTCCTTTCTGTCGAGGGGCTCCACGTAATCCCTGTATGCGTCGGCGACGGTTTTCCGCAGATCTTCGGGGTCGGCTTTCTTGCCGTCCGTGCCGAACGAGCTGAAGCGGGATGCCAGCCCTACGAGTTCTATCCTGGCGAGCGATTCGCCGATCAGGGTGAACGCATACGATGCTTCAGCATGGTCGTTCATGCTCTTGTCTATAAGCCCTATGGCGTCTCCGTATTTCTTGGCGCGGTCGGGATCGGCGTTTACCCATTCCATGAAGGCGGCCTCCTTGGCTTCTTCGCGGCCTATTATGTTGAGCTTTTCAAATGCAAGTTCTTCTCCCTGCCATTTTTTCCATCCGTTGGCGGAGCCTGCATATTTGTTGGCATATTTGAGCTGTACCGCAGGATCGGCGCACATGGCTTCCCACATTATGTCCTGACGGACGGTGCGGGCGTCGATGCGGATTCTGTTGACGGCTATCATCTGCTTGAGCTGCGTGGCGGTCTGGAACCTCTGGGTGCTTCCGGGATATCCCATTATCATGGTGTAGTCGCCCTCTTCAACTCCCTTCAGGGAGATTTTGAGATGGTTCTCCGGACGGTACGGAACGTTGTCCTCGGAATATTCTGCGGGCTCGTTGTCTGGACCTGCGTAGACCCTGAACATCGAGAAGTCTCCGGTATGGCGGGGCCACATCCAGTTGTCGGTTTCGCCTCCGAATTTGCCGACAGCCGCCGGCGGCGCGCCTACGAAACGGACGTCCCTGTAGACTTTTGACACTATCGCATAGAAAACATTTCCGTTATAGAAAGAGGCTACCCTTACGCTGCAGTTGGGATTCAGCTTTTTCTCCCTGTCTATGATGACTTGCCTGGCGTCTTCAAGGGCTTTGTCGACCTTTTCGGGGTTTTTCTTGAATTTCTTCTCGGCCTTGGCTCTCGCGTTTTCGATTTCCGCGGTCACGTCGGTCATGTATTTCAGGAAAGTGACCGAAAGCCCTTTGACCGGGAGCTCTTCGGAGCGCTTCATGGCCCAGTATCCGTCTCCGAGATAATTGTGCTCGGGCGTGCTGAGTCCCTGGATGCTGGCGTAGCCGCAGTGGTGGTTGGTGACGAGCAGGCCGTCGGCGGAGATTATCTCGCCGGTGCATCCGCCTCCGAAATGGACGACGGCGTCTTTCAGGGATGAATTGTTGATGCTGTAGATCTGTTCCGGAGTGAGTTTGCAGCCCGCTTCGGACAGGGCCTTGCCGTTCATCTTTTCAAGCAGGGGAAGAAGCCACATGCCTTCGTCCGCCCGGACTCCCACCGTCATGACGACGGCTGCGAGGAGACATAAAATTCGTTTCATATCAAAATTTTTTTTGGTTCGAGGAAATCAGATGCAAAAATAAATGAAATATCACATTAAAACAATGTGGATTCAAGTTCTTTCGGATGAAAGGATCTGCGGTGCCACGGGGTCGGGCCGAAGCGTTTCAGGGCCTCGATGTGTCCCGCCGTCGGGTATCCCATGTTGGTGTCCCATCCGTATTGCGGAAACTCCTGCGCGATTCTGCGCATGAATTCGTCCCGGTGCGTCTTCGCCAGTACGGATGCGGCGGCTATGGACGCATAGGTGGCGTCGCCGTGCACCACGGTCGCATATCCGTCCGTTCCGAACTTTCCGAAAGGCCTGAACCGGTTGCCGTCGACGAGCAGGAAGTCCGGCGCCGGATCCAGTCTGAGCACTGCCCTCTGCATGCCGAGTATCGACGCGTTGAGAATGTTCACCTCGTCTATTTCCTCCGGACTGACGGCCTCCACGGCCCATGCCACGGCCTCATCCTCTATTATCCTGCGGAGCAGGTCCCTGTGCCTTTCGCTCATTTTTTTGGAATCGTTCAGGAGGGGATGGCGGAAATCCGGCGGCAGAATGACCGCGGCGGCATACACCGGACCGGCCAGAGGCCCCCTTCCGGCTTCGTCGCATCCTGCCTCCGCGAGGCCTTCGTGCATGTTTGCAAGCAAGCGTATTTCCTTTGCCATGACGGGCAAAGTTATAAATTGTCGGCGAAATGTCCTTGACTTCCCTGGCTTTCTTCGGAAATGCGGCGGCGCAGCATCGAGATTATCTCGTCCTTGGTGCGTATGGTGTCTTTCAGCGACAATATGATCTCGTTGAGCATTTTTATCTCGCGCTCCCTTGCCGCCATGTCCGAGGCGTATCCGGCCTGCAGCTCCTTCAGTTCGTGCTCCGAGGACCGGGCGGGCCTGTAGCCGAGCACCAGTTCCTCCATGGGCACGTTCATTATGCCCGCCACCTTGGATATGTTGTCGCTGATGAGCTTCGTTTCGCCCGTCTCTATGTTGTGATAGGCCGTCCTGGACAAGCCGAGCCTTTCCGCCATTTCTTTCTGCGTGATATGGAGGTCTTTCCTGATTCGGGATATGTTGCGCTTTACGGACCGGTTATCCATCGGGATTCAACGTGTTCGCAGCAAATGTATAATATAACGTGAGTTCGATGAAAAATAAGTGATTGAAGATTTGGTGATTAGCGATAAAAGTAGTAAATTTAAAGT
>CANPZS010000047.1 GCA_947588835.1 uncultured Bacteroidales bacterium | reverse complement strand
CAGGGGAAAAACAACATGGGCAAACGTCTCTCGACGAGTGTATACTGTTGGACGCCCTAAATTGACCACTAACAGAAAAACTGACGGCCATAATATATCTTTTTCATATGCCGTTGTATATGGCTTTGAGCGGTGCACTTCTGAGACACAAAGAAATCAATGGGGGGGGTATGATTCAATAGCTTCGCTCATAAAGGACAAGTCAAAAAAGCTATTGCTTCCGTTTGTCGTTGTGCTGCTTTTGTATGCAGTTCCGTTGAAGGCAATATCCGGATTCTACGCAAAGTCAACAAACGTTTTCAAAGACATATTGACAAACGAAGTGTTTATACAGCAAGGCTTTTATCTATGGTTTCTGCCGGTTTTGTTCATGATATTTCTGATCCACCATATTGTAGAAAAGAAAATGCATATAAGAAAACCATACAAGTTGGTCTTCATGTATGTTGCGTTGTTATTACATAGCGTTATTCCCATTAATGCGATAAGACTTATCGCAAAATTTATTATGTGGTTCTATGTAGGATATTATTTTGAAGAATACAGAGAGAAAGCCAACGCACATATTTCCTTGAAAACATTATTTATCATAGGAAGTATCTTTGTGGCATTGAGTTATATATATTCTACTATTCATGATTCAGCCGGGATTGATATTCTTGGGGCTGTCAGATTGGCACTGGCACCAATCTGTGCGGTTGTCGGGTGTGCCTTTGTATATGGCATCAGTTTCCTTCTGTCTTCTACGGCACTGCCTGCGACAAGAATCTTTAATGTTCTGCGAAATAACACGTTCGGAATGTATCTATATTCTGATCCATGGAATTACGTAGTTCTGGCAGTACTGGTTCATTTTATCGGTAAAGCCGTTTTTGTTGCAGACTGGGGATCGGCATTGATGTATTTCAGCAGGATTCTGATAACCGGAGGGGTAAGTCTGTCTTTTAGCATTTTCTTGAAGAAAAAAGGTATCAGATACATATGTTAACTGATACAAGCATGAAATAAATATGGCCGTTCACGAAACGAAAGAACTATTGGAGTGGATAAGTGCGCGGAACGCCGAGGTCCATGTGTCGGTCGAGAAGACCACCCTTGACGAATGTTCCCCGTGGCGTTACGACGACGTTACCGGGAGCATATGCAATCCGGGGAACAGTTTCTTCCGGATATCAGGGCTTCGCGTGACGCGTTCCGGGGAGACGGTGGTGTCCCAGCCTATCATCGTTCAGGACGAGATAGGCTACCTTGGCATCATCCGGAGGCGCATAGACGGGGAGATGCACTATCTGATGCAGGCGAAGATCGAGCCGGGCAACATCAACAAGATACAGCTGTCGCCGACGATACAGGCTACCAAGTCCAACTTCACCTGCAGGCACGGCGGCTCTCGTCCCGCCTACCTCGAGCACTTCATGAACGCATCGGGATACAGGGTCGTGGCCGACCGCATCCAGTCGGAGCAGTCGTCGCGATTTCTGGGCAAGCGCAACAGGAACATCATCATAGAGATTGACGGGGACATTGAAGTTCTTCCGTCGCACAGGTGGATGACGATGCGTCAGATCAAGGAACTGATGCGCGTGGACAACCTCGTGAACATGGACACGCGGACGGTGCTGTCGTGCCTGCCGCCGGAAGGGGAGGCGGATGAGTTTACGGACCTTGCGATGTACAGGTCCGCGGAGGGTGGCCGGAATGGCAGCGCTACGGAGATAATCGGGTACATGAACGACTACAAAATGTTCGACGAGACCGAACGCCGTCTCGTGCCGCTATATTCGCTTGATGACTGGGAGATGCGTGACGGCGAATTTGTATGCCGGGAGCCGTACAGCTTCAAGGTGGTGTTCTGCGACATCGAGATTGAGGGTCGGGAGGTCAGGCGCTGGCGCCAGCCGCTGCTCGAGGCGACGGGCCCCGCCACGTTCGGACTCATGACACGCGTCATCGGCGGTGTCCGAGAATTTCTTGTCCGGGGCACTCCGGAGGCCGGCTGCTTCGACAGGATCGAACTCGGCCCGTCGGTACAGCGGGAATACGTCCATGACGGGGCTGAAGATACCGCGGTGGACAAGCTGTTCGACGCGCACCTGAGGAGCGGAGAGGGGGTGCAGTTCGACACGCTGCTGTCCGAGGAGGGCGGACGCTTCTACCACGAACAGAACCGCAACGTAGTCGTGGATATCGGCGCGGACGAACTGCCGGAGCCTCCGGCCGGCTACTTCTGGACCGACTACAAGACGCTGGGGACGTTCATCAGGTCAAGCAACTGCCTGAACATCCAGCTGCGCAATCTGATGTCGGTATTGAAATGGTAAACGAATAAGGAAGATGAACAGGATAAGGATCGGGGTGATGTGTCCGTCGGAGATCGCGTTCCGACGGTTCATGCCCGCAATACGGAAACTTGACTGCGCCGAATATATTGGCGTGGCCCACGCTGACGCACAAGAATGGTCCGGCGACGGTACTCCCGACGCGGCCGTGATTGAAAACGAAACGAAAAAGGCACGGGCCTTCGCTGATGAGTACGGCGGCATGGTCTACGACAGCTACGAACAATTGCTCTGCTCGCCGGACATCGATGCCGTATATCTGCCCCTGCCGCCCGCGCTGCATTACCGCTGGGCGAAGTCGTCGCTGGAGCATGGCCGGCACATCTTCGTGGAGAAGCCGTCCACCACGACGGAGGCGGACACGAGGGCGCTGCTCGAACTCGCATCGGCGAAGAATCTGGCCGTGCACGAGAACTACATGTTTGCGTTCCACAGGCAGATAGGGGAGATACGGTCAATCATCGACGGCGGCAGGATCGGGGATGTTCGCCTGTATCGCATAGCGTTCGGTTTCCCGAGAAGGCCGAAGAACGATTTCCGTTACGACAAACGTCTTGGCGGCGGAGCTCTGCTCGACTGCGGCGGCTATACCGTCAAGCTTGCGGCCATGCTGCTCGGCGACACGGCGAAGGTGGCCTATTCCCGCCTTAACTACGCCGACGGGTATGACGTGGATCTCTACGGGAGCGCCGCGTTGGTCAACGACGCGGGCACGACGGCCCAGGTGTCGTTCGGGATGGACAACGGCTACAGGTGCGAGCTGGAGGTGTGGGGCAGCAGGGGCATCCTGCGGACGGGCCGGATCCTGACGGCTCCTGACGGATTCGTGCCGACGGCGGAGATCACGGACGGAGAGGGGACTGAGACCGTCAGTCTTTCGCCGGACGACACGTTCGGGAAGTCGATAGAACGATTCTGCGAATGCGTCCGCGACAAGGCGGCAAGGGAAGAAAACTACAGAACGATAATGCGACAGGCTCATCTTGTCGAAGAAATGAAAGGGACATGGAAGTAAAGGAACTCGGCATGGGGGTGATGCTCCTGACCCCGCGCGTGTTTTATGACGACAGGGGCTATTATATGGAATCGTACTCCAAACGCAGTCTTCAGGAGATCGGCATTGAAACGGTCTTCGTGCAGGACAATCACCTTCTCAGCCTGAAGCGCCACACGATACGCGGGATACATTTTCAGAACGCTCCGCACGCTCAGGCGAAACTTCTAAGATGCACAAAGGGAAGGATCGTCGACTTTGCGGTCGACCTTCGTCGCGGTTCGCCGACATACAAACGGTATGTGTCCGTAGAGCTTGATGCTGATTCTAAGCGTCAGATATACATACCGCGCGGTTTCGGCCATGTCTGCATGTCGCTTGTGGACGACACCGAAGTGCAGTACAAGGTTGATGAGCTCTACTGGCCCGAATACGACAGGGCGATTGCGTACAACGACCCGGAAATCGGCATCGACTGGGGCGACATCGTCCCGATCGTGTCGTCCAAGGATCGGAAAGCGCCGAAACTGTGCGACAGCGACGTGAACTTTGAATGGGACGGACAGGAAAGGAGCGTACGATGAAAACGGCGATAGTGACCGGTGCGGGCGGCTTCATCGGCGGCGCGCTGACGGCGAGGCTGCTGGATGGCGGATATCGCGTATACGGGGTGGACGTCAAAAGTGAATATATGTGCAGGTTCAAGAACGGCCGCTTTACGCCGGTCGAGGCTGATCTGTCCGAAGTACGGCTGTCGGATATGGTCCCGAAGAAAGTTGACGTGTTGTATTATTTGTCGTGGGGCGGATCGCTTGGCGGCAGGGACCTCTACGACGTACGTATGCAGATGGACAATGTCACAATGGCGGCAAGCGTCTGCGAGGATGCAGCACAGTTTGTGGAAAGGTTCATTTTTGCAAGTTCAAGCTACGAGTCGATGAAAAACAAACTTCAGCCGCGGTATCCGTTTAACGTCTACGGTATCGCCAAGCGTGCGGCCGGAGACATATGCGCGTCCATATCCATAAGGACCGGCATGGAATACAACAAAGTGATACTGACAAATACATACGGCGTCGGCGACAGGTCCAGTAAAGCGGTGAACACGATAATCAAGTCCATGCTCAACGACGGCCCTTTGAAGCTCGTCCGAGGGGACAGGCCGAATGACTGGATGTACATAGACAACACCGTCTCGGGGCTTGTGGCCGCGTATGAGTGCGGCGAGCCATATGAGACGTACTATATCGGGCACGACGATATCAGTACATTCAAGGACAAGATACTCGCTATGGGAAATGTGCTATGTCCGGACCGGAGGTTCACGTTCGGCGAGATGCCGGAGGATACGTATGTGGACTATGATGAGATAAGACGTGGATCCTGCGACGGTTTCACATTCGAGTGCACCGCTGATTTCAAGGAGAGCATCCTTAGAACGGCGAAGTGGCTTGAAACGGGGATGACGTCCGAAAAAATACGGGGGGGGGTAATACCTGACTGCCTTCTTCGCCAAAAAGCGGAGGCGGCATGAAAACGGCGATAGTGACCGGGGCGGGCGGCTTCATCGGCGGCGCACTGACAGAATTGCTGCTTAAAAAAGGTGTCGTCGTGTACGGCGTGGACATATCCGAGAAAGCAGTTGCGAAGCACTCCGGAAAGACAAACTTTCATCCGATCATCGCCGACTTTACCAAGTATGACCGGCTTCATGAACTTATTCGTGCGGACGTTGACGTATTCTATCATTTTGCATGGCAGGGCGTGTTCGGCGATGCATTCCGCGACTACCGCCTGCAGCTTGCCAATGCAGCGAGCGCGGGAGATGCTGTCACTGCGGCGGTCAGGATCGGCTGCAAGAAATTCGTGTTCGCGGGAACGTACAATGAACTTGAGGTCGCGGACCATTTTGACATGAACGGGAGACATCCGCGATGGACGTGCATTTATTCCTCGGCGAAAGCGACCGCGGAGATCATATGCAAGACGATCGCCTCCAATTCGGGCATCGGATACGGCGCGGGTCTGACGGCGATGGCATACGGGGAGCGGAACCGTTCCATGATGCTGGCCAACGTAGTCCTGAAGCAGTTGGTCAAAGGAGAGAGTCCGCGTCTCATCAAGGGTGACATACCATATGATTTCATTTATGTCGACGATATCGCCCGCGCATTTTACGCCATCGGAGAACTGGGCGTTCATCTTCGCAGCTACTACGTCGGCCATCGCCGGCTTCGTACCTTCCGGGAACTTGTTTCGGAGATCGGACGGATCGTCGCTCCGGACGTGCCGCTTTTGTTCGGGGCGTATCCTGACGACGACAGCATTCGGAATTATGACAAGATTGACATGGACGCGCTCTATCGTGACACTGGGTTCGAGTGCACCGCCGATTTCAAGGATAGCATCCTTAGAACGGCGGAATGGGTGAAAAACAATCTTTAAGGAGAAACAACAATGGACAGGATCATTGTCGTCGGGACTGGATTTTCGGGAAGCATCCTTGCGCGACGCATCGCCGAGGAATGCGGCCGCAGGGTAGAAGTCATCGAGAAGCGGTCTCACATCGGGGGCAACATGTACGACGAATATGACAGACACGGCATTCTCGTGCAGCGGTACGGGCCTCATTTTCTGAACACGAACAAGTACTGGATAATCGAGTACCTGTCGGGATATGCGGATCTGTATCCTCACGATGCGCACCTACTGAGCTTCATCGACGGAGAATACGTGCAGTTGCCGTTCAATTTCCGCACGCTCCAGCAGCTTGTAGGCGCGAAGCGGTCGGAAAGGCTTCTGGAGAAGCTTCGGACACGATTCGCCGGGCGCGACAGGGTGCCTGTTTTTGAATTGGTGGACAGCGGCGATGCTGACATAAGCGAATACGGCACTCTGCTGTTCGAGAAAGCTTATCGTACTTATACGGCGAAGCAGTGGGGGCTCCAGCCGGAGGAGATAGACAGGAGCGTGCTGGAGCGTGTCCCGATGGCGATGAGTTTCGACGCGCGTTATCTGAACAAGGATTTTCAGTATCTTCCCAAAAAGGGATATGCCGGAATATTCCGCAGACTGCTCAGCCATGAGAACATCACAGTCACTCTGAACACCGACGCACTCGCGCATATACGGTTCGACGATGAAAATAACATGATAACCTATGACGGGGAAGCGGTGGAGCTGCTTGTCTTCACCGGGAACATAGACGAGTTGTTCGGCCTGAAGTATGGGCGTCTGCCGTATCGTTCGTTGGACATCCGTTATACATATGAAAACGTAAGGAGCATCCTGCCGGAGGAGATCGTATCATACCCGCAGGCGCCGGGGTACACCAGAAGCACGGAATACAAGAAGCTGACCTACGGTCTTGATCAGGACATTCCGGTTTCGATGATCGCCACGGAGTATCCGTTGGAGTACGATCCGTCCGACGAGCGGGCGATCATTCCGTATTATCCTGTGCTGACGGAGGCCAGCCGGCGGATGTATTCGAAGTACGTGGAGGAAGCGGAGAGATACGGCAACATCGTCCTGTGCGGCCGATTGGCCGAGTTCAGATATTACAACATGGACGTGTGCATCGAGCATGCGTTCGAGAAGTTCAAAGACATCAGTTACAGATTGAATAGAGCCAAATGAAAGGAATCATCTTGGCGGGAGGCCGCGGGACGCGACTGTATCCGACCACCATATCAGTATCCAAGCAGCTTCTTCCCATATACGACAAGCCGCTCATCTATTATCCGTTGTCCACGCTCCTGCTGGCGGGTATACGTGAGGTGCTCGTGATATCGACGCCTCAGGACATCGGCAATTACAGGAATCTGCTCGGGGACGGAGGACGTATCGGCATACGGATAGAATACGCCGTGCAGGAGCATCCACGCGGGTTGGCGGACGCGTTCATTCTCGGCGAATCTTTCATCGGAAGCGACAGCGTGTGCTTAGTGCTTGGAGACAATGTGTTCTACGGACAATACTTTTCGTCCGTGCTGTGGAAGGGTCAGGAGCAGGCGGAGACCGTCGGCGCGGCGATCTTCGGCTATCCGGTGAAGAACCCCGAGGCGTTCGGGGTGGTGGAGTTCGATGCGGAGGAGCGCGTCATCTCGATCGAAGAAAAGCCAAAGCACCCGAAATCGAGCTATGCCGTTCCGGGACTTTATTTTTATGACAACACTGTGGTGGAGATAGCAAAAAGCGTGGAGCCATCGTCTCGCGGAGAGATCGAGATCACGTCCGTCAACAATGAATATCTGCGCCGTGGCCGGCTCTGCGTGACGTTGATGGGCCGCGGGATGGTGTGGCTGGACACTGGTTCGCCGAAGGGGATGCATAAGGCGAGCGGATTCGTGAAGACGGTACAGGAGATGCAGGGACTCTATATCTCGTGCATCGAGGAGATTGCGTGGCGTCAGGGGTTCATTGACAGGGAGCAGCTGGGGCGGCTCGGTGAGGAACTGAGCATGACAGAGTATGGACAATATCTGCTGTCCCTTGCGAGGGAAGACAAGGATTTGGGGCTGGTGCGTTGAATCTTGTTGTTTTTTTGTTATAATTTGTTGCACCGGGAATCAGGTGGTTTGGAATTTCTCATATAAACTTTTCTGCGTCTGACTTGTCTTGTATGCAATAGAATTTTTACGGATACGACAGGTATATCATGGCATCGGGCCGTCCGGCAATAAAAGTCAGAAAGGAATCTCTTTCAAAATTTCACAGGTCCAAAGTGTTTTAAAAAATCTGTCACGTAATAGCTCGGAAACAGCATATCGGTGCAAGCATCCTGAAAAGTACGCCGGATATTCATTTCATCTTATTCTTCACTTACCTTTCTTCATCAGCCTATCCACCAACTCCTCTTTAACCTTCTCCCACGCCGTGGCGGGATCGTACTCCAGACCAGGGCGCAGAATCATATCCGTATCACTCAGAAACTCCTCGTCCTGTAGCTTGCCTTCCATATTCAACACAAACTCCTTGTACGTGGGGAGATGCGATGCCGTGAATCCCAGATACCGCTCATAGCTCTGCACCACTTTTCCCTTATCCAGCTCAGGTACCATACTCAGAATTATCCACAAGTCAAACAGATCGCGCCCCTTCCGTCGCTGATACACAGCCCTTAACTTTGTTCCTATCAGTTCTGCCAAATCATATGTCAAAACCTCGCAAGATCCTTTGAACCACGAATTCTCCACCGCAAACGGGACCTTCACCATTGGGAATACCGAGAAATGCTCTTTGCAGTTAATTTCCACCTTCAAGTGAATCTCCCCTGCGTCCACATCCGTTGGTTGCACCTTGAACACCAGCGTATTATTGTGCTTCTTCTGCTTTACCGTTGGCTCACCCAACCACGAGAGCGCATCACGCAGATGGTCTATCGTTTCTTTGATGGGCTCTGCCATAACCTGTACTAAGTCTATGTCCTCCGAATATCGGGGCTGCGGCCTCAGGTACAACTTTCCCAACGCCGTTCCACCTCGGAAAGCCAAATGCTCTGCCAGGAACGCATCACTGTATATCGACACCAGCGTACGGCAGATAATCAAATCTTGCTCTACCTGCACGTTCAAGCCACAAGGTGCCTTTTCGCTCCACTCTGTTATATATGATGCCGGTATCATAGCTCGTCAATTTCTATATCTTCGTTCACAACAATCTTCCAACGCCCGTTCATTTCGTAGCCCTCAATGGTCTTTCCGGGCTTCAAAGCCGCTTTCTGCAATCGAACGCCAGCACGTTTCAATAGGCCATAAATCGCACCAGCATCCTTAGTCTTTTCCAAAACATCATCCAGGATATACCCCAGCCGCTGAAAACAAGCCACAGACGCTACTTTCACAAATTCCGGTCCCAAGCGTCCGAAATCCGTTTTCTCCACCAGCTCCGCCAGCACCGTGGCGGCTCTTGTGATACTTCCGGCTCGCTCCTGATAGGCCACCAAATCCACCGCCGTGAGTTCTGGACACGACACATTGATATATCCCGTCCTGGTCTGCCGCCGCTCCACATACTCCATCGGAATGGCCGAGCGGTAGAAATACTTCGTAGCATACTTATCTGTTTTCTTGTCCCGCATTGTGGGCGACTCCAGCATCACGCAAAACATCATTGGAGCCTGATGCGCCGCACCATGGTAACTGCCAGCGCTCAACAAAGCCACATAATAGTTACGCTCCAGGTGTCGCATCATATCATCCAGATAGAACGGTTGCGGAGCAAACCCGCGCAGCGCATACTCGTCGGGGATGATTACATAAAACCCATTTACGGGAATCATAATCCGTCTCCTTCTCACCTCCCGCGAGAGCGTTGCCGACAGCACTTCCGCTGACATCTCCGGGAAGGCCGCCGCCACCTCCTCACGCGAGAAAGTGTATCTGCCGTGCTTTGGTTTGGCTGCTATCCAGTCCGCTATGCTTTCTGTTCCGCTCATATTCGTATTGCTATTTCATCTGCAAAGATAAACAATTTTTGTTAATTATCGCATACGCACCAGCTGTTTTTGATACTGTTCCAAAAAGTGTCCTGTTTGTCCTGCATGCGTGAAAAAACCGAGTTATGCCCATCATGGTTGCCGAAGGACTATTGGAACGTGAATATCCCGATGTCCCGAAACATCCAAAACAAAGATACCGTGCAAGAAAGAAAGTTAGTGGTCAAAAAAGGGCATAGAGAGGAAGCGAGATATCTTTGTGTCAAAAAAAACGAAGATGTACAGCAGCGAAGAGTTGGAGAAGTTCTACTTCGATTACCAGACCGAATGGATGCCGCGAGGGATGTCAATCCAGACTTACTGTTCACGGAATAACGTTCCGTACAAGTTACTTGACAGATGGATCAAGGGCATTTACAAGAGAGTCGTTCCGGTGGAGGTTCTGGGGTTGGATACCTACAGGGAATACCTGCCGGCTTTGACGCGATAAAAAATCAGAAAAACAACAAAGGAAAAACAACATGGCAAACGTCACTTGACGTGTGTATGTTGTTGGATGCCCTAAATTGCTCACTAACATTCCATGTTCTTGTATGATGGGCCAGATTATCGTAGGCTGACCGCACTTCTACACCAAGTTCTGAGATTGTTAAATAAAATAATAATGAGTAATTTTGACAAAAATAGAATTTCTAATGAGGACGTATTCGAAACCGGCCCTTACGATAGACGAACAAATAGGACTTCTGGAAAAGCGAGGCTTGTCCATCCATGACCATGACCGTGCTGCCCGTCACCTTTCAAATATCAGTTATTATCGATTAAGCGCATACATGTTGCCTTATCGCTTGGTTGATGCCTGCGGTAAATATATGGACCAGTTTGTCGCCGGTACCACATGGGATTGTGTCTACGATTTGTACAAGTTTGACCGAAAACTTCGGTTGCTTGTATTTGATGCGATTGAACGGATTGAAATAGCGTTGAGGACACAGGTTAGCTATCAGTCAAGTCATAAGTACGGGTCTCATTGGCAAAATATGCCGGAAATTTTCTTGTCGCGCAACAAACAGAGATCAGGTCTCTCTGTCTACGACGAGATCATATCTGGAAGCAACTGACGGCAAATAGAAAAGTTTCATTTATAGAGCACTATCTTAACACATATGATGTTCCTCCGACACCTCCGTGCTGGATGAGCATAGAACTTCTGTATTTTAGTGAATTGTCCAAAATTTGTCAAGGCCTGAAACTGCGGAAAGATAAGACGGACTTGTCTAACGCCTTTGGCATTAAAGATGATCTTGTATTTTGCTCTTGGTTACATACGTTGAGTTACATTCGAAATATTTGTGCCCATCATTCAAGACTTTGGAACATTTCGCTCGATATCACGCCGATGGTATATTTCAACAAAAATGCTAGCAAGGTCTGGTTGTCCGATGCAGAGGTCAAGATTGCGCAGCGGTCGAAGTTGTATTAATACGTTATGCACCCAGCCACGAGAGCGCATCTACTTCGAGTCTGCCCAAATGCATAAATCTCTTGTAAGAAACATAATTTTTTTCGTAATTTTGTCGCATGAAAATCATAGGTATGAAATGTCCGTTGGCGGTTTTCTCCGCATTCCTGTTGCTGCTGCTCGCTCCGGTCGGGTGCAATCCGGAGTGTGTATGCGATTGTAATGAAAATAATCCCGAGCTGGGGACGCCGCCACCCATCATACCTGATCCGTCGCTGCCCCTGCCCGACCCTGATCCGGAACCGGATCCCGCACCCGAACCGGCCGAGGCCCGCCGCCAGACAATCGAATATTTCCTCGCGCAGCTCGATCAGGACGATGTCGCCATGCCGCCGTCGTTCCTTTACGGGCAGATGCTGACGACCACCGAGGAGATCGAAAGCGAGCGGTCGGCCATGTGGGACCTGTGGAAAGAAGCCAACACCCAGCGGTTGGAGGAGAGCGGCATCGAGCAGTTCCTCGCCGCGGGGGACACGGTCATCTGGGACATCCCTGCGGGGCAGCGCATGAAGGTCCTGCTTCTCGCCAAGGGGGACAGGCCTGCGGACGGATACCCGCTTTACATCAATCTGCACGGCGGTGGCCGGGCGTCGCTTGCCGAGCACGCATGGGACAGCTTCACCAATACGCTCGCTTGGGAGAGCGAAATCAGACGGGCCAAGCAGTACGACGATGCTCCGAGCATGTACTTTGTGCCGCGCATGGCGGACGACCGCATCGGCCGGTGGTATCTGGAGCCCCAGCGCAACGCTTTCCGGCGCATCTTCCAGCTCGGCGTGCTGAGCGGCTACGCCGATCCCGACCGGTTCTACATCCTGGGGACGTCTGAAGGGGGCTACGGCGCCCATCGGCTGGCCCTGTTCATGCCGGACTACTTCGCCGGGGCGGGGCCTATGTCGGCGGCCGAGCCGCTCGGGGCCGCGGAGAACCTGCGCAACATCGCCTTCGGCATGGAGGTCGGCGAGCGGGACAACGGGTTTCGTCGGAACGAGTTCGCCCAGCAGTGGAAGGACGAGCTAGACCTGCTCGAGCGGTCTAATCCGGGGGATTTCGTGCACCGCGTGGACATCCAGCCTGGCAAGGGGCACGGCGACACCGACTTCACGGTCATGACGCCGTGGCTGAAGCAGTTCTCGCGCCGCACCTATCCCGG
>CANPZS010000046.1 GCA_947588835.1 uncultured Bacteroidales bacterium | reverse complement strand
TACTTGCTTGTACTTTCCTTCCAGCCTTTCAAATATCTCATAAAAATTCCCACTTCCTCAAAAGCGGGACTGCAAAGGTATAAACTTTTTCTTTCTTGTCAAAAAAAATCGCGTGTTTTTAACGCAGTCGGAATTTCGGACAAAGTTTCAATAGCCGTTCCTGGAAAGTTCGCGGCGCAGATCCCTTTCTTTTATGGACTGCCTCTTGTCGTATTCTTTTTTGCCGCGGGCGAGGGCTATCAGCAGCTTTGCGTAACCATTGTCCGCTATGAAAAGCCTGACGGCCACTATCGTGACGCCGCGTTTCTTGTCTTCCGCCATCAGATGCCGCAGTTCCTTTTTCGTAAGGAGCAGCTTGCGGTCCCGGGCAGGCTCGTGCTGGCCCCATGAACCCCACGCATAAGTGGAGATGTTCATGCCTTTCACATACAGCTGGCCGTGATCGAAATAGCAATAGGCATCCTGCAGAGAGGCCCTGCCTTCACGAAGGGACTTTATCTCCGTACCCACGAGCTGTATGCCCGCGGTATAAGTCTCGATGAATTCGTAATCGAACGAGGCTCTCTTGTTGTTTATCCGTACCTGTTTCTTCCCTTTGGCCATAGGATTGCAAAGGTAAGGCTTTTTTCCTAATTTTGCGCATGATGAAAAAGCGGGCCGACAATTCTCCGGAAGTGCCTCTGCCGGCGCCTGAGCATATAGACGAAAAAGACGTTTTCGATGCCTGGCGCAACGGGGACATCGACATGGTATGCGTTCTGGGGCCTACGGCTTCGGGCAAGACCCGGTATGCAGTGCGTCTGGCCCGCACGTTCGACGGATTCAACGGCGGCCCCTGCACGGAAATAATTTCAGCCGATTCGAGACAGGTGTACAGGGGGATGGACATAGGCTCCGGAAAAGACAAGGGCGAATACGGCGAAATACCGCTCCACATGACCGACATAGCCGATGCCGGAGAACGGTACAACCTGTTCCGCTACAAAAACGATTTCGGCCGCGTCTACAAGGACATACGTTCACGCGGGAACCTGCCCATCATGTGCGGCGGAAGCGGACTCTATATCCAGGGGGCCGTGAACGACCATGCGCCCGGCAGGACTTTCTTCATAGGAGTTCTCGTGAGCAGGGAAGAAAGGAACGCCCGCATAGACGCGAGACTGGACGCCCGCATAGCTGAAGGACTTGTGGATGAAGTGCAGAAACTGCTTGACGGAGGCCTCGGCGCCGACGACCTGATTTATTACGGGCTCGAATACAAATTCGTAACCCATTACCTCACCGGCGTCATGAGTTTCGACGAAATGCGATATCATCTCGGCAACGCCATCCATCAATTTGCGAAAAGGCAGATGACCTTTTTCCGCTCGATGGAGAAGAAAGGGACGGTCATTCACTGGACCGAAGTGTAGCCGAAAGGCCTCTCGCCCTCGACTGAACGCCAATAATCGGCGTCGAACTCAGGAGACACGAACGCACCGTCACGGTCTATCCCGAATTTCAAATATTTTATGGTATATCCGAGGGCAAGCGACATCTTCTCATAATAAGTCTTTATCTCCCTGATGTCGCGGATTTCGTCTTCATCCGCCCCGTCGACCGTTCCGCCGTATATGTCGGCGGATGAGGCGGCTATGCGGAGACCGTTCCCGGAGGCGACGGCAAGAGAATATTCATAGAGGAAGCGGCTGTCCGTCTTGAGCCGCACAAAGCCTCCCGGACGGAGAATTCTGCGGTAGCGCTCCAAAAAGCGGGGCGAAGTGAGACGGGCGCTTTCCTTGCGGAGCTGAGGGTCGGAAAAGGTGAGCCAGATGCCGGCCACCTCTCCCGGGCCGAAAAAGGCTTCGATAAACTCTATCCTGGTACGCAGAAAGGCGGCATTGGACAGGCCATGCTCCGTGACGTATTTGGCGCCCTTCCAAAGCCTCGCGCCCTTTATGTCGACTCCTATATAATTATATTCCGGATTGCGTTCGGCAAGTGCAATGACATATTCCCCTTTGCCGCAGCCGAGTTCGAGGATTATGGGCCGGGGGTCATGGAACACCGTCCCGTTCCAATGTCCCTTGACGGGATGGTCCACGAGCACAAGTCCGCCTTCGTCCTTGCGGGCCACATCGGCGCCGTCGGGCTGCAGCAGACAGGAGAACGTCTTGTTTTCCTCGAATTTCTTCAGCTTTCCGTGTCCCATATCGCTATTTTCTCTTTTCGCAGACAAGTCCGAGCCCCCTCATGCCCTCAAGGCGGAAACCTTCGGGCACGGTCACGGTAATGGACCATGCTCCGGGGACATACATGGACACGTTTCGCCTGTAGGGGACACGCATCTGGCGGCTAACGCCGGAACCGGAGCCGGCGGCCGGATCGAGCAGCACCCTTTCGCTGAAATGCCGCAGATCGGGGGACACCCACGACACCTCGAGCGGAATGGCCCGAAGCTCAGCCATCTGTGACGGCGAACCGTCTATCATAGTGTAGAAATCAAGATCATACACGGCCGTGCTGTCAGACAGATCCACCATGAAACGATATTCTCCATCCGGTGCGTCCTGTGCACGGACAAACCTCTCCTCGGACGACGGCTCCGCACAGGAAAACGCCGCGGCTGCGAAAAGAAAAAATATTCCGTCCCTGATCCTCATGACGCCCATCAGCCTTCCGCCGGCTTGCGGCGGGGTTTCCTGCGTTTCTTTTTCTTGCGCACCTCATCGAAGCGCGATATGCTGTCATCGCCAACGGCGGAGATGAATTCCGGAGTCCCCGTTTCCTGATCGGCCTTTAGCGAGCGGGGCTTTTGGCCTTTCTTGTTCATGGCCATGAATTCCTTCACCTTTTCAGCAGGCACCGGGAAAAGCTCGGCAAGCGAACCCTTGTCATAAGAGAAATACATGAGCTCGCGAAGTATGTCCGTCTTCATGAGCCATGCATGGCCGTCTTCAAATTCAAGTGGCTCCTGAAGATGCGGAATGCGTGACTGTGCGTCCATATAGGCCTCCACTTCGTAGTTGAGGCAGCATTTGAGCTTTCCGCACTGCCCGGCGAGCTTCTGGGGATTCAATGAAAGATCCTGGCAGCGGGCGGCCGAAGTGGTTATCGACTGGAAATCCGTAATATGGTTGGCGCAGCACAATTCCCTGCCGCATACGCCTATGCCTCCTATCAGTCCGGCTTCCTGACGTGCGCCGATCTGTTTCATCTCTATGCGGATACGGAATTCCTCGGCGAAGACTTTGATCAATTCGCGGAAATCGACGCGGCCGTTCGCAATGTAATAGAATATGGCCTTGGTGCCGTCGCCCTGGAACTCCACGTCGCCTATTTTCATTTCAAGCTTCATCTCGGCCGTTATCTGGCGGGCGCGGATCATGGTGTCGGTCTCACGGGCTATGGCCTCCTGCCATTTCTCTATGTCGAACGGCTTGGCCTTGCGGTAAATCCTGCGCAGCTCAGTGGTCTCGGGATCAATGCCGCGGCACTTCATCTGACGCGCCACCAAAGGGCCTTCGAGAGTGACGATGCCCAGATCGTGTCCGCTCGTGGCCTCCACTATGACGAGTTCGCCGGTCTTTATGCTCTGGCCGGACCCGTTTACGTATATGCCCTTGCGGGTATTCTTGAACCTGACTTCAAAATATTTGTCATACTGCTCCTGGTTCACGCCTGCCAGCCAGTTGTAAACCTCAAGTTTGCAGCATCCCTGCCTGTAGCTGCAGACCGTTTCGCCGGTCTTTGCATCATTGGTGACGGAACAGCCGCGGAAACAGTCGAAGCGTATGTTTTCGTTTATGGCAGAAACATCATCCATGTCAATATATCATATAAAGCCTGTCCACGAGATCGCAGAACAATATTTTTTGGTTTACGTTGCGTTCGATCAGAAGTACGGCCCTGTCGAACAGCCCGAGCGCCTGACGGGGAAAATTCTTTTTGCATTTCCGTGCGGTCTCCTGCAAAAAAGCTTCCTCGTCTTCGGTCATGTCCCCTATGCCGGACAATCCCTGCTGCAGGAGAAAAATCTCCCGCAGGCATCTCCCTGCAAATTTACAAAAAGCTTTCTGTTTTTCACGCGATTCCAGCGCGGCCATCGCTTCCCCCGCCTCCAGAGCCGAGACGAGATCGCGGGACGCAAGCGCCGAAAAGAGATCGCTCAGGATATCCAGCATGGCATTGTCCTCAGCCCTCTCCCGGCTGTGCACACGGTATGCGTCTTCTTTGGAAAGAGGCGCAGTCCTCATGAAAAGACAACGGGAATAAATGGTCCCGAGCACTTTTTCGGGCTCATGTGTCACCATGAGGAAAAGTGTCTTTTCAGGCGGTTCCTCCACCATCTTCAAAAGGCTGTTGGCGGCGGCCTGGTTCATTCTTTCCGGAAGATACACGACCACGCTGCGGAACCCTCCCTCCACGGCCGTGAGCGACAGGCTGTTCAGGATGTTTTTGGCCTCCGGCAGCGCTATGACGCATGACTTGCCCTCTATGCCGAGAGCGGCATAAAACTCGTTCTCGTAGAAATATGGATTCCCGGCCACAAGTTCGCGCCAATATCCGGCATAGTTCTCCGATACGGGCTTGTCGGACGAGGACACCTTGGAGCCGCCGGCGACGGGATAGACGAAATGGATGTCCGGATGGATCAGCTTGGAGACCTTGTTGCATGCAGGGCATGCCCCGCATGAATCCCCGTCGTGCCTGTCATGGCAATACAGATACTGGAGAAATGCGAGCAGGACGGGCACGGCACCTCCGCCGTCGTTTTCGTGAAACAATATGGCATGGGGTATGCGGCCGGAATCCACCATCCCGGCCAAGGCCTTGACGACGGCCCCGTTGCCATGTATTTCCGAAAATTTCATATTCAAACATTCCTCTCGCTTATGAATGACACAAGCGCTTCCATATAATCCCTTTCGGCGGAAGGACGCAGCCGGCGGACGGCCGCGACCGCATTTGCGGAAAACTCCGCGAGCCTGGCTCCGGCATAGCCTATGCCGTCCTTTTCATGGACAAAGCGCCGCAGAACGTCTTCGTACTCCGGATGTTCCGCCATGGCGCACACTTTCAGGCGCATTGCCGCCGCCTCGTCTTCCGGGACCGAAGCGAGCGCCCCGAGCAGGGGCAGGGTGATTTTCCGCTCCTTAAGGTCGGCGCCCAAAGGCTTCCCCACCGAGCTGTCGCCTTCGTAGTCCAGGATGTCATCCCTGATCTGGAACGCCATCCCAAGATTCACGGCATAGTCCTTCACGGCGTTCCGCATGTCCTCCGAGGCATCGACCGAAAGCGCGGCCGTGACGGCGGCGGCCTCGAAAAGGGACGCGGTCTTGCAATAGATTATCCTGTAATAATCATCTTCCACAGTATCGCCCGCCCCCGATTTCTCCAGCTGGAGCATTTCTCCCTCGGCCAGGTCGGAAAGCGTCTTTGCGAAAATCCTTATGGCCTGTTCGCTGTACGAAGAAATGCTCAGCATGCATTCCATGGCCTTCACAAGCCAGAAGTCTCCTATGAGGACGGAGGCCGACGGCCCGAGGACCGACAGGACGGTAGGCCGGCCGCGCCTCTGCGAACTGTCATCCGCCACGTCATCGTGCAGGAGAGTGGCGTTGTGCAGAAGCTCCGATGCGGCCGCAAGCTTTATGCTGTCCATGTTGCAGCCCTCTCCCGGAGCGGCGCACGCCGAGGCCGTGAGCAGGGCCAGCATGGGACGGATTCTCTTGCCGGAATGCGTCAGGATATTCCTGTTGGTCAATGACAATAAATCTATGTCGCTGTGGAGAGCCGACTCCATCAGCGACTCCATCGCGCGCCAACTGTCGCCGAGGCAATCTTTTATGTCATCGAGTATCATGGACGGCCATTCCGCGGAATTTCCTTAGAAGAACAGGGCCGCGGAAACCTTCACGCCGCTGAAATTGCCTTTGCCGACAAGTTCCTGCAAAATGTTTCCGACAACCTTGTCGTCATTCATAAGATGGCCGAAATTCCAATAGTATTGTACCGACAGCTGCACGAAGTCCATTACTTCCAGGCCGCCGCCGAGTCCGAGACCGTATTCGAGCCTGTTCACCGCATCGTTGAGATTAGCCCTCAGTTCGTCGGGGAGTCCTCCCTTGATGCGGCCGAGACGATATCCTACGAAAGGGGACACCATCAGGTAGGGCCTAAGAAGAATGAGATCCATGCCCCACTGTACATCCACCGGAAGTTCGAGATAATTTGCCTTGAAAGTGTCGTCCCCGGTCTTGGCTCCCTTAACGGAATATTGGAGCGAGGGCTGCAAAGTGATTCCCACCAGAGGAACCTTTGCCTTGTAAGCCACGCCCACATGATACATGGAAGCGTTTCCGGTCTTGGCCTTCTTCATGTCGGAAGATGTGTATCCGCCTATGATGCCCACCTGTGCATGGAGGCCGGCGGCCGCAAGCAGCACGGCCGCAATTAAAGCTGCAATCCGTTTCATATCCTACAGAAGTGAATTGATTTTGTCTACGATAGTGTTTTTGGGAACCGCTCCCACAAGACGGTCCACAAGTTCCCCGTCCTTGAAAAAGAGCAGGGTGGGGATGTTCCTTACACCGTATTTCATGGTGATGTCACCGCAGTCGTCTACGTTGCATTTGGCGACGAAAGCCTTGCCGGCCATTTCTTCGGCGACTTCGTCCACCGTGGGGGAAAGTATCCTGCAGGGACCGCACCAGGTAGCCCAAAAATCTATGACGACAACCTTGTTGTCCGTCAGAATGCCGGCGAAGTTCGCCTCGGTAGCCACATTTGCCATATTGATATCCTTTATACGTTTAACCGTCTGCAAAGATACTAAAAATACGCAACAAAACGGATATGCCGCGGCGGGACATCAATCGGCGAAGGCCTGGCGCCTACAAATGCCGCTCAATGTCCCATACATAGGCGCGGATCCCGAGATCGGAGCCGGCCTCGTCCTTTTCTTTCAGAAGCCGCATTATCCCGTCCACTTTGTCATCGGGAACGGCCGTGAAAAGGGCATGGTTCTGGGTAGGCCAGGCGTGGTTGCCGAGATGGGGCTCGCCGTCCGTGCTGCCGCGGCCGCCGATTTCCTCCCATTTCGTGTAGCCCCGCTGACCGCAGGACTCGAGCAGTTCAACTATCTCTTCGTTATATGCCTGATTGTAGGCTATGAATATTCCTTTCATATCGCATGTCTCCTTTAAGTGCAACTATCATCCTGCGCGGCGGCCGCTCCGGTATCCGGACGGAACCGCGCCCGGGCCGCTCACGCGGTCCGGGAAGCCGGCTTCGCGGCTTTGCGCTCCCTGCGGCGCGCGCGGATCTCCGTCAGCCCGCAATACAGCGTCGGGATTATGACGAGCGTGACAATGGTCGAAATGGACAGGCCCCAGCATACCGTCATGCCGAGAGACTTCCAAAGTTCCGAGCCCTCGCCCGTCCCGACGGCCATGGGCACCATGCCGAGCACCGTCGTAAGGGTAGTCATAAGGATAGGACGCAGACGGCTTCTCGCCGCGGTCACCGACGCCTCCCTCACGGACATTCCCCTCTCCTGGCACAGAATCGTATAGTCGATGAGCACAATACCGTTCTTCACCACAATGCCGAGCAGAATGATGATTCCGATCATCGCCATGACGCCGAGCGCCGTACCGCTGACCCACAGCCCGAGGTAAACGCCCACGAGCGCGAACGGTATGGAGAACATGATGACGAACGGCCCGAGGAACGACTCGAACTGCGAAGCCATCACCATATATACCAATATGACGATAAGGACTATCAGCAGCATGAGGTCGCCGAACATCTCCTGCTGGTCCTCATAGTCGCCGCCTATGATCCATGAAATCTCCTGCGGCATGTCGGTGTCCTCAAGGATGCTCCTCGAAGCCTCCACGGCCTCGCTCAGGGCGTGTCCGGTGGCCACGATGCCGGTCACCGTAATGAGCCTCTCCCTGTTCTTTCTCTGGATGGTCGGAGGCACGCGGGACTCCACCACCTTGCCGAGCTCCTTCATCTTGATGCCGCGGCCCATGCCGTTGTAGACCACTATATTTTCGATGTCCTCGATGCTCGTGCGGAATTCCGGGGCATAGCGGACGCGTATATTGTACTCGTCGCCGTCTTCGCGGTAGAACGAACCCACAGAGCCGCTCATGGCCGCGCTGAGTGCCGCCGCGGCCGCCGTGGACGAAAGTCCGTTCACGGCAAGTTTCTCCCTGTCGAAATCGAGCTGATACTCAGGAGTATATTGATCGCGGCTCAGAACTACCTGCGTGAAGTTTTCATCGTCGAACATCTTCTGGCGCACCTCGCGCGCGACGCGTTCCGTCGTCTCGAAATCATATCCGTAAATCTCCACGGCCACGGAAGACGCACCGCCCATGCCGCCGCCTTCGGAAACAGTGTATTTGTTCACCTCGGGGAACCTGCGCAATATCCCGCGCACGATGTCGGCGATTTCGAACACGGACCTGTCACGGTCCTCCATGCTGCCGATGTTCATGTTCATGGAGATAAGGTAGGTACCGTTGTTCTGCATGCTCGCGAAGGCATTGTCGGTGTCGGCCTGGCCGAAACGGTAGCTCATGACCTTTATCTCCGGCACTGCCTCGCTCACTTCCTGATATATGCGCGCCGCCACGTCACGGGTCACGTCCTGCGACGTCCCGATAGGCAGCTCGACGCTCACGGAGATGCGGCCCTGGTCGGCCCTCGGGAAATACTCGGTCTTGGTGGACGGGGCTATGAAGCCCATGACCGCCGCGAATATGAGGAACGCGGAGACTATGACCGTCTTCTTGTGGGCCATGCACCAGGAAATGATTCTGGAATATCCGGCGGAGATGCCGTCGAGAAAACGGTTTACGGGCCCGAAGATCGCCATGTGCAGCTTTCCCGTCTTGGGCTTGTTGCTCAGCAATATGGAGCACATCATCGGCACGAGGGTAAGTGCGGCCGTGGTGGACACTATCATTATTATGCTGACAATCCATCCGAGCTGCTTGAACATTATGCCGGCCATGCCCGAAATCATCGTAAGCGGCAGGAACACGCACAGCATCGTCAGGGTTGAGGCGACTACGGAGATGCCCACCTCGGAAGTACCGTGAACGGCAGCCTCCTTCGGCTTCTCGCCCCTTTCCAGATGCGTGGAAACGTTTTCGAGCACCACGATGGCGTCGTCCACAACCATTCCTATCGCAATCGAAAGGGCCGACATGGATATAATGTTGAGCGTGTTGCCGGTGGCGAACAGATACATGAGCGACGCCAGCAGGGCGATAGGGATGGAGAGCACGACTATGATGGTCCCCCTCCATCTGCCGAGGAACAGGAACACCACCAGCATCACCACTATGAAAGTAATCATAATGGTCTCCTTCAGCGAATTGATGGTATTCACTATATTCTCGGAGTTGTCCACTACCGTAGTGAAATGGATGTCCGAAGGCATGTTGCGCTCAATGTCGACCATGGCCTTCTTGACGTCCTTTATGACGTTGACCGTGTTGTATCCGGACTGCTTCTGCACCACTATCTGGGCGCCGCGCACACCCTGGGTGTACGCCTCCTGGGAGCGCTCCTCCAGTCCGTCGTTCACGCGGGCCACGTCACTGAGGCGGACTGCGCCGCCGGAGGCCGAATAGCCCACCACAACGTCGAGAAGTTCGCTCGGATCCTTGAATTCCTTTTTGACGCGGAGCGTATACGTGTCCGAGCCTATGTCTATGTTTCCGCTCGGCACGTTGCGGTTCTCGGAAGCGATTATCCCAGATATGGTCTCCACCGAAAGGCCGTAGGCCTCCAGCTTGTCGGGATCGCAATATACCTGTATCTCCCTCTTTGGCGCACCGGCTATGGACACGGTGCCCACGCCGGACACCCTCGCAAGCGGAGTGGCCACATTGTCGTCCAGGATCTTGTCCAGCGCCGGCACGCTCTGCTCGGCCGTGGCGGCCATGATCATTATAGGCATGTCGTCCGCGCTGAACTTGAATATCATAGGCACGGACGCGCCGTCCGGCAGGGTGGAGTTCACCATGTC
Organism: uncultured Bacteroidales bacterium; assembly: GCA_947588835.1. GTDB lineage: Bacteria > Bacteroidota > Bacteroidia > Bacteroidales > UBA932 > Cryptobacteroides. The sequence goes on along the minus strand of CANPZS010000046.1, from coordinate 3,221 downwards.
CAGCTTGTCCCGGACATCGTTGGTCGCCACTTCTATGTCGGTGCCGTATTTGAATTCCAAAGTAAGGACGGAAACGTTCTCCTTGGACTGGGAACTGAGGTCCTTGAGGTCGCTGACGCCGTTGAGCGCGTTCTCCAATACCTTCGTAAGGTTGTTCTCCACGTCCTCGGCGCTCGCGCCCGGATAGGAGGACATGACCATTATGACGTTGGACTCGACCTCGGGGAAATTGTCTATCGGAAGTCTCGACAGGGAGAACACTCCGAGAATGGCGAAAGCCAGGAACACCAAAAAGGTCGTTACCGGCTTGTTCACCGCTGATCTGTAAATGCTCATATTCGATTTTCCTCCCTACGGCTACTGGACTTCGACGGCGGCTCCGTCTTTCAGGGCGGCCTGGCCCTTCACGACTATCACGTCGCCCTCGGAAATGCCGTCCACTATCTCATACTCGCTCCCCATGTGCCGTCCTATCGTCACAGGCACGTAATTCACCGTATTGTCGGCCGTATTCAGCACATATACGAATCTCTGTCCGGAGCCCTCCTGCTTCACTATGGCCCTGTCCGGAAGGACGATGCGCCTGTTGGTGCCGAAAGTGACGAGCACCTTGGCATACATTCCCGGCCTCAGGGCGCGGTCGGCATTGCTTACAAGGACTTCGGCCTGGAAAGTATGGGTGGCCGCGTCGACGGTAGGATAGAGCCTGTTCACCCGGCCGTTGAAAACACGCCCGGGAATGGCGTCAGCCGAAATTTCCACCGCGTCGCCTTTCTTCACCTTGGTATATTCCGTCTCCGAAATGCCCACGAGGAGTTTCACCGGCACCACCTGCTGCACGGTGAATATGGGCTGCGACATCGAATACATGTCATTCCTGTCGTAGTTGCGCGCCGTGACGAAACCGGTGACGGGAGAACGCAGGACCGTATTCTCCTCGAGATTTTCATAAGAAGTCCTGCGCACGTTGTAGGAGAGCTCCATGGCCTCCAAATCGGATTTGGCGACTCCGCCCTCCTCGTAGAGGGCGCGCAGACGGCTCAGTTCGGTGGAATCATTGACAAGCTGCAGACGGGCCTGTTCGAGGGAAAGATCGTCCATGCGTGCCAGCACCTGTCCGGCGGTGACGTAGTCCCCGACTTCCACGTTGATGGCGCGGATTCTCCCGGCCGCCTGCGGCATGATATTGTTCACCGCAAAAGCCTGCACCGTACTCGAATACGAATTGCTGTCGTCCACGTCCCTTGCGGAGGCTTTCGTAACTTCCACCACGGGCAGCGCCTCCGCGGCCGCGGCAGTCCGTGCTTCATTTTCTTTTTTGGATCCGTTTCCCCCGCATGCGACCGCCGCGACGGCGGCCACCGAGAGGATTATAGTCTTGCCAACTCTTTTCATCGTATATCTTTTTTTCTGATTTATCTATTTGTCGTGTCGTATTCACTGAAATCGAACCCGAGAGTCTGCTCCAGAGAGGACTTGGCGGTCACGAAATTGTATATGGCCTGCGACTCGCTGAGCCGGGCCTGGGTAAGGGCGAGCTGCGCGTCGTTCAGTTCCGTAATCGTGCTGCGGCCCACGTTGTAGGATTTCACTGCTATGTCATATCCTTTCTGCGCGGTTTTCACGGCGTCCTGAGCCGCGATATAGCTCTTCATGCCGGTCTCCATCGTCTGTAGATTCGACCTTATGCTTATCTTCAGCTGCCTTTCGGTATTGATCCGCTGCAATTCGAGCTCGTCGGCCTGTATCTTGCTCTGCTTCACCGTCGCGCGCCTGCTGCCTCCCGCAAAGATGGGAATGTTCAGGGATATGCCGAGATAGGAATACGGAGTCCAACGATATTCGCTGAAATTGAAATCGTTGGTCATGGCGTTGTAGCTGTAGTTGAAGCTCAGGGCAAGGCTCGGCAGATTGGCGGCCTTCTGCATGCGCACCGTCGTGGCGAGCTGTTCGGCCTGGATCGCAAGCTGCCTGAGCGAAGTATTGCCGGACAGGTCCGCATCTTCGTTTTCGCTGATGTCACGGAGCATGCTTTCAGCATAATCCGCAAGGGAGCCGGCCACGTCTATCGCCGTGTCGAGATTCACGCCCATGACAGCCTTCAGCTGCCACAGGGCGAGTATGACGGAGCTCTCGGCATTGTAGACATCCGGAATGGCGTTGGCGACAGTAGCCTTCGCCCTGGTATATTCGAGTTCGGAAGCCTTCTCTACGGCGTATTTCTTCTGTGTCTGGGTGAAATTGGCCACGGCGTTTTCATACGCGTCCTTATAGACATTGAACGCCTCCTTGGCGAGAAGGACGGCATAAAAGGCCTGCTTGACGGAAGTCACGGTGTTCAGGCGGGATTCACGGGCCTGCTCCACGGCCAGTTCGACCTGCTGTCCCGACAGCTTGATGCTCTCCCAAAGCTGTGCGTTCACTATCGGCATCGATGCGCTCACGCCGGCGCTGTAGGTGTTCCAGCGGCCCACCTCTATGCCGCCTCCGCCGCCCGAAGAGGACGCCCGGCCTTCATTCCCGGCCTCGCCTTCTCCGGCTCCGGACCCTCCGGCAGCGCCTCCGATGGAACTCATGTCGAAATCCATGTACATCACTTGCTTTTTCAAGGTCCTCTGATATGAACCGGTAGCGTTTATCTGAGGAAACAACGATGCATAAGTGCCCTTCTTCGCCCATCCTACACGTTCTATCTCCTTGTCGGCCACCTTGACCGCCACATTTTCACTGAGTGCTATCCTGAGCGCATCTTCAAGGGTAATCACCACAGTATCCTGACTTTCCTGCGGTTCTTCGGCATCCGGAACATATTGCGCACCGGCATTCCATGACAGGAAAGAAAGCACAGCCGAAACCGCAGACAGAACAATCATTTTTCTCATTGTCGTTACACTTACTAACAAGACGGCTATTTTATGCAAAAAAAATGCCATACCTCTGCACGAATCGGCGTCAGACAGGGATTCAGCGGCATTTTTTGAACGGCAGCATTGTTGCATTGTGTGTCATTATTATTTCATGATACGGAAATTGCCAGCATTTGAAACATGCGTTATAGAAAACACACGGATTGCCAATCTATTTTTGCCGAAGAAAATCGGCGTACGGCCGGTTCATGCCATTAACATAAAATAACACTATACCTAACCTGTTGGTTGAATTAAATAAGTGCATATTTTATCTGTCCAATGGGACGATGATTAACGAAATTGACATATTGC
>CANPZS010000045.1 GCA_947588835.1 uncultured Bacteroidales bacterium | reverse complement strand
CAGCGAGCCGTAATACCATGAGTTATTGTAAAAGAATTCGATTTCGCCGAGTTCGTTGCCGGAGGGGTTCGTCTCTTCGAATTTGCAGGGGTATATATAGAAACAACTTTTGTTTTGCAGCGTCCCTTCGACGCCGTAGTCTTTTTCTTCCAGTGTGTACTCGAATCCCGTCTTGTCGCTTTCGAGCGGGAGCAGGCGGGGCTCCTCCTTGGCTGCTGCATCGAAATCGTAGGGAGGTTCGGACGCGGGTACGCCGGTCGTCCAGTAGGCGCGGTTGGGCATGTTCGGCATGGAGAACTCGATCTCGGAGACCTCCTCCACGCCTCCGTCCGGAGAGATGTACTGGATCCTCTCGATGATGATTTTGGCGACCAGATGCTTGAATTGGAGCACAGCGATGTTGCTGCGGTTCGTTTGCAGATCGAGAGGGCCGCACACCGCACCGATGAAATATTCGAGATTCGAGAGGCGGTAGTACGTCGATGGCGCCATGTTGTCGCCTGTTACTGTGTATTCGTATGACTTTTTGTTCATAGAGAGGTCGACCGTGCCCAAACGATTGTCGTCGTTGAGTGTCACTAACGACTGATGCTTTCCTGTGTCTGTCTGCTTCGCTCCATCGTGGGGCAGATTCCAGGCATGGAACAGGTGCGGCTTTTCCGGCCCGCCCCAATACCAGCAGCCCGAGACAGGCGGCTGCTGTTGCAGTGTGCCGCCGCTCGAGGTGTAGGGCACATCGTCGTCATCCGTCATATCGCTGTAATTGCCGTAATTGTACCGCTCGTCTTGCGTATGGTAAATGTATATGGTGCCGAATGTGTCGTCTACCGGCGTGTATTCCTCCGCCATTGTGCTTTCCGCACGTGTCGGCGCCGCTGCCGCCTGCGCGACTTTGGCGGAGAACACGATTTCATCGGCTCCGGCCGACGGCATATCCCCCTCCTCGCGGCTGCATGCCGCAAGACACGTGCAAACCAACAGATATGTTACGTATGTTACGCCCCTTTTCATTGCTTGTCCGTAAACGCTTTATAAATCAGTCAATTCCCCCCCCCCCGGTTCGGGGCCCACATGTCCGACGAACTGCAAACCTTCGTTCTCAGAGGCGGAATTTTTTTTCTCCCTAAGAGTTGTCTCGTTCAAATTGCTCAACCCCGCGAAATTGCCGGTCCAATTGTCCATACCGGTCGTTTCGAGGCTCGCTGCCGAGACTTTCGTGCGGGCGGAACACCGTTCGACCACCGTCTTTGCGGCGCTTTCGCTTTCCATGTCGATGATGATCCCGTATGCACCGCCGGTTGCATAGTCGAACATACTCGTATTGCTCGTCCGCGGCTCCGTATCTATTCCGCCTTCAACCGTACCCGTTATGGCGATATCGCGGCACGTTGCCGCCTTGATGCGGCCGGCGATGCCGCCCGTGTAGGCGTGCGAGTAAGTCAGCGTGCTCACAAACACTGCGACGCCGCCCTTGACAGCGACACTGGCGTTGCAGTCGGTCAATATGCCGTTTGCCATGGATTCGTTTAGTATCGTTCCGCAGAGACCGCCGACATACGCCTGCGACGCTTGGAGTTGGGAGCAGTCGGTAACGGTGGCCAGCGACGCATTGCATGCGGTGCCGGTCAGCAGTCCGACGAGACCACCCGCATAGGTGGTATTGTCAGATTTGGTCTTGACGGTCAGCGTGCATTTGCCCTCCTCCGGCGTCTCTCCGTGGCTTTGCGCGCAGGATACGCCGTCGATTCCGGCGCCCGCCTGCCCCACCAGGCCGCCGATATAGCAGTCCTGCGACTCACTCAGCTCCCCATTCACGGTTACGGAGACAGGCCCGCGCAGTTCGACATCCCGAAGCTCGGTGTTTGCCGCGCCGGAGGAGGCCGCATTCTGAACACCGGCAAGGCAGCCGATGTTGTATGTGGTCTGGTTTGTGCTTCCGGCTAACGTCTTGTCGAGCTCCACTGTCATCGAGACGTTCTCCAGGAGCAGGTCGGAGACCAAACAGTTGACCGAGCAGCCGAGCATACCGAAATTGGTCATTTGGTTGCTGCCGACCATGTGGATATTTTGTATTTCACTTATATTCTCTTTGGTTATTTCGCACTTCGAGTTGCGGATGGCGAGATTGTAAATTCGCGAGTTCGAGATATCGTAGAAAATCGGGAAGGCGACATTCACGAAACTGTGGTAGTTCCCGTCGAACGTCCTGCCGGCGACATTCGGGAGTGTCCAGCCTCCGTGCCCACCCTCGTCGCCCGAGAGGAATTTGTTTGTTCCCGTTCTAAAATCGCCTGTACCCTTTACATAGTCCAACGGATTGAAGTTCATAAAATCAATATCCGCCATAAGGCGCACGGTCCCGTCTTTTTCATCCACCGCGAGCACCACGTTGTTATGTTCGTCCGTAACCTGGGTGCCGCTCGCGATGCCCTCCAACAGTTTGGGGATGCTTACGCGGCCGGTGGTCAGATCCGGCTCTTCGGGGAAGTCGGCTTCAGGCTGCGGGACGATGCCGAGTTGATCCTCGATCGAGAGCTCGTAGTGGTAGCCGCATTTCAGTTCGTCGAGTGCCTCTACGCCCGTGAACGAGAGATAGGGGTGGTTGTACCGGTAGGAGAGCTCGCAATTCCCGTAGGCATATTTCAGCCCGTCGCCCTCTGGCTCCTGCGCGAGATAGAAATCCACCGTGCCGTCAGCGTTGCGCCGCCGTTCGATGCAGTAGTGTCCGTTCTCACCATCTGTTGTGCGGCTTTTGTCCGAGCGGCAGAATTCGAATGTCAGCCCATTCGCCGGCGAGTAGCTCAACTTGTAGGCATTGGGAAACTCCTGCTCAACCTGCATTGCACCATTCCCTTGATTCTTGCAGTAAAGCCAGTACCCCTCGCTTATGTCCGATTTCACTTTTTGGAGCGTCAGATGCGTGCAGAGATGCTCGAAATTGAGCGACACGGAGCATCCGTACTGCACCCCGGTGATGCAGCGGAGCGGGTCGCCGCCCTCCGCAATGTCGCCGAGCAGCTTTTCATCGCTCGACATGTTTTCGCTGATGCGTTCGGTCAGTCCCTCTATGTAGTAGGCGGTGAACTTTCCCGATTGGACGCCGACCGGCCACATCATCACGTCGGTCGGGGTGCTGCTCGGAACCCAGTCGCCGTTTTCGTATTTGTAGCAGCAGTATTGCTTCCGATCTTTTTCCGCTATTACCTTGCCGGCCGCGGCCGTAAATTCCGCATAGATGTGTATTCGGTCGCCCTCCTGCCACTCTCGTTCCTCGGGAACGGCGCGTGTCGCGGCCTGTGCGGCGGAGCAGACGGGCGTGCACGCCACCTCGAAGCGCACGGGTTCCGCCTCCGTGCAGACGGCGGCCCCGCCGGCCGCATCCGGATCGTCGGTGCAGGCGGCTCCCGCGCACAGGAGTGCGGCCGCCGCGATCGTTCTGCCGAGATATTTTGCCATGCCTTTCATATCAATTTCCCATTTGCATCGTCGATTTCACCATATCGTTGGTGTTGTTCCCCTCTATTGTTCCGCCATTGTGCACTCCGACCAACCCCTTGTACTCCTGGTTCGTGTCGGTCTCGCCGATCATGATGCCGGCGAACGAGCTGCCCGTTATCGTTCCGGCGTTCATCGTCCCGACTGCGGCGCCCACTTTCGAGTTTCCATTCCCTTCGAGCCAGCCGTTGATGACGTGGCAATCCTCGATACAGCCGCCGTCCTCCATCCTGTCGGCCAGCATGCCGACGGCGTCGGAGCCGTCGGCGGGTTGCACGACGCGAATGTTATTGAATGTAAGCGATTTAATCGTACTGCGCAGCGATTTGCAGAACCCGCTGTTCATCCGGATATTGGAGATGGTGTGCCCGCGGCCGTCGATCGGTATCGGCAGACAGCTGATGACCGCCGTCATTCCCCCGTCTTTGTCGAAATCGGTGTCCGCGAAGTCGATATCCGTTTTCAGAAAAACCGTAAAGACGCCGCTCACGTCTGAGCCGAACATCTTTATCTCCTCCGATGACTCAAGCTGGCTCGCAATCTGATCCGGCGTATAGATCGTGTTTGGGTCGAACAGCCTGTTGCACTCGGTTACAAAATCGCGAAATTCAGCTTCATTATCTATGCCGTTTTCGAGCGTATGTTGTATACTCTCTCCTTCACTCCACTTCTCCACCTTGCACGGGAATACGGAGGCTTCGAACCCGACCTTTCGGAGTTCGAGATGATAGATGCTTCCGCCCCGCAGCCCGGTCGTTTCGCCCTGCGAGTTTCCATTCTCGGTGATGGTCGCCTTGAAAGCCTGCGCGTTGTCCACGGGAATCTCCGTTTCCGTCCCCTCCTCGGAGAGTACGATGGACTCGACCGTTACGCCGCCTATGGTTGCCTCGTTAGGTACATACGAGTGCATGGGCTTGCACGGGATAATGGCAGCCCAGTATGTTTTGCCGTCCGCTGCTGTGAACCGGGTGGTTGTGAACCGGCGCTGCTCTTTCGATGTGGCATCGTTGTCGTAGACCAGATCAACCATACCGAAAGCGTCGCCATTCGTCCACTTGTCCCAATTGATTCTCACCGCCTTGACCATCTTTTGCAACTGCACATAGATATTCCCGTTGAAGCGCGAGAACCCGTCGCCGCACCTGATGCAGACGACGGCGAAGGTGTGGAAGAAATTGTTTCCTGCCAGGCTCGCCCCGTTCCCAGCATAGTCCGTCGTCAGAAAGTCGATGACTTCTCCGTCCTTTCCGTTCTTGTAGATGCTCACCCCCTGCTCGGAATAGATGTTTTCATTTGGTTGATAGGGGTAATAGGCGAAAAACTGCGTGATGGTGTTGATGTCCGCCAACTCCTCCGAATCGAACGACTTTCCCTTTAATGTCAGCTGAAGGTTCCTGATGTCATCTTTGCCGTTGTTCATCCTGGCGAAAAAGCCGACACTCTCGCCTTCGTCGAATTTGGATTTCAGGGACAACGCACTTATCAAGTTCTGCAAGTGGTCGCCGCTCTCCTCCGCCATAGGCATCAACCCCGATTGCAGGGAGATGGGCGTGCCCTCGGGCGTCGGAGGCTCCGGCTGTCCGCCGTCATGCTCCGGCGCGGTGCTTTCGCAGGCTGCGAACGCCAGCACCGCCAAAAATACGATCAACTTGTCGATACGCCTCATGGTATGTTCTCCTTTCGGGCCGCTTCCGGCCGATTTATCCTTGTATTTAATTAGTTTCCACCTTTCATTTTTTTCATCAGATCCGCTTTGCCTGGTGGGTCTTGGCCTACTTCGGCTGCGCCGGTGCATCCGTAGATTGTGTGGCCGTTCATCTCCACGTCGAACAGCTCGTAACCCGCCTCGGCGATGATTGCATTCCCCGGATACTCTCCTTCCAAATCGGTGAAAAAGCGGAATATGAATTTTCCCCCTATGAAATCGCCGTAACGCTCGACCGCATGTTCAAGTTTCTTATCGGACATTGCATTGACATACGCATTGAACGCTTTGACGGCCTTTATCAAATCATCCACCCCGTAGATGCCGCCGCGTTTGGTTTCCAACACCCAGGAACCCTTGTCCACCCAGTTCTTCACCTGCGCGGCGAGCTCGATTTTGGGCGGTTCGTCGGAGACCTTCACCTCCAGCGTAATGTCCTGGTTCTCCTTGAATTCATCGAAATTGAGGGAGCTTTGCCCCGTGCCGGCTGTGGTAATCACCGGCGGCAGGTCGCACGAATATCTTGTTCCGTCGATTTCCAGATGCAGCCTCGGGGCGAGATTCGTGCCGCGGTTGGTGCTTTGCGGCGGCATAATCAGATAGTGCGTGCGATACGCTACCTTTCCCGTCTCGTCCGTTACCTGCAGCAGCTTCGTGTCGTCGTCCGTCTCCCCGAGCAGATAGAGTTCTTTCGAATAAATCGTTATATCTCGCCCATCATGAGAACAAAACATCTTACCATCATAATCATTCTCGACAGATGTATTCCGTATCAAATTCCAGCCTTCACGCCACACATCCTGAAAAGGTTTGGTAGCAAGATAGAAAGGGTATATAATCGCAGAGGGATATTTATGTTGCCAAATGCCGTTTACCATCTCCGCATGCCATGTGCGTATAATCCCGTAACACTCGCTCGCGAGGTGGTCGATCCACACCTTTACTTTCCTTTGGCCGATGTCCGGTATGTCGGTTGCGGAGATCTCCACATGGACGCGCGACATAATGTGCTTGAGCGATATGTCGATATAAAGTGTCTTGCCTCTGACGTCTGTTCCATTGTATCTATACCAATAGCCCGCTAAAAGGTCGTTCGGGGCGATCGTCCCGTCCTCCGGCTCCAACTGCGCACGGTACCGATCCCTGTCGAACAAAGCTTTCCCGTCCTCTGTTGTCTTCCACTGGAAGCGTTTCCAGTCGTCGGGGTGAAACCTTTGCGCCTCCTCCTTGGTATAAAACGGCATTAAATAAGTAGAGTTATTATTGTCAGGCCACCCGATTTGAACATTGTGATACAATCCTACTCCCCACGGCCTGTCGTTACCTATCTGCATATTATCCCAATAGACCGGTGCATTGTCCAATGACATAACTATCTCAGAGAGGTCGCCTTTATTCATTATCTTGTTCCAGGTGAGTTCGTAGGGGACTTTTGTGTCGATATCCTCTTTGGCGTGCCACGTGAATTCGCCGTAGCCCTTAGTGAAATCCGCGATAAGGTAATCTTGATGAATGCCCTTTGAATCGGGGGCCCCGCCGTATTCATTCAGCGGCAGCGACAGACACCACTTTTCGCCGCGCAGCCGCCCCGGCGCGACGGTGGCGCGCGATTCGAGCAGCCCCTCGATATTGGCACGGATAATCAACGGCTTGTCGGACAGCTCTTCGCCGTCCTCCGCCGGCACAACCGCCTCCTCGTCCGCCTCCCCGCGGCTGCATGCCGTACCCCCGCACGCCGCCGCGACGCAGGCGATCCATATCCAGTAGAAAATCCGTTTCATGCTTCGTCTATTCATCTCTATCCTTTTCATTCTTCCTGTTTCCTGGCCGCGTTATCCTGCCCTTCATCCTTCAAGGCTTCCATAGTCCCCGAAGCTCTGTCCCACTCCTGTATATCCCCGATGACCGTCAACCGGTCGTTGGCCGTGCGCGAGAGTCTGAGGTACAGGACGGAAATCGTCCCCTGTTCCAGTGAAAATCCTGTCGTACTTGTCCCAACTTGTTTATTATCGGGTATATAGACGTATGACTCCTTCTCGCCCGTAATGGGGTTCTTCACGTAAAGCCGCAGCAGCGGCAGATAGGTGGCGGTGCTTGAGCCGGTCTCGGTCGGCATATTCTGCGCCGGCACAATCGCGCAGTAGCCGTAGGTGCGGTATTCCGACGACTCGCTCTCTGTGTCGTCGGAATCTTGCTCCATGTGTCCATCGCCCCCTTCGACATAGTAGCGGTACATCGGTATTTCTTTAACCGGCTCCACATCATCATCGAATGTCGTCTGCACCATCTTGCCGGCGTTCGACTGCATCGCCCACGCGATGCGATAGTTCGTCTTGACGTTCGTCAGGCAGAGCTGCACGTCGTCCTCCTTGTAGCCCGACGGCAGCTTTTCCTCTGTCTGATCCATTTCGTCCTTCTTTTTGTATCCATCCTTGTAGGTCGGCAGGACGAGCCGCACGTCCAGCATGGCATGCGCATGGTAGAAGATGAGACGTATCGGTTTGTCGACCGAATTGATATGGTGCCCCGTATGGGCTAACAGCGCGTCCGAGTTCAGAAAATCCTCCATTTTCGACTGGTCTTTCTTTACCTCCGGCAGCGAATTCCCGTAAGCATCCTTGTACAAACAGGCGTAGAAGCGGAAGTAACTGTTCCCGTCGGTGATGAGGTTGGAGAGATAGAAGCCTCGCTCGGTGTTATCGACCGTCATGGGTTTGAACAGATACTCCGACCATCCGTCGTCGGAGGAATCCGGGTTGAAGTGATCCTGTGCATACTGGTCTTCCTCCATCGAACCTTCCACGAATTCTGGGACGTTGTTGTGTTGCTCGTAGACGTACTGGAAGCAGTGCGGGTCGTTCAGATCGAAATTCGCAGAGGCAGAGCCCGATGCCATGTTGCTGATACGTATCGCATCCCCCTTGGTGAACGTCTTTTTCAACAGCGCATTGCGGGTTTCGTCGAGCTCATTCACGGGAATGCCCTCTACCTCTTCGCCGGTGCGCGTCCCGACCGACAGACCGCCCGAATCTCCGCCTGCGATCGTTGCGGTGAAAAGCAGAGGATGCTCCCCGTCGGCGGGGGACACCTCCTCCGCAGCGTCGCGCTCGCATCCCGCAAGCAGCAGCGCCGAAAGGAAATATACGATTGTTTTTGCTCTTCTCATGCTTTCCGCTCCTTTATTTTCCCTGTTTCGCTCCGTTTTCGCCATTCCGTCCGGGCCTAATTCCCCGGTGTCAGGGTGCCGTACACGGGATTGTTTTCACCCCAGTTGATGATGGAAACGTTGAGATCCACCTGTTCGCCCTCCATGAATGTCGCCCGGATTTGCACGTGCGTATTGCGAAACAGCGTGCTGACATTCTCCATCGGCCCGGATTCATATAAGTGCTCACCGCTCCAGTGCTGTCCTTCACTGCCCGACGCTGATGCATTGTACTCCATCGTCCTGAACGACATGGTGTATTTCTGTTTATCGCTGTCAGTGGGGATGTAGCGCGTCTCGGGGAAATAGTACACCTTCCCGTCCGTCTTCTTACCCGGTATCGCAATATCCGTCTTATTCCAGTACAAGTTCCCGACCCGCAACCCTGTAACATGCTCCTTGAATACCGTTTCCGAACCGTCAGGTTTCACCTCTGTTACGGATAGGTCGGCATAGGTTTCTCCCTCCGAACGTCCATTGTATGAGTCGTAGCTCGTCTCCGGCACCTCGAAGTTCAATTCATCCACATGTCCGCCGGTCCTGATATGGTCACTGTACCACGCTATCCAGTCGCCTTTATACTCGGTGCCGGTGCCGAAAAGACGTATGTTCTCGTCGTCTGCCGGCACGCGCGGCAGCAGATAGGCATCTTTCGCCACCAGTTTCAACGCCCAGTCCTGCACGAAAATCGGATATTGAGGACGGTAGTTCTCATACTCGAACGTGATTTTGTTGCAGGCGCGGACGAGATGAAGGTCGCCTATGACGCACAAGCCACTGACGCCGGTGTTCCCCGGCTCCACCTCCACGTCATACTCGGCGCTCATCGGGATGCCGTTCGCCTTGCCGTTGTCCCCCGATCTCACGAACCCATCCAGTTCCTCCTGAGTGAACGTCGCATCCCGCAGAGCGGCGAGGTATCTTTTCACATCATCCTGACTGACATCCACGTAGTGGTTGCCGCCGTACACACCCTCCTCAGGGTCGGGATGCTTCGACAGTCCTGCGGCCTCACACACCTTCTTCAACACCGGCTCGCTGTTGGAGAACAGGTACAGGTGCTTCTTCATCGGAGTGCCCTCCCGCACCTTGAACAGCAGGTTCGCGTTGTCAAGGTAGCCGTACCTGTACTTCCCCGCGTAATCGGGGTCGTCGAAGTCGATGTGTCGGTTGTACTCCAGAACCTCATTCTCGTCCTCATCCTTGTGCGTGATGATGACGCGCAGGTCGTGCATGCATTCCACCGGCGGCAGCAGGTCATCCCCTTCCCCGTCACCGTATCCCTCGGCATCCAGAAGCGACACGCGCAGCGCCAGCCCGCTCCCGACGGAGACCTCCGACGGCTCCTCCCCGGGATACTCGTTGATGCACGACACCGTCAGGAACGACAACGCCGCAAGCCATCCCGCGCACGCCGGCAGCCATCCGCCGACACTCCGCAGGCCATGCCTCCGCGTCCTATGTTCTCTCCTTAACATTGCCTCCTACCTTTGTTTCACGTCCTTCTCCGTCTCTTCCCTGTCACTTGCCTTGCCGCTTACTCCAGGCCGCCAAGATCCGCGCTCATCCTGATGACGTGCCAGCCGAGAATGTGCAGGTCCATCGCGTACCAGCCTCCGTCCACCTTGTCTCCGAGAATGAACTGCAGAGTCCAGTCGTCCGCCCTGTCAAGATACTCCTGATCCGTCACCTCGTACACGTTGTTGTGCGCGTCGCGCAGGTGGGTATGCTCCTCGGGCAGCAGCAGGTATTCCAGCAGGTCGATGTCGTACACCACGCTCCCGTCCCGCACGTTCGTGATCACCAGACGCGGATCGTCCCGCCGGTCGGCTCGCTTCACCAGACGCGGCGTCGACAGCCGCACCACCAGAAACTCCGGGCCCATCCCAGGCGTCCCCGTTATCTCCGGCGTGTCCTCCACCGTCCCGCTCTTCTGCCACCACGGCAGGTACGAGAAGCTCCCGACGCCCTCCGTCAGTCCGTTGTCCCACCGCAGGGACGTGTTCGCGTCCTCGATCCTGATCTCGAAGTCCTCCGGATCAAGCCGGCCCGACCGGTGCTGCAGCAGTATCGTGAACTCGTCAGTGTCCTTCATCAGATGCACAGGCACCACGTGCTCGCCCTCCGCGTCGTACAGCTCGAAGCCCTCCGTCCGGCCGTAGTAAAGCGGATCGAGACGGCGCCCCTCGGCCCCGCCCGTTCCCTTCGCCTCCGCCGTGAGCCACCACGCCGGCGCCCCGTAGTCCGCCCTCGACGGCGCCGACACGGCTCCCTCGAACGAACTGTTGTCCGACAGACCGCACCACGCCACGAAGTCGTAACGGCGCCCCACCGCCAGCTCCTCCACGGGCATCACGTACTCCGCCCCGAACCCCTCCGGACCGGCAGTCTCCTCCTTCTCCAGCACAAGCTCCCCGCTCTCCGCGTCATAGACGTACAGATGCACCGACCCAATGCCCATTCGCCCGGAAAACGCGTCCGCGAACCTCATGTTGTAGTCGTAGATGAACTTCACCCGCCAGTGAGGATCGCAGTCCCCCTCGTAGTCGTAGATGCTCCCGCACGACATCGCCCCGGTCACCGCCGCCCATGCAAGCAGGGCGGCGCCAACTATCCTCCGGAACGCCTTGATGTATCTCCCGTCCATTTCTTTACGACACTCTTAGTTCAACAATTCCTTATTCCTTCCTCCGGTCTCCGGCCCATGCGCCGCTACTGAAGCTCTATCGTCTGCCCGATGACGTGCCACGGCAGTATGTGGATGTCAAGGGCAAGGTACTGGTCCGCCGGATCAATGTTCGGGATGATCGGCTGTTCGGGCTCGGCCACCGGAATGCCCGGCTTCAGCAGCGCGCCGATGGTCAGCTTGTACCAGTGGTTGCGCACGATGCCGACCTCGCCGAGCTCGGTCGGAGCGCCCTGCTTGGTCGGGTTCAGGTGACGGATAGGCGTATAGTAGTACATGCGCCCGTTCTTGTAGTAATCCGCAACGCCTGCGAACCCGTATGCTATCGACAGGAACTGCTTCTGCGTAATATTCACATCAGCTACAGGAGCAGTATTACCCTCGTTATACCCTTTCAGCACGAGCGTATAGCCGTCTTTCAGGCCCAGCATCACCCGGCCGTCCCCGTTGGTGGTCTTGGCGCGTACCAGCCTGAAGATGTTGTCCGTCTGCCCGTCATCGGGACCTCCGAAGCCGTCGGGACTGAACTTGCCGTCCACGCTGAGCCGGTCCTGCACATCGTTCAGATCAAGTCTTGTGGCCAAATTCTTCATGTAGTCGGATGACAGCTGATGCTCTTCCCCGTCTGAGCCCTTATAGTACCAACTGAATCTTTTTGGAGGCGTATTGATGTGTCCGGTACCGCCGAATATATCATTGATGCTATGGCCGCCGATTGTCAAGGCTTTGTAGATAGCATTGTAGGCATATTGCATGTAGCCCTCGCGGTCCCAGTAGCATCCGTCAGCATAGTACTTGTCGTGCACCTGTTTCAGCAAGTCCTCGGTAATGGCATTGACTTTCCCCGCCTCCGTTTCGTACTCACCAATCTCATCGCCGAGCAGCAGCTGCCCGATGATGATGACGTGCGTCGAGGCTCCAAGGTAGGTGTTGCCCGCCAGCAGATTCTTCCCCAGCACGTTCTCCGGACAGTAGCGGTATCGCGTGTCGCCGAGCAGGTTGGCCCGTCCGTTCAGCAGATCCTCATAGTTGTCGCTTGTCACGTCCGCATTTGGGGAAAATCCCATGGTTATCTTGCGCAGTTGCTCGAACGTGTAGTAATAGAGCGGCGAACCGTCTTTCGCTCCGTCGTACTTCCCAACGAACGAACTCGTGGCCTTGTTCGTGTTGTCCAGCGCCTCTCGGTACTGCACCGGATAGATGCTCGCATTGGCATACCTCCCGTCAACCGCCCAGTAGCAGCGCGCATGACGCGCATCGTTCCAGTTGCCGAAGAACGGCACCTTTATCTGCCTCGTAGCCTTTTCACCTTCGAAGTCATTATGATGTACAACCGCATCCTGCGCCTTGTCCACATCCGTGCGAAAGTCGTCCAGATTCTTGAAAAGATAGGTGCGGCGGGCCGTCGCATTGACCGACCACCCCAGCATGGCGAACGCCCAGTCCACCGGCTTGGAGTCGGAAAGGCCAGTGCCGCCTTCCGGAACCTGAGGAACCTTATCCGTCACCCCGTCAGCCTTCTTCGGCTTCATGACTATGGGATACCTCATGTTGTCCTTTTTGTGATACAACTTGTTACCCTTCCCACCAAACGCTTGGACATCCATCTTGTCGGTGCTCCATTTCCCTTCGTCCGACGACATCCCTTCTATCCCTGCAATCGTCGTCTCTACCTTCACGGCAAGACGCTCCACATGAATCGTCAGGACGTTCTCCGGCTTCTTCGCCTCGTCCGCCGTACTGCAGATCTTCCCGTCCGCAATCTCCGTCACGTCGTATATGTCGCCTGTCTGGGCATCAAACTTGAGGTCACCGTCCTTGTCGCCCGGACCCACATAGACCGCATTCGACATAGTGCAGTAGTTTGTTTTTCCGCCTTCCCCGTCTCCCGGCGTGTACATCACGACGCTCGCGTTCAGCTCCGCGATTTCCGTGTCATTCAGCTCACGCGTAAGACGCGACAGTATATAGTCGAGGTCGCTGACAGGCTCACCTCCGTTGGGCAGCTTCCTTTCTGCATCTGATTTCAACGTGAAATCCTCCTCTAATTCAACAATCCGAGCAGGACGGGCGTTGAGTACCACAAGCACCTTTGTAGGCAGCAACTGGCCCGCGTCAATCTTGATGTTGGCAACGAAGGTCCCGACGGAAACCTCATTGCTTCCGACATCGTCGTATCGGTCAGTTATCTCACTGTATGTAAAACTGTCGGTACCCAGCTTCACAATGGAGTGGAACGAATTGTCCGGGTTGAAGAAGAAGGCATAGCTGCCGTCCCCTACAAATACCGCGTTTTCATCCGGGCTACCTACGGCGAAATCGTCCTTCGAAGGCGTTCCGGCGCTGCCACCTCCCCACGCGCGTGTACCTACACCGCCGTTCGACACGATGTTGAACGCCAGGTAGTTCGTGCCCTTGTCGGTGAAGCCGCCTTCCTTGACCTCAGTCAGTTCCGTCCTCGCGCAACCCGCCAGTCCCGCCGTGGCCATGACTGCCGCAAGCATCATTCTTGATAATCTCTTTCCCATAAACATATGTTTTTTTAGTTTCTTCTTTTTTTGGTTACTCTTCCGTCTCCCGCACGCCGGGGCTCCCCACCGGGGCGTATTTCCGCGCCTCCTCCATGTGGGCCAGCACGCCCTCCGTGTCCTCCATCCCAAGTCCGCGCGCCT
>CANPZS010000044.1 GCA_947588835.1 uncultured Bacteroidales bacterium | reverse complement strand
GCTCATGAAACGTCATCAACGCATCGCACCTCTGTTCTCTGACGATTTTTGGGTGACACGTTGACGAAGTCAGGAAATCCGGCCGCAAGTTCATGAGCCCCGTCAATGCCGTGCTATAGATGGCGTCTCCGATGGGCGCCCCGACACCTGTACGGATGAAGCCGAGCAGACACAGAATCTGAAAATAATACTTAAAGTTGGCCGTTGCCTGGGCATACACGGTCAGGACGATGAACACGCCCGCATGTCCCATGCCACAAAGGATAAGCGGCAGATACAAACCCTTTGCCTCCATCCCGTAAGAGACGGCTCGCGTCATTCCCAATGCATATAGGGCAATGGCGGAGAAGCTCACGAACAGGACCGTTTTTGGAGACCATTTCCTCCTGGTCAGCGCCCACCAGCAGAATATTGCTCCGATGGTCTGGCCAAGGAAATCCAGCCACTTGAGGTCCGCGGCATGTACCTGGTCCATCCCCAGGATCGCTGTCACGACTGTATTCTGCAAGACCGTCTGCGTGGAAAGCAGGATGTCCAGGCAAAGAAAAAGGAACAGAATGAGCCAGAAGTTCCTGAGGGTGAATGCCCCTGTTTCAATGAAAGGATGCCTCAGATGGTACATCGCCCAAATCCCGTATGCTAAGCACAGCGTAGCCAGGCACAGTCCGGCACGGATGTAAGGCGAAGCCAGCCAGCCGTACTGCTCACCATACTGCGCGACAAAGATGAGGCTCAAGATGAAGAGGGACCAAGATGCGAACCCCAACCAGTTGATCCCGTAAAGCGGAGCCTTTGGCTGCGGCCGGAAGGGTCGCATGGTCACCAGCACCAGGATGGCAGTCAGAAGTGTCAGGCAGATGGCCGTCGTGTGGACATAGCGCCAGCCCAATTCGTATATGATATGCGTGGAGATGACGTCAAAGACATTGATGAATCCCAACACGATCCAGAATACGAAGGAGAGGAAAACGGCGTAATTATAGGTCGGAGTAATCTTCGGCAACAGGTTGGAGAAGCATTCGAACGTTCCGTACAAACGCAGGAATCCGCCCAGAAAGCAGACGGCCAGCATCACCGGGAGACTGTGCAGATGCGGGAATATGAGATTGCAGCCGCACTGACCCAAGGCGGCGATGAGGAGGCTGGTCTGATTGGTGAACCGGAACTTCAGGCGGAATGCCAGCGGGAAGTACATGGTAAGGCCGATGAGCACGGTCTGTCCCATCATGGCTACATCGTTCTGCGTGATGGAGAAGGCCCCTTGCATCTGGGCAAAGGCCGTGAAGTACATCCCGTTGGAAAACTGGAAGGAGCACAGGAAAATGAGGTACAGCACCACCCGCATCCAGTCCCTGAAGTTCATGAGCCTGGGTTTTTCGTTGCTCCAGGCCATCAGCGGCGCACTTTGCAGGTAACGTTCATCCCGGAGGAAAGACGTTCTACCGGGCCCTCGGTGAACTTGATTCTGACCGGGATGCGCTGCTCGATCCTAACGAAGTTGCCGGTAGCGTTATCCGGGGCAAGCGGGGAATACTGGGCACCGGTGGCGTCGGCGATGGCTTCCACCTCACCGGTGAATCTTTCTTCTTTCAAGGCATCGACCTTGATGTCAACCTTGCTGCCAACTGCAATTCCACCGAGTTGGGATTCACGGAAATTGGCAATGATCCAGGGCTTTTCGTCCGATACGATTGTAAGAAGCCGTTGTCCGGGCATAAGGAGTTCCCCTTCCTGCACCGTCCTGGCCGATGTCACCCCGTCACAGGGGGCGACAATGACGGTATAGGAAAGATTCAGCCTGGCCATGTCCAATGCGGCGGACGCGACATCGATGCCCGCACGGCTCTGCTGGCGGCGCAGTTCCTGTTCGCCACGGATGCTGCGCGTCGTGCCGACCTGCTTTTCCATCGTCGCAACCTTTGCCTGGAGTCCTTCGTATTGTGTCCTTACGCCATCGAATTGCTGGCGGGTAACGGCTCCTTTCTCCAGCAGATTCTTGTATCGGTTATAATCGGCCTCGGCATTGGCGAGTTGGATTTTGACTTCCTCGATGGCCGACCGGGTCGCCAGGATTGTGTTGTCCGTGGTGATGAGACCCGCACCGGCAGCACTTTCTCCCGCCAGGGCATTCTGGTATCCGGCTTCGGCCTGGGCAAGGGCCAGTCGGAACTCGGCGTCCTCGATTAGCAGGAGGGTGTCGCCTTCCTGTACCCGCCGGAATTCCTCGAAACGGATTTCTTTCACGAATCCCTGCACGCGGGATGAGACCGGCACAAGGTCTTTACGCACCTGTGCATTGTCCGTGTATTCCACGCCGGGATGCCAGAACAAGGAAACGAACCAGCCCAGCGCGCAAAGCAGAAGGGCGACGACAATGGTGTTGGCGATGATTTTCTGAGTATGTTTTTTCATAACGGGATTCAAGCTTAAATGGTTCCAGTGATATATTCAAGTTTGAAGTGATTGTATGCGATGTTCATCCGGGCATTGACCTGCTGCATCTGGGCTTCCAGCAACTGGTTGGAGGCATCCAGCAGGCTTTCCGTCGTGGCCAGGCCTTCTTCATGGCGGTAACGGATCTGGTCGTAGGTTTCCTGAGCCAGCGCCACGCTTCTGGTTTTGGTATCCAGCAGGCGGAAGGCATTGTGATAATCGGTCCGCGCGGCGGCGACGGCAAGGCAAATCTTTTCCCGGGTTGCCTGCAGGGCGGCCTTGGCCTGCTGCGTCGCGAGATGAGCCTGCCTGATGGTCCTGGGGCTCTTGTAGAGGCTGGCCAGATTGTAGCGTATGCCGACTCCGACCGCCCAATAGTTGAAATTCTTGTTGATGGCGGGTATGTCGATGACAATCGGTCCGTCCAGGTACTCTCCGGCGAAAAGGGCAACCTGCGGCATCCGTTCGGCCTTGGCGATGATCTCCTTTTGCTCGCCCATCCGCACCAGGGCATCGGCCAGAAGAATGGCTGGGGAGCGTTCAATGGTTTCAATGGCCGGTCTTTCATCCGAAATGAGATCGGGCAACTCCTGGCTGACATCAGGGATTCTGTCTCCCATTCCCAACGCATTGGCCAGTTCCCGGCCGGCGATTTCCCTCGCGCTTTCAATTTGGAGACGCGTATATTCCAGGTTCACAGCCAATAATTCCAGGCGGCTGACGTCCGTTTGCAGGGCTGTCCCGTTCTCCACCCGGGCCCTCATCTTCTCAATGAGATCCCTTGCCCGTTCCAAGTTGCTGTCCAGGACCCGGAGCTGGTTCCCCAATTTACAGAGTTCGATGTAATCGGTGGCGATCAGGAAACGCACTTCATTCCGGTTTTTGTCGGCTTCAAAACGGGCGACCTGTGTTCCGATTTCGGCAAGTGCAATCCCATGGGAGATGGCTCCTCCCGCAAAAATGACCTGTGAGGCTTCCAGCTTGAAGTTGTTTCCGAAAGAGGGGATTTCAGCGGTAAAACCATGCGAGAAATCACGGTCCGTGATATACCCGTCTCCGTTGTAGCTCAGCGACAAGGAAGCATCGACCGAAGGAAGATAGGCATTGCGTGCGGAAGCCTTTGCAGCCTGGGCGGACTCGACGCCAAAGCGGTACGCCCGGATGGATGAATTCAGGGAATCGGCACGGGCGAACATCTCCTGGATAGACATCGGCTCCTGCGCATGAATGCACACGCCCCGTAGTGCGGCGAAAAGCAGCACGGCGAATGAAGAAAATTTCCTCATTGACAATTATTTAAAATTTAACAACAAGAGAGGAGGATACGTTAGGTGCGATACCGGCTCTCCCTACACTACAACCAATTATACGCACGACTTTGTCTTGTTGTCAAAGGAAGACACACCCAGTACGGCTGAGGTTTTTCGGCGCAAATCTACAAATTTATTTTGTATAAACAAGAAAATTCGAGATCAATGCAATTTTGTAAGATATATCTGACGAATTATCGATTCAAAAGATTTTTATAAGCCAAAAACCTAATCGCTGAAAAAGAAATAGAATGCCGCCCATTGTAAAGGAATGCCTTTCGCATGCCCAATGGTCCGATATGATGCGTCCTGAACATTTCCGTCTTTATCTACGTGGCCAATTATCCGATACGAAGAGTCTTGAATAGTCCCGTCTTTCTTAATATGGCCAACGGTCCGATATCCAGAATCCTGTACGGTCCCGTCATCCTTCAGATGGCCAATGATTTTGTAGGATGCATCCTGAATTGTACCGTCTGGCTTAATGTGGCCAATGGTTTTATAAGATGCATTCTGTAAGGTTCCGTCAGACTTAATATGAGCGACGGTTTGGTAGCTGGCATCTGTTATCCGCTGGGCAGAAGCAGATATGCTTAACGCCATGAATGTTAATAATATAACAACAATGTTCCGCATACTAAGGCAGTGTTTCAAAAAAACCGGTGTCCCGTTTTGTGTTGCGTTAATAAATGAAACAAGCACCCACATTGCTGTAAGTGCTTGATTTTCTTTGTGGGAGTGGAGGGAGTCGAACCCCCGACCCTCTGCTTGTAGGGCAGACGCTCTGAACCAACTGAGCTACGCTCCCGACAATCCGTCCGAATGGAACGGGAATGCAAAGATAACGCAGATTTTTTCTTCTGCAAATCTTTTTTTCGTTTTTTTAGTCAGGACGGTGTCAGCCATCTTTCATTTTACATACGATGAAGAGCGTTTCCCTTCCCATCCGGAATTCGCCCTATAATGCGGGGCATAAAGCGTCTCTATCTCCGGCACAGGCGCAGAGAACACTCCTGCCTGCGTCACGAAAAAGTCTTCTCTGATGACGCTCCGTTCTTCAGGATAGCAATCGAAATAAAATTCCGTGCGGTCGGAACGCACGTTGCGGTACCCTTGGGGGACGGCACGGAAGCCCTGCGTCTTCAAAGGAGAAAAAGGCCATCCGTAATATCCCGACAATTGCACGGCAGGACTGAACATGGCCTCGCGCGGAGCCGTCAGACGTACGAAACTGCGGTTTTCACGGCTCCAGATACGATACTCGGCCGTTATTCTTTCACCCACCTTCAGGCTGTCTCCCGGCATGATCTCCCTTGCGTCGGATCCGCTTCCGCGGAACAATTTGCGCTCTACGGAAAAGCCGTTTCCGGAAGCCTCCACATCGCGGAAAGGCTTGGAGAAGGTCCCGACGCCAGTCACGACAACGGCCTTTTTCAATTCATCGGAGGCTCCGAGGACGGAATTGAGCGCATCAACAAACGCAGGGGAAGCCGTCCATCGCTGAGTCTCGTTCTGCAGCATCAGCCAGAGCCTTATGCCCTCGGCCACCGTGAACGCCTTTCGTCCCGTTTCCGAATCCGGGTCGTCGCCGGCTGCGGCGGACAGCAGGTCGCAAAGGAGGGAATGGGCATAGGCTTCGCTTTCGAGCAGGCCCCCGAAAGGCATCGCCGCATCGGGATAATACCAGCCGCCGTCATGATGTTCCACGGCATATTCGAGAAGGGAAACGATATCCGCGGCCGCGGACTTCCGCATCTTCTTCAATGCCGAACCGCCGAGCCCCCATGCCCTGGCGAGAGCTATTCCGTCTGCGGAAGAAGAAAGATTGCGCAACGCCGCCGTCCTGCGCGCCTTTGCAAGGATCCTGCCCTGCAGGCCGCGGCCCTCCTTGGCGGAAGGTACCAATATCGAAGATACTTCCTTCCCGAAGCGTTTCATGGCCTTTTTATCCGGCTTTCCTGAAACCGCGAACGGGACTTCCGGATACATTGATCTCACATATAGATATTGTGCGAGGGATATTCCTCCGTACAGCGAGGGACGCCGTGTGGAAAAAATCTCATCGTCAATATATTTCACCGAAGCGTCCATGTCAGGGACCTCCGCGCCGGCGGCGGCCAGCTTCCCGAACCTTTCCAAGAGCACGGCGGTGATTACGGGAGAGGATTTCATGCCTTCGAACCAGCCGAAACCGCCGTCCGAATTGCGGCATGCGAGAATCCTGTCAAGGAGTTCCCCGGCATCCACGTCCGCCGGCCCGGCTATACCGGAAAGATCGGCCGCCTTGCGCACATAAAACGCTTCCGACAACGACAGGACGTCTCCGCAGAAAGGCCCGGCTTCCGAAGACATCGATTTCGCTATCAGATCCATCATCAGCGTTTTCGAATAGACGGCATCATTTCCGTCGATATTGACGAAGCGCCCCTTGAGCTCCTCAACGACGGCGGCGACGTCGCCTCCATGAGGCAGAACCGCTGAATGGGCCTCCGTAAGAGTCTGTTCGGCCCTATATACCGGAACATCTACGGATATGGCGTCCGAATACTCGGCGGGCGTTCCGTCGCGTGGAACGAATACGGCCTTCACGGAGAGCGTATCGCAGTTCTTCGGTACGGTTATACGGAATCTTTCCGCCGCCCCGCCGCCGCTTACGGACACTGCCTTTTTCATTGTCTCCTGCTGCGTATACAGATACAGTTCCCCTTCTATGTCGTCATCCCGTCCGGCCGACACGGTGACCGCCGGTTCATATTCGTCTCCCGCATAGAGGAAGCGCGGTTCCGCGACGGAAACCTTGAGCGGAAGCGAGACCGTGGTCACGCGCCTGAACGCTCCGTTGTGCATATCCATAGTATGCACATAAACGGCCACATAATAGGAGGACAATTTGTCGGAAGTCCTGAAGGTGAATGATACGTCGCCGTCGGCATCGGAATGCAGGAAAGGCATGAACGCAAGCGCCCCTGCAAAATATTTCCTCACGGCCACGTCTTCGGCGGCCGGAGGTGCTCCGGCTGCATATAGGGCGTCGTTGAAGACGGCCTCTTCCTCAGCGGACTCCTTGACTGACATCATATCGGTCACCACGGCGGCGTCCGCGGCACCGGACATTGACTTTGAACTGAAACGGCGCGCCGGGAAGAAGCAGCCCGAGGCACCGCACCTGACGTCGAAAGAAATGTACGGCGGAACAGGCGACGGCAGACGCACTTCCTGCCACTCGTTCAGGGCGATGGCGTCCATGCTCCTGTCGAAAATGGCCACAAGGCATTCTGCGTCCGGCAGGGTCCTGAAAGAAAAGGTATAATTGTGCGCAGGCAGAATCATGTCATCAAAAGACGTGAATTCGAAAGGCACCGAAAGACTCTCCGTCCTGCGGCGATAATCATGGCCGTAACGATATTGCATGCCGTCCTTGAAATAGAAAACGCTGACGCGGACAGCGTCCGGATAGTCATCCCTGTACGTGAATTTCACGTCGGCCGACGACCCCTTCTTTCCACGTTCCCCGCCGAGAAAGACCGGACGCGCATCGAGCAGTTCCGAAGATGTGCCGAAAACCTCCGCGACGGCCCATACAGGCCCATCGGCCGTTCCCATCCTAAGCACGATGTCTTCTCCGTCCGCCACTTCCGACCTGCCGGGCATGAACAGACGCTTTACGGAGGCGTCGAGCGCCTCATCTTCCGGACCGGCCTTCAGAAAAACGAGTTCCGTATCCGCGGCGTCTCCGGACGCGGCTTTTATGGAATACAATCCCGAAGGAGCCGCGGACATGTCAACGTAAAGGTCCTTTCCTCCCGCAACCGTCCCTCTCGTCACGCAGCCGCCGTTTTCGTCATTGACGATATATTCGATGCCGGCAGGGACCTCCTGCCCTGAAGCATTGCGTACGGAAAGGACGAATACGGCCGTATCGGTCCCGAGAATGTATCCGTACATATGTTTCCTGTCTTCGCCTTCAATCAGTTCGAGAAGGCCCTCGGCCGGGTTTTTCAGTTCAGCCGATACATACGTCCTGTCGCCGGCATACACCGCACGCCGGTATTCATGGGTCTCGCCCGTGCCGTCGGTCACCGTCACCTTCACGTCGTACCATCCCTCTTCCTCAGCCTTGAAAGACAGGCCGAAAGAGCCGTCGGACATCGTCTCCGCACTGCCTTCGGTGACGACGGTCCCGTACCTCGCGACACGGTAGCCGGCGGCGGCCGAATACAGTCCGTGGCCCGAATAGCTCGACATGCGCCCGCGCACCGTTATGTCGTCGCCCTTGAACCATGCCTTCCCGTCATCGTCGAAAGTAAGTTCGAACGTGGGCAGGACGAATTCATCCACCCTGAAATAGGACGTGCAGGCCGTATTGCCGTCGCCGCGCAGCACTGATATGGAGAACATGCCGTTCCGCAGGCCGTACGGCAGCACGAATTCTCCGGCCGCGCCTCCGAGAGGCCCGGCGGTCAGATCGATACGTCCGAGCACATTGTTCTCGGAGTCATGCAGCTCGGCGGAAAGCTTGTCCCCTGCGCATACTTCAGCATTTCCATAAGGAAGAACTTTGTACGACACTGTCTTGAACCTTACAGTATCCCCCGGAGAATAAGCTCCGCAGTCGCGATAAATGTTGCAGCAATATCTTTCGGACGCAGCATTTTCGCCGCCGTCATACGAAAGCTCGGACATGCGGACAGGCACGGGCAGGCTCTTTCGCAATACGCCGTTTTCAAAGGACGCTTCTATATAATGCGTGCCGCCGTCCGAGAGGACGGACAGGGCCTCCGCCGGAAGCGGGGTAAATATGTCGGAAAGGCGGAAATCTTTGTATTCCAATAGTTTGTCATTGCCTTTGAATATTTTTATGTTTGCGGAAGACAAGGGTTCTCCGCTTTCGGCGTCGGCGGCGAAAATGCTGTAGCCGCGGCCGTCACGCCTGCCGGCCAGCGAAATCGTATACTGACGATAATTGCAGGCTGTCCCGACATCCTCAGCATCAGCCCTGATCAAATATTCCCCGTCATTCAGGGCCGGCAGCGGCATGGAAACGGTATCGATCGCGTAAAAGTTGCGTTTTTCATTGACGGCCTCCCCTTCGAAAAAAAGCTTGCCGCCGCTCCCGTCAGCAGGGCCTATACTTACCTTCGCCCCGTCGAGATTGCGGAAAAGGATTTTCATGCAGCCATCCTCGACGACGATGTTCAACGATTCGCCCGTGAGCGTCCTGATCAGTTCCGCTACGCCCGTACAGCCTGCCGCCATGCGTGCCTCGACGCCGGAGAGCCTTCCCCGTTCATCCTCGAATTTCCGGCATGCGTCAAGAAAGGCCCTGTAGTCTGCAGAGCCGGCGCCCTTGCGGTTGAGTTTGTCAAAAAAGATGTGCCTGAGCACTTCCTGACGCGGATAAAAGCCTACGGCCGTCCCGCCGTATTCTGTCGCCAGCGAGTCCATGGCCGCATGTCTCTTATCGCCCTGCAGCCGTCCTGCCGCGCAATAGGCCAGCCATGCGGCGCAAGGATATCCGTCGCCCACATGTGCTTTCAGCGCGTCATACGCATTGCCGCCGTTAAGGTACAGCGACCAAAGTTCATATTCGTAATCATTTGCTATATAAGAAACGAGCGCGCCGCCCATCTGTCCGTTCATGTCCGAATAAAAATCTTCGTGTCGGACGGCCGAGAGACGGGCGGAATCGGCGGAGGCAAAAGCGAGACATTCGTCCGCAGGGCTGCCGTTCATCTCTTTCATCCATGCCAATGTGACAATCGGTTCGGCGAAGGCCTTCACGCGTGCGGCGAAATCCGTACGGACGGAATCCCTCGCCTTCCAGTTCCGCCTCTGCACGGCATAAACATATTTTCTGCCGGCATCATAAAAATCCCACGGCAGATGCATGTCGGCGGCCTTGTCAAGTATGTCCGCAAGTATTTCCGCCTCTTTGAGCGGACGGTCCGCCTTGGCGGCCTTTTCATAGTCGGTCCACAATTTTTTCAGGCTATGGCCATCCGCACCCGGCGCTCCGGATGAAACGGCCGCGGCCGCGACGCACAAAGACAAGGACAGGGCCGCAAACAAAATCTTTTTCATATTGCGCTTTACTGATCAAGGTATTTCCCGCCTGAAAACAGGGGGAATGCTTCAGATACTACAAAAGTGCTGCCACCGATATAGACCAAAGTGTCATCGGCCGGGCCTTCAAGCGCTTTTTTCACTGCAAGTCTCACATCATCGGCCACTTGGGAAGTCCATGCCTTGCCGCGGTAGTCTTCGGCGTGCCGCGCCCTCCATTCTTCGAAACGGTTCCTTACGCTTTCGGCGCCGCGGGCGCGGAGGGTATGCGGAGCGGTGAAAATATAGTCCGCCGAAGCCGGCATATATGGCAGTATGGCGTCAAAATCTTTGTCGGCCATTATCCCGTAGACTATGACGATACGGGAAAAGCCTCCTTCGGACGCGGTTTTTTCCAGTTTGGCGAAATTGGCCGACAGTGCCTGTGCGTTATGCCCTATATCGCATATCACCAAAGGATTACGACAGAGTCTTTCCCATCTGCCGTGGAATTGCATCCTTGCGGCCGTATCCGCGACGGCGTCCAGTACCCTGTCTCCGTCGGACAGGCCTTCGAAGCCTTTCAGGCCCGACAGCAGATCCGTCGCGGCGAGAACGGTACGGAGATTCTCTTTCCGGAAAGGCCCCTGCAAATCCATCCTTTCCGCCGTCTCGTCGCCGCGCGCCCACAGGGACGGCTCCATCCTGTCGGCGAAAAAAAGCGGGCTATGCACGGCCGATGCCTTTTCCGCAAACACGTCCGCCATGCGGCTGTCTCCCGACAAGACCGGCACCCCTTCTTTGATGATGCCGGCCTTTTCGCCGGCGATGGCCTCAAGAGTGTTGCCGAGCATGGTGCAGTGGTCCAGGCCTATGGATGTGATGATGCTGAGGACGGGCCTGACTATATTGGTGCTGTCCAGACGGCCTCCGAGCCCCGTCTCTATTACGGCGGCTGCAGCCCCCGAATCGGCGAACCATCTGAAGGCCATGCCGGTGGTTATTTCAAAAAAAGAAAGGTCATGCTCTTCGAAATACCGTCCCCATTCTTTAAGAAAGTCATATGCGTATTCTTTCGGCACCATGTCGCCGTCAATGCGCATGCGTTCCCTGAAATCGATGAGATGCGGAGACGTGAACAGGCCCGTCTTTATGCCGGAGGCCGAAAGAGCGGAAGCGAGCATGTTGCATACGGACCCCTTGCCGTTCGTCCCCGCCACATGGATGATGTCCATCTTCCTGTCGGGAAAGCCGAGGGCCTCGTCGAATTCTTCCATATGTTTCAGGCCAGGCTTGTATGCGGCATTGAAATCCGCTTTCTGCACTGAGGGAAAACGTCGGAAGATGCCGTTGATGAGTTCGTTGTATTCGGATTCGGAAAAGGCCATAAAATTTTTTTGTGATAGAGGACAAATTTAGCTAATTTAGCGAAGATTTATATAAGATGATGAAGGAAAACGTATCCCCGCTTTATTCCGAATACATCATTGACGGAGTGCATATGCAGGCCTCTCCGGCCCGTATGCTGCAGGAATGCACGACGTCTCCTCAGGATTTCCCAGAGACGTCATGCTGCGGGACCATCATGGACGAGACCGTGGACGCAAGCCCTGGACGCCGTCATCTTGACGAGGAGGACCCGGCCGGCCTTCTTGCGAAGGTGGCCCCTCTCGCCGACGCTGGAAGACGTTTTCCCATTCATTTCCCCGGACAGTTTACCATAAGCCGCATCGCCATGACGCTGACGGACACGCTGTGGCTGTCAGGACATTTCCGGCTGGACGATCTGTGCCTCAAAGCGGAGTGGAAGTGGAACGAAAAGCCGATAGGCAACATGGCCGCCTTCTACGCTTCGGCGGAAGCGGCCTCCGAATATATCGGCTCGCTCGGCATCCAGCTGAAATCGTACGGATATTCTCCGGCCAAAGAGAACTCAATATCGTTCAAGGCCCTGCATGCTTCTTTGCCGGGAACCCGGTTCCCCGACGACGAAGACGGCAGGACGGGCAGGCCGAGACTGGGCAGGAAGCGCATTGTTCCCGGCCGGATAGTTCCCGAGACCTCAGACTGGCTGATTTACATTCCTTTCGACAGCTGCGAATACCGGCTCGGAGGCTCGCTCCTGTCCGAGGCCCTCGACGCCGACCTGCCCATAGCCCCGGACCTCGGGGACGCGGATTATTTCATGGACTGCTATGAAGTGGTGCGCGAACTCGTGGAGGACGGCATAGTCAAGGCCGGGGCGACCGTAGGTGACGGAGGCCTGCTGACGGCGCTCGACCGGATGTGCAGGGAAACCGGAGGGGCCGCCATAGACATAGGGGACATACGCAAGACCTACAAGGGAAGCACACCAGTGAAAATCCTTTTCGGGGAAATTCCCGGGACCGTCATCCAAATAAGCGACCAGGACTACGACTATGTAGACGCCGAACTGCTTCTGCAGGACATCGCATATTTTCCGATAGGACACCCCGCAAAGGAGGGCCTGCAGATAGACATGGGAGACAGGACGGGCATTTCAGGCATTCTGGAGTCGCTGCTCAACAGCGCCGTCTCCGAAGGAGAAGACTGACACGCATAAAACACAAGTACTATGACCGACAAAGAGGGCCGTTCGAAGCAACCGAAAATATTCGTACTGGACACGAACATCATCCTGCACGACTGCAGGTGCATAAGGAAGTTCCAGGACAATGACATCGTCATTCCTCTCGCGGTAGTGGAGGAACTGGACAAATTCAAAAAAGGCAATGACTCCCTGTCCTACAACGCGCGCACGTTCATGAGGGAAATAAACAGACTCACGGACGGGCGCAGTTTCGGCGGACGCGGAGTGCCGATAGGCAAGAATCTCGGATACATAAAGATAGAGCCGAACCATCCTTTCCCCGAAGGGCTCAAGGCCCTGTTCACCGACGATATACAGGACCACAGGATACTGTCCACGGCCATGTGGACCAGGGACAACAATCCCGACCGCTTCACTGCGCTCGTCACCAAGGACATAAACCTGCGCCTGAAAGCCAAGGCGGTGAATATGGAGGTGCAGGACTACCTTACAGACAGGGTCGCGGACGAGCATCTCGAAGACGCCCAGAAGGAACTGAGCGTAATAAGCGGACTTCCGGAAGAATCGCTGCGAAGACTCGCCTACGGGCAGGACACGTCCATACCCTGGGAGGACGTGCAGAAGACAAAGCCCATGGCCAACGCGCTGTTCAAGTTCAACTGGCCTGACGGCAATGATTCGGCACAGGTATGCGGCCGCTACGACACGGACAGGGACCGGATCGTTCTCGTCAAGGACAGGGAGGCGTACGGCATACGGCCGAGAAACGCTGAGCAGCGCTTCGCCCTCGACGCCTGCCTCAATCCCGCCATAAGGCTCGTGTCCCTTACGGGAGGGGCCGGCACCGGAAAGACGCTGATAGCGCTGGCGGCGGCCCTCGAGCTGGAGCGGGAATACGACCAGATCATCCTCAGCCGTCCCGCGGTAATACTGGGCAACCAGGACATAGGTTTCCTGCCGGGCGACCAGAAAAGCAAGATGAGTCCATACATTCAGCCTCTCATGGACAATCTCGACGTCATCAAGAGAGCGGTGCGTCCGTCGAGCAAGCAAGCCTTGAAAATAGACGCCATGCTAAACGGAGACAAGCTGCAGATAACCCCTCTCGCATACATCAGGGGCCGCAGTCTCGGCAAGGTGTTCTTCATCATCGACGAGGCCCAGAACCTGACGCCACACGAAATCAAGACCATCATCACCAGGGCCGGAGAAGACACCAAAATCGTGTTTACCGGAGACATTTTCCAGATCGACCAGCCGTATCTTGACCAATGGTCCAACGGACTCACTCACCTCGGGGAGAAAATGGCGGGGCAGAGACTGTTCGAGCACGTGTTCCTGCGCAAGGGAGAACGGAGCGAACTCTCCGAAATGGCTTCAAGATTATTGTGATATCGGACGTATCTGCAAAAAAATGATATCGGCAAGGATATTTATCGTAAATTTGCATCACGAAGTTACGAAAAGAGTGTAATTTATTGGAAATGAGCGTAGGTTAATTGCTCTTGATAGTAATAGGTTACGATTTA
>CANPZS010000043.1 GCA_947588835.1 uncultured Bacteroidales bacterium | reverse complement strand
GATGATCAATCTTGAACGCGTCTATGATAATCAGTTGACCCTCTTTTGATTATTTTCATCGAACTCACGTTATATTAATACTAACGGATCAGATTCTAAGAATCGGGGGGGGCGCCACGAGTCGGGAATAATGTTTTTATAGGAGCAGGTGCAAAACTTATAGGTAATATAAAGATAGGAGATAATGTTAAAATTGGATCGGGCTGTATTGTCGTTACAGATATCCCCAATAATACAACCGTAGTAATGCAAAAGCCTCGTATCATTATAAAGCAATCCGAATTATGAAAAGAGTACTTTTAGTCTTCGGCACGCGCCCGGAGGCGATCAAGATGGCGCCGCTGGTCAAGGAGTTCCAGAAGCACGGGACGGAGTTCGGGACGGTCGTGTGCGTGACGGGGCAGCACCGCGAGATGCTTGACCAGGTGCTCCGGATTTTCGACATCACGCCCGACCACGATCTCAATATCATGAAGCAGGGACAGGACCTGTACGACGTCACCGCCCGCGTGCTGACGGGCATGCGGGACGTTCTCGATGCGGTGAAGCCCGATGTGGTCCTCGTCCACGGCGACACTACGACCTCCACAGCCGCGGCGCTGGCGGCGTTCTACCATCAGATCCCGGTCGGGCACGTGGAGGCGGGCCTGCGGACGCACGACATCTACAGCCCGTGGCCCGAGGAGATGAACCGTCAGATCACGGGACGTATCGCCACGTATCACTTCGCTCCCACGCCGCTGAGCCGGCAGAATCTACTGGATGAAGGCGTGAAAGATGTGCAGATCACAGTTACTGGCAACACGGTCATCGACGCGCTCCATTGGGTGGTGGACAAGATTCGGCAGGATCCGGCGCTCGCCCAATCGCTGAGCGAAGACCTGCGCACGAGCGGATACGACACGGCCCGCCTGAACGACGGGCGGAGGATGGTCCTGATCACGGGGCACCGGCGCGAGAACTTCGGGGAGGGGTTCCTGTCGATCTGCCGGGCCATCAAAACGCTGTCGGAGCGATTCCCGGAGGTGGACTTCGTGTATCCGATGCACCTGAACCCAAACGTGCGGCGGCCGATCCACGAGGTATTCGGCGAAAACCTGTCGAACATGGGAAACCTGTTCTTCATCGAGCCGCTGGAATACCTGTCGTTCGTCTATCTGATGGAGAAGTCGACGGTGGTAATGACGGACAGCGGCGGCATACAGGAGGAGGCGCCCGGACTGGGCAAGCCCGTCTTGGTTATGCGGGACACGACGGAACGGCCGGAAGCATTGGAAGCCGGCACGGTAAAATTGGTCGGCACGGACTATGGGAAAATTGTCGGCGAGGTTTCAGACCTGCTTACCGATGCTGCGGCATACGACCGCATGAGCAAGGCTGTCAATCCCTACGGCGACGGGAAGGCCTGCCAAAGAATTATCGCCTATATCGATCATGCGATGACTGATTCTGTCTCTGCCGATTCCCCTGGCAAGTGACAACTCGTTGATTCATATGGGCTCTGACAACGCCATATAATGTTCAAGATGAACGTCTTGAACAGGAATGTTTTGAAAAAGGTTGTAGCAATACAGCCTTTTTGCGTATTTGTACGTCTTCATTGTTCCATAATAAAGAACGAACTTTTTAAAGTTGCAAATGCTGCAAAATTTAGTATTTTTGTAATTAATAAGGGGTATTGTATAGCAAATACAATGCTTCATAAATAAAATAGAACGAATTTTGTTTAAATGAGCGCGGATTTAAATCAGAGTAAGCAGAAGTTGGCAGAAACTTTTTTCCAACGTTTGGTAGATTCTTATGGGTATTTACCGGAACAGATGGAGTTTAATGTAAAAGTATCTCCAACCTCAGTTGCAGATATCGCAATATGGCGCAGCTCAGAAGACAAGAAATCTGGACTCGCTCCCGATATTTATGTTCTTGTTGCATGTAAGGCGGAGCATATAAAAATTAAAGCAGAAGATTATTTCGAACAATATAAGCAAGCAGCTCTTAATGATATGGCATTTTATGTTGCTCATAATCTTAAGGAAACAAAAGTCTTTTATATTGACCGAAATGCTAGACCTTTAAAAATAGAACGTATTAGTGACTTCCCTACAGCGCAAGATATTGTTTCTGACCAGAATCTGACTATATTCGTTAATAAAGTACGAGGTGGTTCAAAAGACAAATTTTTGAGAACATTAACGCGTTGTCATAACATCATACGCAATGTTGATAAGCTCTCGCCAGAAGCCGCGTTTGATGAGATAAGTAAAATCTTATTCATAAAGATGCTCTATGAACGTGATGCAAAAGATGAACTTGTTTATAGTAAAGATAAATTCATAAAAGATGAGCAGTTATACAATGGTGAGGGGGATTATATTCAACATCTGTTTAATGAAGTAAAGGATGCATATTCAACAGACGGCCTTTTTGATCCAGAAGATAGAATAAGAATCCGTAGAGAAAGTTTCTTACTCATTTTGGATGAATTAAGCGGTGTTGAGTTATATGACACCTCTGATGATATAAAGGGAATAGCATTTGAACTATTCTTAGGCAAAACATTTCGCGGAGAATTAGGACAGTTTTTTACTCCTCGAACCATAGTAAATTATATGGTTGAAGTATTGAATGTAAAGGAGGGAGATAAAGTTTGTGACCCTTGTTGCGGAAGTGGCGGATTCCTAATAAAGGCCTTTGAATATGTACAGAATCAGATAGATCAGGACATCCATAACCAAATTACAATTTTGAGGGATAATCAGAGCATTCCAGATTCTGAAAAACAATATAAAATTAACGCTTTGCTACGGGAATGTGATAAGACAATAAAAGGAAGCCGGTATTACAAACTTTGCCATAACTATTTTTTTGGGGTGGATGCCAACGCTCGTATGGCACGTACTTCAAAAATGAATATGATTATGCATGGCGACGGGCATGTAGGAGTTTATTTGCACGATGGTCTTCTTAATGTTGGTGGCGTTTATGACAATAATTTTGATGTGATTCTTGTCAATCCACCTTTCGGAGCGCATGTAGAAAAGGACATGCGTATTACTAATTCGGATATTCCAACAGAGAAGGAAAAAGCTTTATATGAGGAACTGTATGGAAATGAGTATATTAATAATGTATATGCTCCTATTGAAAAGTATGCACAAGAAATTGGCAAAGATAAGAAAACGGGAAAACATATATTGGAACTATATCAAATAAACAACAATAGTACAGAGATATTATTCATTGAGCGTTGTATAAACTTGCTAAAGCCTGGGAAACGAGCCGGTATTGTGTTGCCTGAAGGAGTGTTGGATAATCCAGCATTGGAACGTGTTCGCCGGTTTATAGAAACACGGGCCAGAATACTTAACATAACATCAATTCCAGCCGATGTATTCCTGTCATCAGGTGCAAATATAAAGCCGAGCCTTGTCTTTATTGAAAAATTTAAGGATGGTGAAAAACCAGAAAAGGATTATTTGTTGTCTGTTACGAAAGTAAATGACGCAGGAATTTCTTCTATTGGGTTACCTTCAAATAATGAAGAATTGCCGACAGCCGCCAAAGAAGTTTCTTCTTGGTTACGCGGGGAAGTCATACCTAATATGACTTATACAAAAATAGTAAATCGTTCAGATTTGTCTAACTGGAGTGTTAAGTCTGTCTTTGACACAACAAACATTAATTATAATCCTTTATATAAGAAAGTAAGGATTGGAAGTGTAGTGTCATTGAGTAAGGATGTTATATATGTTGAACCTAATATTGAATATACCCGATTAACAGTAAAACTATTTAATAAAGGCATTCAGGAACGTGATACCGTTATAGGGGCTCTGATTGGTACCAAACGTCAAACTCGAGTAAAAGGTGGTCAATTCATTATTTCAAAGATTGATGGCAAAAGTGCAGCTTTTGGTATTGTGGACTCGTCTCTCGAAGGGGCGATTGTTACTCCTGATTTTTTGGTTTATGATATTGATACGACAAAAATACTTCCTGAATATTTAGAGTTGGTATTAACAAATGATGCAATTTTGAATCAGTTCTCTAATTCGAGTAGTGGAACTACTGGAAGAAGAAGATTGTCTCAGAAAGTATTTGAAAACACACTTATAGCATTACCGTCAATTGACGAGCAACGCGACCTCATTGCAAAGATTATAGAGATTAGGAAAACTCAAAAATCTTTAGAAGAACTGATGAAAAAAAATATGGAATACTTCAACAACAAGATTTTCTCGTAATATGAAGCTATTAACACTAGAAATCACTTCGGAATTTAGAAACCTTAAAGGTTTAAATTTAAATTTGGATTCAACCAATGATACATATGTGATTATTGGTAATAATGGCACAGGTAAGACGAACATATTAGAGGCATTGAGTAGTGTATTTTCAACATTATTAAGACATTCATCTGATTTCTTGTTTAGCTTTGTGTTGCGTTATGAAATCAACGATATTACATATCGGGTAAAGTATGATAAAGATACAGCTACGACCGAATATGAAAAAGATGAGGTTGCAGTAACTGATGCGGATATGATTTATCCCAGTCGAATTGTGTGTAACTACAGTGGGGAAGATACTCGAATGTGGGATAATTACTATAAAAAGGCGAATGATGAGTATTTAGAAAGTGTGCGTACGGCGGAGGCTCCCAATGTGTTATCTATGATATACATTGATAGGACTATGTGGAAATATATATTGTTATGTATGCTTGCAACACGAGATGTCAATACAGCATTTGACAAGTTTCTTGCAGAGAAATTGAATATTGATTCACGTAATTTAGATTCGGTTGAACTAAAATTTAATATTGCCAAATTAAATAGATGGCGAAATGAGAATCAAATAACTTTATTCATTCGCCAACTACGTGCTTCATTTGAGGATAGCCCTACTATTTCGTCTAATGATATTTCTAAGTTTAACCCTAATGATGATGATGCTCGTTTATTGTTTAACAAATATATGGGGGCCAGTCAGGTTATAGATGCCTTGAATATCTCATTTAACGGCGGAATAGAGTCTGCGTTTTTAAGTGAGGGAGAAAAAAAGATGATGGTTATATTATTCATCTTAGAGGCGATATCAGATGAGCAAACTTTAGTACTAATGGATGAGCCTGACAGTCATATACATATATCAAGGAAGCGTGAACTGAGAGAAATGTTTGATCACATGAGCCATCGTAGCAATATAATAACATCTCACTCGCCAACCTTGACCGCTTCTTTTGAAGAGAAAACAAAAGGGGCTATAATTATGTTAGACAAAGAGGAGAATGGAAAGGCAAAGATTATTGATAAGGATATTGTCAACTTGGTAGAAAGACTAACCAGTGGTGTCTGGACATCTCAAAAACAGAATCTCTTTCTAGCATCTCATGATGATATATTAATCGTAGAAGGCCCAACGGATGAAACATTTATATCTGCCGCACTTAAGTATTTCAAAAAAAATGGCAGATATACCAATTTGTCATTTGAATTTATTCCTTGTGGAGGAGCATCTAATGTGAAATCTTTCGCACAAAAATTTACGCCCAAAGACGGCCAAACCGTTATTGCCTTATTTGATGGAGATGATGCTGGAGTTAAAAGTATGAATCAAATAGTTCCGTGTACATCAGGCAAGAAAAAAGAATGGAATATTACGAATTTTGGTAAGGCTCGTAAGAATCAGCACACATGGTTCTCATTTTATCCGCCATATGCTCGTAGAAGAAATATTAATAACTTTAATGTTGAGGACTATTTTACATGTCAATTATTCCGCAAATATATTTTGTCGTTCACATCTCTTGATACAATAAAGGGCAAAAATGGACTCAAAAATAAATTGGAAGAAGATTGTAAAAAAGGGAAAATTGATGAAAAATTTTATGAAAAATTCAGTACTTTGTTTGATCATATTCTATTAATAAAAGATGCCGAGAAAAAGCATCTACGTGAATTATTATAATGATTGCATGTCTTGTATTTTGCGGATTTCAGTGATGACCACACAGACATTTCGGCGATAACGATTCACTTGAGTTGATAGCAGTGGAATATATGTACCCCCCCCCACCTGTATCACTTTCAAATGTACCGGCCATATCAGAAACAAATGTACCGCCCATAGCTGGTATTAACATATCATTATGAATAAAGAATTTGCAGATATACAATATGCACAAATCATAGAGTACAAGTATGCTCAATGGTTTAATGAGGTACAATACAACGGGAAAACACTTTCGGAAGCAGAGCGCAAAGAATTTATTTCTGTCATAGATTACACCATAGAACAATATTCTGAGGGACTTCCACTAATGGCTAGTATTCTGGAAGACACGAAAGAACAATATGATGAATACCACGAAATAGACCGGACCGTTGTCTCTGTCTACTTATTTGTCCTTTTTACGATGATTGACAGTATGGTTGCTGGGAAATACTTTATTCTTGCTGATCGCGACTATGATCGGAGGTTTATGCGCGGAAAATTGTTTGTAATTCTCAATGAGGGCTTCAAAAAACTCTATGGCTTTAATATGATGTCCCATAAGAAATCAGAATGGGAAAGACTCCATCTCATAATGAAGCACTTCCCAGAAGTAATCAATCGTCAGTATCAAGAATTGACATCTCTCCTTGAAAAACAATCCCAAACTTCTTCTTGGTGGAAAGATGAACGTAATTATGAGACTCATCTTGACACAGAAAAATTATATAAATCAAGACAAGAAGAGATTATTGAAAGCAAAGTAATGATGGATTCTCTGAAACTTTTTAACACATTGATGGCTGTAAGTAATTTTATAGGGAATGTTCACGCTTGCCTTTATAATTTCCTTGTTGGAAAATATCGCAGAGGTGAATTGTCCGAATGAAACGCATTATGTCTTTTATAACATGACCTCAGCATATTTTTTAAAACAAATACAATCCACATTCTCTTTTGGAAATACTCCTGACTTTGGCACTTTTTCAGTCGTTCACTGAAAAAATGCCAAAGTTAGGAAATAGCAATATTTTCAGCAGAAAAACATGTTGAATATGCTTTGATGTTAAAATAATAGCTATCTTTGTGTCATGAACAATCCATTGCGGCAATTAGGAAATATCCCTGTTACGGCTTCCGTTTTGGAGTCCCTGTTCCCTCATATCAGGGGCGGAAACCAGAAACTCAGGTCGCTCGAGCGTGACAAACAGATAATACGTCTCAAGAAAGGACTTTATGTGTGCAGTCCCGAAATAACGGGAAAAACTCTTTCGACAGAATTGATGGCCAATCATCTGTATGCGCCATCGTATGTTTCCATGTCATCGGCTCTGCGCTATTATGGGCTGATACCGGAAGAGGTTTACACCAAACAGTCCATGACTTTGAAGTATGCCAAGAACTTTGACACGCCGTTTGGCAGGTTTGCATATACGCATATCTCGAAGGCTGCATTCTCTGTGGGACTGACAAGCATCAGGAAAGATGGTTATGCATTTGTGATGGCCACCCCGGAAAAGGCTCTGTGTGATCTGATTGCCAATTCCTCAAGAGTGAATTTGCGTTATCAGAAAGAAGCCGAAATTTATTTGGAAGAGGATATACGGATGGAATGGGAGGATTTTATGCAGATGGACGCAAGGATACTTGAAGAATATGTCAATGTCGGCAAAAAGGCCGATTCGATACGCACTTTACTTAAATTGCTGAAGAAATGAAGAATGAGATTTATGACAATATGCTCTCGGCGCATGATGTGTCTACGGAGCAGCAGAGACGGAATGCCATATTTGAAGTAAACCAGCAGGTGATATTTGCCGGGCTCTATAATGGCGGCTTCTTCGATGTGGCCGCTTTCTATGGTGGTACCTGCCTCAGAATTTTTCATGGCCTACAACGTTTCAGCGAGGATATGGATTTTTCTCTTTTGGCTCCCGATGACAAGTTTGATTTCACGAAATATTTCCATCCTGTAATAGATGAATTTGCCATTGTCGGCCGTGAGGTTGACACCCAACCGCCATTGAATTTCAAGACGGAACAGAAGCTGCTTTTACAGCCTCATTCTTTCATGGCCCGCTGTTATACTTTGCCGGATTTGTTTGCCGGAAAGATGCACGCATTGGTGTACAGGGGCTGGAAAAACAGGGTAAAAGGCCGTGACTGGTATGATTTTGAATGGTATGTCCGCCACAATGTGCCGCTTGATTTTGCCCATCTCGCAGAACGTGTCCGCCAGTTCAACGATGAAGAAATCGGGCGGACGCAGTTCATGGATCAATTGAAGGACAGGTTGGCTGCGGCGGACATCAATCAGGTAAAGAGCGATGTTCTTCCGTTTATCAGGGACCCAAAGGAACTCGACATCTGGTCAAACGATTATTTTGTCCGGCTGGCGGATATGATGAAGTTTGAATAGTGACAGCTAATATTCATGACTATGACAAAACTGCTTCAGTTGCCTAAATTCTTGCAACTGGAGATAGGAAAAGCGTCACATGAATAATAATTGTCAATACATATATACCATCCCAAAGTATCAACATGAATATACATGGAGTTATCGTGAATGGGAAGCACTTTACGATGATATCAGTGAAAACAACTATGAGTATTTCATAGAGTATATCATTTGCATTCCTTTGGGGCAATACAACCTTTTTGCGTATTTATGCATCGGTTGATTGATTGTTGCGAACTTGTCCAATGTAAACAAGTCCGGCCGGGATACCGTATTATTTATGAAATCAATTCATTATATATAACGGAGCCTTTTACGGTCAGCATATATTTCTGCCGGGGGTGACGAGGTCTGTCGGGGTAGAGCATCGTGACAAATCCTTGTTTTATAGCGGGATTGAGCGAGTATTCTACAAAGTTCTCACGGTTTTTCAATCCTACGGCCGCCAGCATCTCTTTCACGGACATACGTTTATGAGCTATGGATTTGATCAGGCGTACGATATTTTCATTGTCGGGAACGACACTCGCATTATCTTTGCTTGTCGGGGTACTTGTCGGGGTACTTGTCGGGGTCATCTCTTTAGGCGGATTGATAACCAAATATCTGTTCCTCAGTTCAAGATTTTCGCCTAAAAGCAGATTCCGGAAGAATCTTTCTAAAAATTCTGAATTGCGGGAAACACTTAATTTAACATTTTGATAATTGGCACGCACCAACGCATTTCGGAAGTACCAGGAATGTTTGGCAAACAAGTCGTTTGTTACATCAAATCCGAGCGAGCGAAGGTATTTGATCGTAAATACCGCCGTCGTGCGGGTATTGCCTTCGCCGAATGGATGGATCTGCCACAATCCCGATACAAATTTTGAAATATGGCTGATTAGGCCGTTATTGCCTATTTTTGAGTA
Organism: uncultured Bacteroidales bacterium; assembly: GCA_947588835.1. Taxonomy (GTDB): domain Bacteria; phylum Bacteroidota; class Bacteroidia; order Bacteroidales; family UBA932; genus Cryptobacteroides. The sequence goes on along the minus strand of CANPZS010000043.1, from coordinate 4,685 downwards.
ATCAAATTGTCGCTCCTGCTCCAAATCATACTCTATTGATTTGCGGATGTCTGTTGCAGGAACATACAGGACAGTATCGCCCCGCAAAACCCACTCTTTTTTCGTTATGTTATAATCCCTAATCTGTCCGGCGAATTTATAGATGCCTGTAAAAATGCGCCGATGAATGGAGATCAGCCCGACCAATGAGAATGCAAAAGTTTGTTCTGTAAGTATCTGCCTTATATTTGTCGCGGCTTTGTCCGCTTCTTGTTTTGCATCATCTTCAGGAGTGTGTGTCGCTTTCGATTGATAATAATTCTTTATCAGCTGCTCTACCTCGTCGATTGTGAGTTCTCCTTCAATTTCTTTGCGGGCCGCGTCAAGCAGATAGTCGGATGGCGTCAATCCATCGACCGCCTGCAGGCCAATAGCGGTCTGCCACGCATAGCCCTTTTCACGTTTTTCGGGCTCGCCCTGATGCATATATTCATCGAATATGCTCATATTGCAAAGAGATAGTGTTCCAACAAGTGTGTCTGGAGAAAGCCTTCAGACCTCTCGGTTCTGCAAAGATATCATTTTTTATTCATCGAGAAAGAGCGTCTTGTCAAGATCGGTTTCCTGCACTTCGAGACATTTGAGATTTTGATGAAGCCGTTTATTCTATTCTTATAGAACGTCTGTCGTTGCAGCCACTCGCCCAAGAAGCGGTCATAGATGATATAGCCGTCGGCTGCGCTGACACTGCATGCCGTCCGCAGCGAAGTGGCCGGCGGCGAAGCGGAAATACGCTTCGCGGTCACAGAAGAATTCCGGGCTGTGATAGCCTGCCATCAGGAAAGGATTGTTCGGCTTCATCGTATTTCCATATTTACGTTACCTAATTATCATAACGTAAATATCGCAATAACTTCGGACAATCCAAACATCAGCCAACCAATTACGGCCATAAAAAATGTAATGGCTGAGAAAGAGTGATTTACGTAAATCCGGGAACGCTATTGCTTTGCATGATTGTCATTTGGCGAAATGTTTTTATCTTTGCCGATGATACAAGGTTAATAGTTTGTTCGCGTGAGTATATGAAACAAACAACAGAGATAGCGATTCTTCCGTTCAAGGTTTTGGAACTTGCGGAGCTTATTGCAGAGAAGAAACGGTTCTCTATGGATGATGCTTTGTTCTATCTCTATAACTCTGAATTATATCGAGACCTTTCCTCTCCCGAATTGAAGTTGTGGTATTACAGTGGCCGTCAACTTTATGAACTGCTGGAGGAGGAAAAGCATGATGGCAAAAAATTAAAATTTAAAAAATCAGAAATTCAGTTTCTTGTTTTTTGCATCGAGCAATATCGCTTGCGGGATAATCTTACATCTGCCGGAGTCTTGGCAATGTTCATTAGGTTTGGCGTTGACCGGTTTCTAAGAGATAATTTTGAGGTTTTGCATTCTCAAGGGACAGAATATATTTTGCATGAAATAGATGTGTTTATAAAGAAACGAAAATAAAAATATGCGCTTGTATCATGGATCAATAATGACGGTTCATAAGCCAGTAATTTCCCGATGCCGGTCTAAAACTGATTTCGGCAAAGGCTTCTACACGACTACCAGCCGTGAGCAAGCGGAGAAATGGGCACACATCAAGAAGCATCGGGAGGGGAACAACGAAGAAACCCGTGCCATCGTGTCTGTCTATGAATTTGATGAAACACTGCTGAACAGCGAGCGATACAATACGATGCACTTTGATGGTGCGACGGCCGGATGGCTGGATTTTGTCGTAGGAAACCGTAGGGGAGAGACTGCGCATGCCTATGATATAGTGATGGGACCTGTGGCAAATGATAAGCTTTATGCTACGATTTCATTGTATGAGAGCGGCGTGCTTGATGCTCCCGCTGCGATTGAGCAGCTAAAAACACATCAATTGTTTGATCAGTTGTCTTTTCATTCGCCAGACGCCTGCTCGCTCCTGACCTTCATCGAATCTTTTGAAGTATAGGATGTATAGGATGTATAGGATGTATAGGATGTAGTGCCTGCCAGTATTTAGGTTTGATATCAGCAATCTGCTTCCATGTCTGCCTGCTTTCTGTGTGCTTTGAAATGACTTTCGGCTGATTGGCGGCCTGCATCATCGTTGAGTTATGGGAGATGTCGCAGCCTTGGCGACGCGTATCAAGGCAATATGACTGTCGTTGCCAACTAATTTTTCTGATTTTTCGACGGACGGAAAAGTGCTATCTCTTTGCAAGAGTGAATACAAAGTCGGGTGCAAAGGTACAATAATTCCGTCATCCGCCAAGGAAATAGGCAAATAAATTTTCTGGAATATTACCCCCCCCCGGATTGTAATAGGGTGGTTTGCAGCACATTGCCGACATGGGACGTTCTCCGTGTCGGCAATACTTGTATATAGTCTGCGTATGCATGCGGCACAATCATGCCTGCGCCACGAAACGTCGTTTGTCATAAAAAAAGTCACAACAATCGAATAAAGATATTTTGAACGGCATCGCATCGCGGTAACAATCAGCCTGTTGCGGAATAGTATTCACTCTTGCAAAGAAAGGATACAAAAGTAGGAGGTTCACGGCAGGGCGGTGGTGCAACATTGCGAGAGTGCCGGGAGCCGGGCGGCGAAAGCCGTAGACGGCCGGACCGGGGATGCCACGTCGCGTGTGGGCGTAAGCTCACGCGGCGAGGGAGAGGGAGAAGCGCCATGACGGCGCCTCATGGTGCGTTGTCCGTCCGGGCTGCGCAAAGAGAACAAAGAAATATGTTGGATGCGAAACTGAAGAAATACATAGCCGAGGCAAACGCCGTCGAGACGGGGAGAACCCTGTCGGACGATGCCGTGGAGGCATTGACGGAGATACATCTATCCGTTGCGGGCATGGCGGCCGTCGGCGGCGAGAGCGGGTATGTCAGCGGAAATGCCGGGAGTGCTAACGGAGAGAGTGTGTCCTGCGGGGGAGAGGCTTGGTACGGCAGCGTCGCATCTCACCGTGCGGCGATTGAGAGGCTTTTCGGGATTTGCCTGAGGCGTTGCCGCAGCAATTCGTCCTTGGAGCGCCGAAGCCGCCTTGTCCCCGTGCTATACAATATTTTCCACATGCCTGGTGCAGCATTCGATGTCCGCAGGGACATGATGGTCGGTCTCCGTGCCTGTCGTGCCATAGAGGAATGGCTGTCCAAGGCCGGCGATGTTTCCCGTCCATCCACCGAAGAAGAACTCCGGACTGAGTACGGCATACTGAACTGCATCCTCGAATCCATGCGTTATGCTGCGGACGAAGACAAGTTTGGGAATCCTGCATTTCAATACATGCGCAGCCGCGTAGAAACATGGGCAGAAGAACTTAACGCCGACGGCAGTTGGGGCGGCATCGACGCAAGCGAGGCATTGCAGCGTATAGACGTAATGACCGGAAACTCTAACGTCCACGGCGACACTCGTTTCGACGCGCTCATCGTAAAGGCCCGCAACCGTTGCTTTGAGCGGATTATCGGCTGCGGAACTGAGACAGTGTCCGCTATGGCAAGTACGTCGGATATGACGGATGCTGCCTATACGACGAACTATGCAAGTACCACGTGCTCTGCTATCAAGACAAGCATGGCGGATATGACAGTCTCTAATATCGTGACGGCTACGACGCTGAACGTCCATGACGTGTTCATGTTGTACCGGACATTGATGTGGGGCATCGGTCCCGCCGATTGGAGGCGTGCCGAAGCCGTCGCAAAGGTGGCGGCAATGCAGCTGAAGGCCTGCCATCATGGCAGCAACGGGCATCTGTGGAGCCTTGCGGTGCTCATTGATCTGACGTGCATGAAGATCAACGAAGCCGTAAAACGTCGCACCTTGGCGCAGAGTGCCTGAAATAGATAGATGCAATATAAGGACATTGATAACAGGCCTATGACCGACAAAGGGTTCACCCGTTCGATAATCGGGAAACTGCGTCTTGAACGGTATTTCAGCGCATGGCTTATCCTCGGTCTGGACATAGCCGTCTCGACCCTGGCTTCGGCCATGGGGCTTCTCCTGTACGACCTGGCCGTCGCACGGCCGCCGGCCATGGCCTTCCACGTCGGATGGACGGCCGGAGCCGCCGCGGCCTCCCTCGTCATGTTCCTCGCCCTGCACACCTACAGGGACGTCATCCGCTACTCGACACTGCGTGAGACGGGCAGGCTGGCGCTCGCCGTACTGGGCAAGACCGTCCTGCTCGGGCTGCCGCAGGCGCTTCCCGTCACGGGGCCGCATCCCTTCCCCGCATGGCTCCCGCTGTTCGACTTCCTGCTGACCTTCGGCGCACTGGTGCTGCTGCGCACGGTCATGATAGCGGCCTACGACGCCATCCGACGACGCATGAACGTCCGGCACTCGGTGCAGCGGATCCTGATTTACGGCATCGGCGACAAGTCGGTCTCGCAGATCGTGCGCCTGCAGAACTCGAGACACTACCGCGTCGCCGGCTTCCTCTCCTACGGGAAACGGCAGAAGGGACATACGCTGTCGGGCTACAGGGTATACTATTTCGAGACGGAGAAGGACCTGTGCAGTCTGCGCGACCGCCACGGCGTCGACGGGGTGCTGTTCGCCTACTACGCGGATGCGCAGGCCGAGCAGGAACGGCTGCTGCGCTACTGTCCGGAGTGCCGGTTGCAGACATTGATAGCCCCGACCAT
>CANPZS010000042.1 GCA_947588835.1 uncultured Bacteroidales bacterium | reverse complement strand
TTGTTACTGATTTGTCTGTTATATAGGTTGGTTTCAATTTGTATTTTAAGAACATTGCTGCTCCAACCCATTTCTACCGATTGTTTCATGTACCAATATTTTACACCTAATGGAAGCGAATTATTGAGCATAATTACATGACTTGCCCAATTTATTCTGGCAACAGGGGATGCCAAAAATAATTTTTCTATATCCTCAATCGTTATCCGGTAAATGGCAGATACAGTTTTGGCAACATTCTGAATTTGCGCAAGAGGTTCTTGCGTAAATTCTAACAACTGACTATCAGTGGATTGTATTTGCGCAGTAAGTTCTTGCGTAAATTGTCCGTTGTTTAGTTTCAAGACTTCATCTGCGACCTTCTGTATGCTTGGAACAGATAGCCTTGCATCCGTATCAATGAAACTTCGTAGCACGTTCAGCGGATATGACCGTGCGAATTGGCACATATAAGTAAGGTTACGTTCCGAATAGCCTTTCTTTTCAGGGTAATTGAGCCGGATAGCCTTTGCCAGTTGCTTGATGATTTTGCTTCCCCAGCCTTGTAAGTTCTGATGATACAGGATATAGTTTCCTATTTTCCAATAATGGAACAGCATTTGCGCATTGGCTGCGGTAATCAGCCTGACTTGCGCCTGTTCTATTTCCGAACCGACAGCATGAACAAATGCGTCAAAGTTCGTTCTTTCTATATGATGTTCTTTGTTGTTTTCCATGTTCCAATGTCTATTGTTGTCGCAAATATAATTCAAATAGCGGATAATCCATGAAACTGATTGATACTTTTATAGTTGGTTAAACTTGTTCATGGCATTTGCCTTAATATCATCCGCTATGTCAATGTAGGGTTTCATGGCTTTATAGTCACTGTGTCCCGTCCATTTCATTACGACCTGTGCCGGAATACCGAGAGCCAGCGCATTGCAAATGAATGTTCTTCTTCCTGCATGGGTGCTTAGCAATGCGTATTTTGGGGTGACTTCATCTATACGCTCATTCCCTTTGTAGTAGGTTTCCCTTACAGGCTCGTTGATTTCAGCGAGTTCCCCCAACTCTTTCAAATAATCGTTCATCTTTTGGTTGCTGATGACAGGCAATGCCATGTGGTTTTCAAAATGGACTTCCTTGTATTTTTCAAGTATGGCTTTACTGTATTTGTTCAGTTCAATATTCAGACTGTCTGCCGTTTTGACTGTGGTAACTTCAATGTGGTCGGGTTTCACATCGCTTCTTTTCAGATTACGAACATCCGAGTATCGCAGACTTGTGAAGCAACAGAATAGAAAGACATCCCTGACACGTTCCAAATATTGCTTGTCTTTCGGTATCTGGTAATCTTTCAGTCTGTTCAATTCGTCCCAAGTCAGGAATATTACCTTTTTAGAGGTGGTTTTTAATTTGGGTTTGAATGTATCGTATGCAATGTTCTGATGATGTCCTTTTTTGAAACTCCAGCGCAGGAACCATTTGAGAAATCCCATTTGTTTGCCGATGGTGCTGTTCCTCATGTCTTTCTTATCACGCAAGAAATTGACATATTCGTTTAACCCGAACTCGTTGAAGTATTCAAAGGTTACATCTTCCTTGAACTCTTTGAGGTGGTTTCTCACTGCTGCAAATTTCTCATAGGTGGATGCCGTCCAATTATTCTGGTTGCCACACTCTTTTACAAACTCATCGAACACTTCCCAAAAACTTATCTGCGCTTCTTCCTGCTGTTCTTCACTGTTGTCTTTCATCCGCAGATTGAACGCATCCTTTAGCTGTTGGGTGGTCGGCATGGTTTCCTGTACCTCAAACTCCTTAAACACGTTTTGAATCTCGGCATAGTATTTCAGCAAGTCCGCATTGATTTCGGATGCGCTTTGTTTCAGCTTGTTGGTGCATCCGTTCTTTACCCGTTGTTTGTCGGCATCCCATTTGGCTACGTCAATCCGGTAGCCTGTTGTAAATTCGATGCGTTGGCTTGCGTATATGACACGCATACGGATAGGTACGTTCTCTACGATTGGTACACCGTTCTTCTTCCGGCTCTCCAATGCAAAAATGATGTTGCGTTTGATATTCATAATTGGGTGCGTTTGAAATTCTACACCCAAATATACACCCAAAAATTGAAATAACAAAAGGCATTTAGAAAGATTTAGATTTACTCTGCATTGTATATAATATGTGATTATCAATGATTTGCAATTTTATGATATTTTCTGAAAGCGTAGGTTCGGGAGCCTCTCTCTCCGCAAATATTAAACCATAAATCCGTGCAAATCAAGAGCTTACACGGATTTGTTTTTGTGGTATATACAAATTTCCATCCAAAAACACCCAGATTAGAACAACATTCTGCAACCATATTCAATGACTTGTTATTCGGGACAAAAAGAGCATCCAATCGGGTCATAAAATGCCTTGTTTGTCCCGTAAATTTGAAAAATAGTATTACTTTTGTCCCGAAACAAAGTGAATAGCTATGACTATACAGGTAGAAATATTGCAGTTCCTGCATTACAATCCATCTTCAAGCAGGGTGGAGATTGCAGCGGGTTTGACGAAGGCTCCAAACGAGAGAACTCTGAAAAGAATCATTGCCGAGTGCGTTCAGAATGGTGATATTGTTGTTGAGGGCAAAGGAAAGGCGACCCGATATTCTTTGTCAGCACAGGCGCATCTGATGATGCCGTTGAATATCGATACCTACTTCATAAATGATGTGGATGAACGTAAAGTTCAAGAATCATTCAATTTTGAGTTGATAAGAGAGATCTTACCACAGGTCACGCTATTTACTGCCGAGGAGACTGCAAGGCTGGAGACCTCCCATAAGACCTTCTTGGCAAATATGTCAACTTTATCAGACCTTGAATACCGCAAAGAAATGGAACGCTTCGGTGTCGATTTGTCTTGGAAGTCTTCGCAGATTGAGGGCAATACCTATTCACTTCTTGAAACAGAGAGGCTGCTCAAAGAGAAAGAGACTGCGCAGGGAAAGAGAAAAGAAGAGGCGGTGATGCTCTTGAACCACAAGGATGCTTTGGACTTCATCCTCGATTGTCCGGATTATCTGAAGGAACTCTCTGTAAGGAGACTTGAGGATATTCACAGCATCTTGACCAAGGAGTTGGGAGCAGGCAATGGTATCCGTAAAAGGCGTGTCGGCATAACTGGTACGAACTATCGTCCGCTTGATAATGAATTCCAAATCAGAGAGGCATTAGAGGATACCTGTAGGTTGATTAACGGAAAGGAGAACGTTTTTGAGAAGGCATTGCTCGCATTGGTACTGTTATCATATATACAGGCTTTCACTGATGGTAATAAGCGTACTGCGAGAATCAGCAGCAATGCCATTCTTATTGCATGGGGTTACTGCCCGATTTCGTTCCGTACAGTGGATTCTGTGGATTATAAGAAAGCAATGCTGATGTTCTATGAGCAGAACAATATTGCTGCATTCAAGCAGATTTTCATAGAACAGTATGAGTTTGCTGTGAAAAATTACTTTTAGTGCATGATACTTCCACAGATAAGTGGCATGTTTGCAGTAGGATGCCGGCTCATTTAGCTTCTCATTTATTTCTTAAGTTTTTCATTTTAATTTGCCAACTCTTTATTTCAGAGGCTGAGACACTTCTATTGCCGGCAAAAACTTGAGAAAGCATGCTGTCGTATATGTGTGTTTTGTGTCTTGCGGCGGCATTGTGCCGAGACGACCGCCGCTGCGGCTATGCTTTTCTGAACGCCTTGGGCGAAAGGCCCGTGAACTTCTTGAAGTATTTGCCGAAATCGGACGGCGTCGGGAAGTTGAGCCGGTCGGAAATCTCGCTGACGGGCAGCGCCGTCGTCTTGAGCAGGCCCTTGGCCCGGAGCACCGTATAGCGTTCTATCCATTTCATGGCGTTGATGTCGGTAACCGTCCTGACGGCATGATTCACATGCTTCGCCGACAGGCATAGGGCGTCGGCATAAAACTCCATATCCCGGTGAACGGTACAATTCTCCCGGACAAGCTCCATGAACCGGTACGCGATCTGCTCGTTCCGGGAAGTGCCGTTCCGGTTTTCTCCCGTATCATGAAGATAGGTCCCGAGCCCGTAATAATAGGCCAGGATCAGGTACGTGACCGTCTCGTGCTGATATTTGCCGGGCGCGCCCAACACGCCCTGGATCATTTTCAGGAGGTTGCACACGGCATCCAGTTCCTGACCGTCCATGGGATAAAACCCGTGTCGCCGGATCTCCGCAATCGTCGGAATCTTGTTTTCCATCGGGAAGTTGGCCAGGAAGTCCGGGGACAGGATCAGGCCGTATCCCGTGAAATCCTCGCTGAACGCAATCTTTTCCACGGTCTGCGTCGGCAGGATGACCAGCATGCCCGGCACCGTGATCTGGTGTACCGTCATGTCCACGAGGCAAGCCATGGAACCGGACCGGACAATGAGGGAGATGGTCGTATCGCTCCGAAAGGGAAAATCAGCCATGCCGCTTTTTCTCGGATTCTCGATGACGATGACGCGCCGCTCCAGCCGGTCGATGTGGCCGCCCTCGAGGGAGCTGTCGAACAAGTCGATATCAGGTTCCTTCATACTGGGACATTTTTCTTGTAAAAATAGGAAATTTATCGCATTTTGCTTGCCAATGCGTGAAATTACCCATTAATTGCGTCCTTCTTCCGCTTCCTCCGCGGCCATTTCCCCTACCTTTGCCCAAAAGAAACGGATATGAAAAAGACTTTGATTCTTCTCGCCATGACCCTGACCGGTCTGGCGGCCCATGCTCAGGCGGCGGATTCGCTCCGGCAGCAAGGACAAGCACAACAACTGTCAAATGAAAACAAACAGATTATGGAAAAGGAAAAACTTACCGTATTGGAGTCCATCGCCAACGGCGTCAAGGACGGCTACCTGCACATCGAGAACGGTGTCGTGAAAGGCTACAAGACCCTTGAGAACGGCATTGTAAAAGGATTCACCTCCGTGAACGACACCCTCACCGTCAAGCTCTTCGGCAAGCAGGGAGAGACGCTGGAAGAGACCAAGGCCCGCCTGCAGGCCCGGACAAAAGCGCAGCCGGCCGAGGACAACCCCATCGTGCAGGAGAGCCTGAAAGCGACGCAGGAGCGGGTGAAGGAGGCCCGGGAACAGGCGGGTTTGGAAAAGAAAGAAGCCGAATAGTCCTTACTCCTCGATGAGAGCCTCGGCCCGAGCACAAGTTCCCGCGCCTGCGAAAGATACTTGCCGACGGCGGATACCAAGGCTCCTTTGGTGACTGGGTGTTCAGGAAGTTCGGCTGGGTCGTCGAAGTCGTGCTTCGCCCTGACGAACGCCCCGGCAAATTCCAGGTCCTTCCTAGACGATGGATTGTCGAAAGAACTTTCTCCTGGTTGGAGAACTTTCGCCGACTGACCATCGACTATGAGTTCCTGGCGGAGACCGCTGAGGCTATGGTCCAGCTGGCCTGCGTCCAGATTATGCTTAACAGATTTTTTGCTTAATTTCAAAACAGCTTCTGAAACTATTGAGATTTTCATTTTATTATAATATGGTTATAGCATTACCCTACAAACAAATCGTCAAGCACAATAGTGCTTTTACATCATTCTTACTCGTTTTTGTAGTTCTTCTATTCTGCGCATGAGTGCATCAAACGCTAAAGATTCACCATAAATGAAGAAGCGCCTCATATCGGCGTAATCATCTTGCCATGCTTCCATAGCCGATTCTGGTATCGTAAAGTTAATGGTCGATGGGGTATGTAAATCATAGTCTATATATTTCAACGCATAATAAGCCTTACGGTGCTCAACAATGGCATCATAAAGTTTTCGATTCGATAAGGCTTCTTTCCCATATTCCGTGTCCATCAGTTTTTCCAAATCATACAGATGCCGTGACATTCGAACGCTTCTCGGCTTTTCTTTTTGGAATTCTTCCGCTAAAAGAAATAGTTTTTCAAGGAATGTGCGAGTCGGGACTACTGTTCTTACAAGACTCTCGGCATCGGTATCTTCACCCTCAAAACGATCACCTATTAGAGAACGGATATGTCGTAACTCCGTAGGTTCATCCATGGAAAGACAGCTAATCTCTATCTTTACACGCGGAGGAATATAATTTATCGTATCTCCAAGAATTGACGGGTAGTGCAATAGAATTACGGTAGGATCCTTGTCTGAATCTATGGGTCTCCATTCTCCATTTTTATCTTGTACTTGGCATACATTCTCTATGCTGTAACCGGAAACGTCCATATCTTTCAAGCGAGCATCTAATTGAGAAGAAAGGGTCTCATGAATATATGCACGTGCCATTTTGCGCAATTTGTCCCGCTGACTTTTACTTGTACTCTCAATGCCGAAGAATGAATGACTGATCGCCAAGTCGATGTCTTCTGAAAAACGTTCTATAATATTAAACCCTTTTGACAAGGATGTTCCGCCTTTGAATGTTAAGGAATCACGGCAATCTGTTTGGAATAATGCCTTCAACGTCACTGTTGCCCACCAGTCCTTTTCTATGGCGACTTGATTCATGCTTGGGTGTCCGGCTTCTGTTTGCTGTAACATTGCCAGACGATCCACTATCTCATTGTTTAACCACAGTTTTTTCATAATCGAATTCTATTTTAAGCGGTTAACATAGGTTTTATAATTCGTTTCATCCATGCAGGCATCATATCTACATCTTTGATCAAAGTCTCCTTATCTGTTTCTTTTGATACCAATTGCCGGATTATATTCAATTCATCTTCTCCTACATTCTCCTTTTTCAGAGCCTTAAGTGCTTGAACAAGTAGTGAAATAAGACGAGTACCATAACAGAAATTCTTGGGGACGCCTCGTTTTAAGACGACTTTTCTATTTGATAAATTTACTGTTCTTTCGCTACCGGTAGTCAGAAATGTGTAATTCATCGGTACTTGAGTCGATAACCCTAATAAATTCAATGCAGTCATGCCAGACGGTAAGACCTCTGCGTTATCTCGGACAGCAATTGCCTGTACTACCTTATCAACCGAAGGAAGTACGACGCCGAATCGGCTTTTTCTTGGCTTGGTATATATTCCATGCGCAATTTTAACAAGCGTACCTTTATTGGTTAATTCAGACAAAATACTACCCACAAATTCTGTGTGATATTCAGGGAAATCTGAACGAAATAGGATGCAATCTTCAGGCATAGCTTCTATTCGTTGCTTAAGAGTAGTACTATCTATAGAATACTCATTAGTCATATTACCTTTGAAATTTTGATGATTTTTCAAATGCAAAGATACAAAAGGGATTCAAATAAATTATGAATTGACCAAGTAATTTATCCGTTAGGCTCGAAAATATATTTTTGCAAGGACAATAAGAATGCTGTTTTTATATAAAGACCACTTTCCTTATCGCTAACTCAATTATTTTCTCACTTACCGACAAAGAATCGGGCTCTCTCCTAAAATTTGCTACATGGGAAAATAAAAACAACGGAAACTATATGGTATCAATTCATAATGTCCCCGTTATCATATGTTTGATTATCAGAGCAATAATGTTTTCATTTCGGTTCAAGCGTGGAACTGTATGCCACACTCTTACTTGACGGTCATAGGAAACCTTGGATACGGATGTAACAATAGCAGCCTACGCTATAGCATGAGAACCACTATGCTATCCTTGTATCCAATTTGAAAATTTCCTACGTTTTCAAGTACAAGATAAGCATAACGCTTCTTTCTTCTCTAATATGTCTTGGAAAGGAGCTACCTCCAATCCAACGCAATAATAATCAAAAGTTTCGGCAATTTCTTGCTGCCGAACAGACAATAGGATACCGATTTTTGCAGCTGCCACACAGTGCGCAAGCGTTTTTGGAATGTCTTGGAATCCTTGAACTCGGCAATCTGCTGGAACTCGTCGATACACACTACGATGTTGCAGCCTTTCTTCTGCGCTATTTTTTCCGGAAGCTGCAAAATCTCATCCACATCATTGCTCTTTGGATTCATCTCAAGCGAAATGGAAAAATCCGTCATCGGATCCGTGCCCATTGAGATTTTGGGACTGATACGGGAAAGGAACAGTCTGGCATTTTCCAGCCACTCATCCAACTTGGAAGATGTTTGTTTGAGTACGGCAGCCGCAAATACATCATAGAAATCCTTATCGCTGCGACACGAGAAAATATCAAGATACACGACTTTCAATTTGTCGGATTGCGCCAAACGACACATTTTCTGTACCAACGAGGTCTTGCCCCAGCGACGTGCGCTCGCCATGAAAACGGCACGGCGTCCGGTCCGAAGTCGGAGCGGACGCCGCGCATGCAGCTTACGCAGAATGGAAAATCGTCTGCGGTCATTCTTTTCCGGCGACCGTTGCCGGATCGTCGTCCCCGGTCGTCTTGAAAGCGAAGGGCAGGACGAACCGCACCGCCACCGGCTTGCCGTCCTCCATGCCGGGCGTCCAGCGGTCGGAGCTTTCCAGCACGCGGCGCACCTCGGCGGAAAGCAGCTCGTTGGGCGAGGACAGGATTTCGATGTTGCCCAATGTTCCGTCCTTGTCGATGGTAAAGGATGCAACGACTTTTGCGTCGACGCCCTGTTCAATCATTTCCTTCGGGAAACGGACCACTTTCATGGCCCACAGGACGAAGTTCTCCAAATCTCCGTCGTGATAGCGCGGCATGACTTTCTCGCCCTCCGGCTCCTGCGTTCCGACGGTGCCTACGGTGGACACGGCGGGGCCTGCGCTTCCTGCGGACACGGCAGGGTCCGCGCTTACGGCTGCCCGCGTCGTGAACGAGAAGGCGCAGAGCAGTCCGGCCAAAGCGGGCAGCACGCCCGCCAGACGCAACAGGCCATGCCTGTGCGTAGTCTTGTTGTTTGTCATCATCATGAATCGTTTTTTAGTTTTTGAAGTGCGTAGCCCGTTGGCTATGTCCGGACCATAACCGAGGGTCTGTTTTAGAATAAGCTGTTCGTATCGCTGCAGGCCGCATCCGCCGCGCAGCACGTCGCTGTCCGCCTCGAACTCCTCGACCTCGTGCAGCCGGTCCGCCAACAGCCAGAGGAAGGGATTCCACCACATCAGCGCCTTGGCCGCCTCCATGACGAGGCACTCAGCCGAATGGTGATGCCGCAAGTGGCTTGTCTCGTGAAGCAAGATGACCGACAGCTCATCTGCGGGCGTCCCCTGCCACACGTAAATCGTACGAAAGAACGAACAGGCGCCGATGTGATCGGATGTATAGACGAGCGTATATCCCGCCTCCATGCGCACAGCGCGTCCGTGGCGGCGCAAGCGGCGCAGCAGCAGGATCTGGCACAGCGCCGGCACCAGCACTACCAGACTGCCGGCGAGTCCGAGCAACCGGAGCGCATCGGCCCACCTATTCCCTGCCGGTACGGTCGCGGTTACCCCGCCGCCAGACGTTGCCGGGACCGCGAAAGGATCCGCTACAAGCGCCGGAGCAGGCCATACGGGGATCTGCAGCAGTGGAATAAGGAATGTGCACCCGACGGCGGCCAGCAGATAGGCACGGCACCAGCAGAACGGTACGCGCCGGTCGAGCAGCACGGCATAAACGCCGAACAGTACGCCGCTGCACACCGTACATTCAAACAAGCGGGTCAGAAGCTCGCTCATGGCCGTTGTTTTTTCATCAGTTCCAGAATCTCGTCCATCTCCTCGACCGAGAGGCGCTCACGCTCGGAGAAGAACGACACCATGCGTGACAGCGAGCCGTCGAAATAATTGGACAGCATCGACGACACGACCGTCTGCGCATACGCCTTCCTGTCGAGCGTCGGACGATAGCGGTAGACTTTTCCCTCGGCAACATGCGTCACGCAGCCCTTGTTTTCAAGGATTTTGAGGAAGGTCGCCACGGTCGTGTGCTTGGGCTTCGGATCCGCGATGCAGGCAATGATCTCGCTCACCGAGGCGTTCTCCAGACGCCATAGGATCTGCATGATTTCCTCCTCGCCCCTCGTAAGCATCGGTTTCTTGTTCATATCGTTTCTGTTTTTTATTGGTCCCGGGGATCCCGTTTTTGTTCCTTACGGTGGTCCTGCTGCAAACATACTACTAAATTTTTAGAATATCAAGAAAATCCGCTAAAATTTTAGTAGGTTGCTGAAAAATCCTGCAAACGGCGATAAAAAAAAGCAATGAGGCCGCATCCGGCCGCACGGTTTGCAGCGCCATTATGCTGCAATGGCAAACTCATCTCCACGATAGCGTTGAAAATTAATAAGAAAAGTGAGGATAGTGAAGTTTGTTTCTTGATGCTGGGAGTTTTGTTATCTTTGCAATTGTATGAGGGCTTTTGTGTCTTATATCTTGGGGCTATGCCATAAGAAAGAGGGAACCGAGGTCGAGTTTAAGTCGGCGCTCGGTGGTTTTCCTGGCGTGAAGCATCCTGAAGCGGCAAGCAGCCGGCACTGACATATTTTTGAAATGTTATCAATAATTCAATCATGAAATACAAAGGCTTCTTCGTGTTATTGGCGCTCTTGCTTTCCGCGACGGTTTCCGCACAGGACTTGATCGGAACCTGGAGCGGCACATTAAATTTGGGAGGCAACAGCCTGCACATCGCATTCAACCTGTCCGAAGATGCTGAAGGCAAGACTGTCTGCACCATGGACAGCCCGGATCAAAGCGTCAAAGGCATTCCGGCCTCCGTCGAATTTGCATCCGCCGATTCCATCAGCATACGCGTCCCGGATATCGGCGCGGCATACAGCGGAAAATTTCAGGACGGCATTATTTGCGGAACCTTTTCACAATCCGGCTATAAATTGGACCTTGCCCTTAAAAAAGAAGTCCTTGTCTATCCTCGTCCGCAAACCCCGCAACCGCCGTTCCCCTATGTGACCGAAGAAATCGAGTTTGTCAACGAAGATGCGGCGGCCACCCTTTCAGGAACGCTCACCTATCCGGTCGGATATCGCAAAGGCAACAAAGTGCCCGTGATCGTAATGGTTACAGGCAGCGGTCCCCAGAACAGGGACAGTGAAATCTATGAACACAAAACGTTTCTTGTCATCGCGGATTACCTTGCGAGAAACGGATATGCCACCCTCCGATATGATGACCGTGCCGTAGGGAAATCCACCGGAAACGGCCCTGCCGAGACCACAAAAGAAGTCGCACGCGACGCCGCGCTCGCCGTGAAATACCTGCGTGAGACCGGGCAGTTCTCAAAAATAGGCGTGCTCGGGCACAGCGAAGGAGGGTGCGTTGTCTTCATGCTTGGCGCAGAGAAACTGATTGACTTCGCCGTCAGCATGGCAGGCATGGGAGTCCGGGGCGATGAATGCCTGTACCAACAAGGCGTTGCCATCTCCCGGCAGTCAGGTCAGGAATATCCGTTTACAAAAGAGCAGTTGCGGAATTATCTCAAAGGCAACCCCTCTCCGTGGTTTGACTTCTTTCTGGACTATGATCCCGCTTCGGACATAAGCAAGACCACATGCCCCGTCTTTGTCATGAACGGAGAAAAAGATTTGCAGGTCCTCGCCGAGCCCAATGTGGAGGCAATTCAGGCCAACCTGCCCCAAAACAAGAAATCCCGCGTGAAAATCTACCCCGGACTGAATCATCTGTTCCAGGAATGCACCACGGGCCTGCCGACGGAATACATTGCGATCGAGCAGACCATCAGCCCGGCTGTCCTTGAAGATCTGGTAGACTGGCTGAACCAGCTTTAGCCCGGCCGTTACGATGCCCGTCACCGAATCACCGACAATGCACACATAGGCTGTTTTGTCTTCCTACAATTTAGATAGCTCATCTAACAAGGCAGGACGGCGAGGTGTGCGGGTTTTCTGCTCGACTATGATTTTATCAGCCTCTACCTTGCCTCCGTATTTAATTAACTTTCGAAGTAACTTTACTCCATCACGATACGAATTACGGTTTGATGCGTTTTGGAAGAAGCGTCTTACACATGAGGAGTAAAGTTGTATAAGTTCATCTTTGTATAGTTTCCAAACTTCTTCGGGAGCATTGTCAAGATTGCAAATATAAGGTGTCTTCCGCAAGTATTCCATATATCTGTCCCACATCTTTTCTTGTGTGTAGATGAACAATTGTCTTGCACCTTCCTGCTTTTCTGAAGCTTCCTTTATCAGCATATCAACAACACCATTCCAATCTTCATCTGAAACAATAGACTTCATCAAAGCATACATGGATTCCATAGAGTATTCCTTTTCTACGAATAGGCTTCCTTCGAAAAAGAAATACCGGGCCAGTCTGAAGGTATTCGGCTTATCATTTTTATGGCGAAAGGTCTGCAACTCCCATTTATGCCATTCATTCACAAGTCCAATCATCCCTGAATCATGTGTAATGCCATCCTTTGCCAAGCGAAGCACCTCTTCATAATTGCCTTCATCCCATACCATTTGCAAGAGCCTCCTGCGGAAATCCGGATTACCGACATTTTCATACATAAATTTGCGTTGTTCCTCCGGCGTGCCTCTCCTCGACATGATTTCGAGTTTGTATCGTTGGGCTGTTTGTGTATTATATCGGACGCTCCATTCATCACCTTTGGAATTGATGACATCATCAAGAGCCGCTATTATGCGTTCTTGTTTCTCGGAGGTGTCGGCTAACGAAATAGCCATCTGAATCCAATCCCACCACCAATCCCAGCCTTTGAGATGTTCTTCTGTAAAATGGTTGATTGAGAGCTCAAATATTTCAGATTTAATCTTTGAGGGAAGTAATTCGTTGCCGCATAGTTCATGCCATTTTGCAAAGCATTCTTCGACAACGCCGCCAAGTTCCCCGGCACTGTCATCGTCACAATTAATAACGTCTTCCCCCGCAAGAGCTATACCCTCAAGGATTGCCATCGCGATCTCCCATCTTTGGTTGCTCATTGCGACATCCGCCTCGTCAATAATTTCGCATACGGCACGATTCAGGTCAAATGTATCGCGATATTCTACATACCCATGCCGCCCTTCAAAGTCTTCAATAATACCCTTGACGCGGGATTGGTAATCAACGGATTTCGGGTGAAATACGGTTCCTGCTCCCAATGCAAGAAAACGCTGTTTAAACTGTCCGTCACTATTACACTCTTTTCTTATGAATTCACAAAGTTGTGTCTTATCAAGTTCCGACAGCAATAACTCTATATTATCCATTTTATTTAACATATCAATGCCAAAATATATTAGTCAATCATTTTTTCTTGGGCTTATGCGTTATGCATAAGAGTCTATCGCGCGTATTGCCGAAGCGGCATTACTGCTTAAGACAGGCCAAGGGTATGACATGAATGCCATCCGGCCGGGTATAGGCATCTTCGCCGCCCGCGATAACCATCAGAAGGTCCGGTTCGCGTAGCGAAACCTGCCTCTCCTGCTCATTGTGTTTGCGTATCAAGCCCACAATCTCTTTCAGATGTCCGGCACCGCTTTCAATTTCGCTGCTTCCGAGCTTGCATTCAATCAGCGCGTAGCGGCCATCCTCCAAATGCAGGACGATGTCCGCCTCCAGGCCATAGCGATCCCGGTAGTGGGAAATTTCGCCTCCGAACGGTGATGAATAAACCTTGAGGTCCCTCACGCACATACACTCGAAAATAAAGCCGAAAGTCTTGAGCTGCGTCATTAACTGACCAGGGCCGAGACCGAGGGGAGCAACGGCAAGAATGGTGGTTTTATCCACCGTCGTCGATACGTTGCGGGCATAGGAGCGAAGGATGGCCCTGGCGATCTTCGGATCGAGCTTTTCTTTGGCTGCGCGGGATATGTCCTTGTCGCAGACCGTATTGACATAATTCTTGGCAACCAGAAGCTTGCCCCGCTCGGTCCTTGGCTGCATGGCCGCCGAGCCGGTGAGGATGAATTGTGCGGATTTCTGCCTCCGGTCGCAAGCGACACGGACTGCATCCCAAAGAGCGGGAGCGTCCTGCCGCACCACTTGGGGCCTTCGATGTTGACTGCTCCGAAAGCATCCAGATAGTCTTGCAGCTGATCGTCAAGCACTCTTTTAAGGTAGTCCATATCCGCTAATTCAAATCACCTCGCAATTTAGCCATTAAATTGCATTCAACCAAATGTTTCGAAGAAATTTGGCGGTAAGATTTGTGGTATTTTGGCGGTAAGATTTGCGGTAAAATGGCGGGAACTTTTGTCATTCCTGCGCACGGCGAACGCCACCTCTCAAAAAATGTGTAAATTTGAAGACAAGTATTTCAAACAATGGCAAAAGACAGATTCATTATCAAAGAAAAGTCAGACGTCTTCGGGACCGGTGTTACCGTTCTTGTTGACACGCAGACCGGCGTGAACTATCTCTATGTGCAACGCGGTTATGGCGGCGGTCTTACGCCTCTGCTGGATGCCAACGGAAAGCCCATTATCACCAAGGGCGACTGGCCGCTATAAAGATGCTCAAGATGTCATTTCCGGACTTAGGTCGGCTCAGATTGAGCAATTTTATTGCTCTGATTCAGGGGCATTTTTCGTAATGCCGTTTAGGTTCGCCGCAATCTCTTTGCGGCCGGCATTAGGATGGCTATGTATGTATTCAAGTATGTCAACTCTCTCAAAGCATCGTCGGGATCGTTGATAACCGTTTTCTCTCGGAAAAGACTTGCGCTTACCGGACGTTGCGTGATGTTGGCATCGCTGACAAACGACTTCAATGCCGGCAGCATACTGTAGAGCGATCCATCGAAATGCTTTTCGTTATTATTCGTCGCTTGCTTTCTTGTCGGTCGCAAGTGCTTCTAATTGCAGGAATCGGTCAAAGTCGCTTGTATATAGCCGGTCTTGAACGACGCGGTATTTCTCCCATTCGCTCTCGGCACGAGCCTTTGCCAGTTCCGACGATATGCGGCCTGCGTCTTTCAACACATCTCTATCCATCAATGATAAAAAGCCATTCAGCCGTTTCTCCCAATCCTCCATCGTCATCGGGATATGGCGCATCGCCTGCACCTCCGCCAAGTCGAGGTAAGCCGACACGATGCG
>CANPZS010000041.1 GCA_947588835.1 uncultured Bacteroidales bacterium | reverse complement strand
TTCAATTAACCTATTGATTTTCAATTATTTATTGGCCCTTATAATAACTTCTTCATTCATTTCAAAACAGTTTCTAAAGAATGGCGGACAATTTAGAATCCTTTTCAGTAGACGGAATACAACTGGATCGGGACAACCAAGAGTTTATGATGGCTCTTGAGTATGCCTTGTATACGAACGCATCCATATATCTGACAGGAAAGGCAGGCTCTGGAAAAACCACATTCCTGAAGTATCTTCGGGAGGTTACTGATAAGAATATGGTCGTTCTGGCTCCGACCGGAGTGGCTGCCGTAAATGCGGGTGGACAGACCATCCACTCATTCTTTAAAATTGCCCCCTCACTATACGTCCCAAATGACAAGCGTCTTCGGACCTCTGCTCCTGCAGGTGATCCAGACCGGTCAACGGTCTATGAAAACTTTCAGTACAACAACGATAAAAGAAAGATTTTACGCAGCCTCGAGTTACTGGTAATTGACGAGATATCCATGGTCCGCGCAGATCTGTTAGATGTTGTTGATACGCTTCTTCGTGTTTATCGAAGGAACAGCTTACCATTTGGTGGCGTTCAAGTAATCCTCATTGGCGACACATTCCAACTTCCGCCAGTCGTACGCAGAGAAGAACGAGATTTGTTCTACCGATTCTATGAAAGTGAGTTCTTCTTTAGCGCAAAGGTTATACAACGAAATAAGCCTTTGTACATAGAACTTAAAAAGATATATCGTCAAAACGAGAAAGATTTCATCGACCTTCTTAATCGGGTTCGAGTAAACCAGCTACTTCCCGATGATTTTGGAACATTAAACAGGAAACTCAATCCCAATTTCCGCCCGGGGGAGAATGATCACTACATTATCCTGGCAACGACAAACAATCGTGTCGCGGAGGTTAACGATACAAAATTAGAGGAGCTGAAAACCCCTCTCAAAATGTATGAGGCTGACATAGAAGGTGAATTCCCATTGAATACACGACCCACGGACACAGAACTGCGCCTAAAAGTCGGTGCGCAGGTGATGTTTGTAAAAAACGATCGTGACAAACGATTCTACAACGGAAAGATAGGGACGGTTAAAGCGACAAAAGAGAACGAGGTAAAGGTCGAAGTTGACGCAGCCCATGGAGAACTTAAAGAACTTGTTGTCAACCGTGAGATATGGAAAAACGTCGTCTATAGCTGGGACGAGGCGGAAAAATGTATCAAGGAAAAAGTGATCGGGACCTTTACGCAGTATCCTCTTCGTCTTGCGTGGGCCATAACTGTTCATAAGAGTCAAGGTCTCACATTCGAAAAAGTAATAGCTGATATTGGAAGCTCCTTCGCCGCCGGTCAGGTTTACGTAGCTCTCAGTCGATGCACCTCGATGAATGGTCTGGTCTTAACATCTCAGATATTCCCCGAGTCTATAAAGACAGACCGTAGAGTCATAGAATTCGCAAAAAACGAAACCCCGGAAACACTTTTGACCGAACAACTATCTGGCAGCAAGGCAGACTTCTACTATGCGGAAGCCAGGAAGGCCTTCCGTGCCCACAAAGTGGGGGAGATGCTTGATAACTTCTTATCTGCCCTTAAATACAGGAACGACATAACGACCGATACTTTCCGTCGTTATGTCTCTGTCTGGTCAACAAAGCTATTCAAATCGGAAAAGGAAAAGGCTGAATTGGAAGAGAACCTGATCGAACAAGCCGAGACGATTGAGAAACTGAAAGGATTTGTCAGCGATCTTAACGGCCAGATAGATTCCCTGAAACGGAGCGTAAAGAGCAAAGAAACAACGATTGCCCAAAAGGATGCTAAGATTGTCTCGGTCAAAAAGACCTTGACTGAAAAGGATGGCGAATTAAAGGCTACAAATGAAAAAGTCAAGAAACTGGAGGAAAAGGTCAAAAAGCTTGAGGCCCAGAACAAAGCTCAGAGCAAAGAAATAACACGTATATCTTCGATTACGTGGTACCAGAAACTATTCGGCAAGAAATAGATCTACTTTATCATATGAGCAAACAATACATCCCCGCACAAAATGATGTAATTAATATCGGCAGAGGATACAACATGGTGCTGGCTGGTCCTGGCTGTGGCAAAACGGACATTCTCGCTGAGCGAATTGCTCGCGCTTCCGAAAATGGCCGCGTGCAGCTTAAAGACATTCTTTGCCTTACGTTTACAAACCGTGCTGCAAGGGGATGTATGACAGAATCCAAAAACGACTTGGGGAAGAAGCCTCCGATTTAGAAGTTGTTTTGAAATCATACAAAAATCTGTTAAGCATAATTGGTCGCCTGCTTGATGATGAGCCCATTCTTGTCGTCCATAGTTCATTCTCCTGTAATGGTCTCTGCGTAAGGGTAGTTAAGATGCCGGCGGCGGTTGCGGACAGCCGTTTGCTTGCTCGTGTTGGCATAGCAATATTCGCACAGGTGCGTGCAGGTGTTGTACTCGCCTATGTCCTTGCTCACGATGCAGCCGCAATACAGCCGCTGCCCCTTGTCTTTGTTGTCGCGGTGCTTGATGATCCTGCCTGCGGGGTTGAACAGATCCCCTTTGACGATCTCCACGCCGAGGAAATCCATCAGCGCCTTATCATGCGGGAAGAGCCTGATGATCAAATCGTCGTCCACGCATTTGTTGTGCACGATGCCGAAAGAGCCGAGGTCTATTTTTTCGCCGCAGGTGGCGAGCGTGTAGCCCCACCGACGGTTCAGCCCGGCCAGTCCCCGCGCAACGGAAAGCATGTCTCCCTCACTGAATTCCCGATAATGGATATCGTTCTTTATCAAATTGTTCTGCACTTTGCGATATGTCCGGATATCGGCAAAGCTGAATACTAATTTTTCGGTATATCCTTTCAGCTGGGAACCGATCCGCTCGA
Source organism: uncultured Bacteroidales bacterium (assembly GCA_947588835.1). Classification (GTDB taxonomy): domain Bacteria; phylum Bacteroidota; class Bacteroidia; order Bacteroidales; family UBA932; genus Cryptobacteroides. The sequence goes on along the minus strand of CANPZS010000041.1, from coordinate 15,936 downwards.
CTTTTGACAGAATCTCATCCGTGCCGATGCGATCGGTAAGAATCATCGGGTCGAACCGCCATATCACTTTCCCGAAGCCTATTTTGTCCACTATCCGGCGGAATGTGTCGATGCGGCGCTGCACCGGTGGCACGCCCCTTTCCAGCTGTTCCCCGACATAGTCGTTCAGCGTGTACTGAATATAACAGTTGATGCCCCGCTCTGCGAGATAGTCAAGACAGCCGCCGGCATCAAGCAGCGGTTCGGGATTTTTGGACCAAAAGACAATCAGCCGCGTATCGGCGTATGCAACGTAACTGCGCACACCGTTGAACGGATTGGTCCATGCCGAATAGCCCGTCTTAAGCCGGTGCAGGAACCAGTCGGCATAAAATGCAGGAATGTCCGTCGAACGGCTTGCGGAAACGATTACGGGGGCCTGCGCCTCGACGGACTCTCCGTTTTCCCGCCGTATGGTCATTTTCTTTGCACCCATTTCGCCATGTATTGGGATATGACAAATATAACGATTTCCTGTTTCACATTGTGCATGGGACATGGCGATATTTTGGCCAAAACGGTTAATTTTATTCGGCCAAAACAGGAAATAAATTTTAGCCGAAATAGGAAATTTTAAAGCATGGCATTATCTTTGCCTTGTAATCAGCATATAGGTATGAAGACATATAAACCGAGAATTGCGGATAAGGAGTTGCAACGAAAACTGGCGGGTATCGGAGCCGTTTTGATTGAAGGACCTAAATGGTGTGGTAAAACCACGACCGCTGAGCAACATGCATCCACAATCATCTACATGGACGATCCTTTGTACAAAGAACAGAATTTCCGTATGGCCGATATAAATCCTAAGGCGTTGTTGGTCGGGGAATCCCCCATATTGGTGGATGAATGGCAACTTGCTCCAAAATTGTGGGATACAATCCGCTTTGAAGTTGATCATGGAGAAGGCGAAGGTCTTTTTATTTTAACCGGATCCGCCGTTCCTGCAAATACGGAAGAAATTCATCATTCAGGAGCCGGCCGGTTTGCATGGCTGACAATGCGTCCCATGAGTTTATACGAATCGGGAGAATCTTCCGGAGAAGTGAGTCTGGAGGATTTATTTGAAATTCCCGACAATATAATGGGCATCAACAAATTGTCTCTTGATGACATTGCCTTTTTAATTTGTCGGGGAGGATGGCCTCGTGCGTCCATGCAAACAGGAGATATTGCGCTGGATCAAGTGAAATATTATTATGACGCCGTGACGCGTTCGGACATTTCCAGTGTAGATGGCGTTCGGCGCAATCGGGAACGGACAAACCGATTGATGCGCTCGTATGCCCGGCATCAAGGTTCACAGGTGCCTATCAGCACAATCGTAGAAGATATGCGAATAAATGACGAAGACTCGACGGATGCAAAAACAGTCGGTTCTTATATCGACGCTCTGAAAAAGATTTTCGTCATAGAAGATTCTGTTGCGTGGAATCCCAATCTGCGCTCAAAAACAGCTATTCGGACATCTGATACCAGATACTTTGTCGATCCGTCAATAGCTGTCGCCGCATTGGGCCTCGGCCCCAGGGACCTGATCAATGACCTGAACACAATGGGGCTCTTGTTTGAGACGCTTTGCGTCCGGGACTTACGTGTATTTGCAAGTGCCTTAGACGGACAAGTCTATCATTTTCGAGACAAAAACGGTCTCGAATGTGACGCTGTCGTCCATCTGCGTAACGGCAAATTCGGTCTTATCGAAATAAAGCTTGGCGGAGACCAACTTATAGGACAAGGCGCAACTACCCTAAAAAAATTGGCTGCAAAGATTGATACGGACAAAATGAATGCTCCGTCCTTCTTGATGGTATTGACGGCAACAGGAAAATTTGCATATCGACGTACAGACGGAGTGTATGTAGTTCCCATCGGATGCTTAAAAGACTGATCCGGATGCTGCTGCCGAAAAAGCTGACACGAATAAGAGGCAGGACTTATAACGCATTATAATAAGCTAAATCGCTTATTTTTCCATTTTATAAGCTAATTAACTTATAATATTCTGGTCGGGAGAGATATTATTCATACTTTTGCATTGAACAGTAATCAAACAGGTTCAAGCTATGTATGCAGCCATTTCTGCCGATATAGTTTCTTCCACATCTTTCTGTATCGAAGAAACTCTTGCTTTGAAGCAAAGGATAGAAGATTTATTTTCTATCCTCGAAAAGAGATTTCCCGGATTTTGGGGCAGGCTGATAAAAGGAGATTACATAGAATGCCTGTTGCCTTCAGTTAAAGACAGCTTCAGAGTTGCTCTCATTATTAAAAGTAGCATTAAGTCTTTTCCTGTTGCTGAATCAAAAAAGAAAAAACTGTTCCGGATATATGGAATCCGCATGGCTATTGGAATAGGTGATATGCGCATCGTAGATAAGGAACACGGAATAATGGATGGAGAGGCCATTTATTTATCAGGCCGGACATTAGATGAAATGGGTGCTCCCAACAAAAACGGCACATTCCTCATTGAACCTATCGATAAGCGGCTCAGACCGGCTTTACAGACTATCGGCATGCTGACTGATGCCTTGCTCAATAATATAACAAGGCGGCAAAGCGAAGTCATTTATTATAAACTTTTATCTAAAAGCGAGCAAGAAATAGCAGACATATTGGGTGTAAAACAGTCTGGAATAAATCAACATTCGACTTCTGCCAAATGGTACTGCATAGAGGAAGCATTGAATTATTTTGAACGTCTAAACTTTGAAAACGTATGAATAACTAGTTATTGTTAAGCCTGTTGTTGGCTCATGTGCTTGGAGATTTCTATCTGCAAAGCGATAAATATTGCAAACGGAAAGGCTTGTTGAAAATCAAAAGTCCATTCCTCTATATTCATTCAGGCATAGTTGGGTTACTTTCTTGGGCTTTTGTTCCGACAATTGATTTTTGGCTTTATGCGCTGCTCATATTTATAACACATTTGCTGATTGATGCGGCAAAATCATATATGGGCGAAGGCCTATGGTCATTTTTAATAGACCAGATCGCACATATCGTAATTTTGTGTCTTGTTGCATATCAATATGTATCGCACTGCCTTTTGGCGATTCAAAGATTCGTCTGCCTTGACAATATGTCCGTTCCGGCATTTGTGTTTGCCATATTGTGCTGCATGAAACCTGCCAATATTCTTATAAAACTGATACTGGAACAATATAAAATTGGAGAGACTGAATCTTGTAAAAGTATAAAAAATGCAGGGGCGTTGATCGGCAGCTTAGAAAGAATACTTGCAATGGTCTTCATTCTAATAGGTCAATATGAAGTTGTGGGGTTTATTGTAGCAGCAAAATCTTTGCTTCGTTTTAAAGAAACAGATACAGCCAAGACAGAGTATGTCTTGGCCGGAACACTGATGAGCTTTGGGATTGCCACGTTGTGTGGTCTAATGATAAAACTATTGCCATATCATTCTTTCTAACAAAAAAACAACGCCCCGGAAGTCCGCAACGGATTTCCGGGGCGCCGTCCTATAGAGCCGCAGGATTACTGCAGATCGTAATACATCCATGCGGAACCATACTGATAGCCATAGTCGTCAGTCAGCAGGCCTGCGTCGAAATTCCATATCATAGATGAATACTTGTGCATGTCGCCGACCACCTTGCCGTGCAGCTGATAGTTGCAGATGGTATAGCCGCTGTCTTCCCACCAACCGCCTTCATCGGGCGTCAGGGTAAGGTTGCATTCGCTGATCGTCACGGGATTGCCGCCCCATGTGGCGGCCAGAATCATGTCTTTCGTCAGTGTCCCCGACGGAGGCGTATCCCATCCGCCGGTGGTGCTCTTGAACGTCAGATAAAGGTATGCTTCGTTGTTGAAGACGTACCCGAATTTCCAGTTGCCGGTGGAAGCGTCATACACGGCATTGCCGTAATAATAGTCCGCGGCGGCGCTGTCCAGGGTCAGTTCCCGGTCGCTGCGCTGGATATTCAGCGTAATGGTCCATTCCTGGGTGTCGCCGTTGGCAGCAGTCACCAGATAACGGTTGGGCCGGCTCCAGTCGCCGGGAGCGCCCAATGCCGGAGCCCCGTCGAGCGGTTTGATGACGGCCGCGGCCGAAAGGTTCACCACCACGTTGATGCCCGTCCTGTCGCCCTGAGCGTATGCGAGCGAAAGCTTGTTCACCGCATCTGTCGGCACGCTGGACGGAATGGATACGGTGCAGTCCACCGTACCGGCATCTTCATCGATCTCGGCCGTCTGATTCAAGGTCACCTGATTGATTTTCAGCTCTCCGGTGCCCGGATTGATATCGTCGGAATAATAACGGTAATAGACGCCGGATATGCTCTGAATGGCGGTCCCGTCGTAAGTCTCGAGTTCTTCAAGACCGGCTCCGAGGCAGGAAGTCAGCCCCGCGGCAAGAATCATGGACGCCACTGTCTTAATATTTGCCATAATGATAATATTCTTTTATTCATGTGTTATTACCAACCCTGCACCTGTTCGTGATCCAGGCCGTAGGCTTCGCGGGTATCAAGGAAACTCTGCGAAATGGGCAGCAGATAACGGCGGACGGTGAAGGTCCTTTTCGCGGTCTGATTTATCGTGTGCTGGCCTATGAGGAGCTGCTTCCTGTCGCGGGAAATCTGGATTTTGTAGACAGGCCTGTTCAAATCCTCTATCACGTCCCCTGCATGTTTGCCGTGGTTGGCGTCTCCGCCGTACTTGCCCCAGCGCAGATAACTGTAATAGATGTCGGCGCATTCGTTGGCCATTTCGACGCGGCGCTCGCGGATGTAGTCTTCCCATGCCTGTGCTACGGTCGAAGCGGTGGACGGAGCGAGTCCGCCATGCTGCTCGCGGGTGACGTTGAGGGCATTGACCGCATTGGCGACGTCGCCTTTGCAGAGATAGGCTTCGGCAAGGTTCATATAGGCTTCGCCGACGCGGGCCACCACATAGTGAGCTTCGAGAGAATTCTCGAAATAGGCCCGTTCTTCGGGCTCGGCGATGCCTTTCAGCCAATAATAGCCGGTGGAGGTATTGTACCATCCTCCGTCTTCCTTGTCGCGCACTCCCTGAGAGAAGTTGCCGCTGAGCATGGTCTCGATGGTCTCTCCGAGCCATGTGCTCTTGTCGTGGATGATGGTGCCGTCGAAACGGTTGTCCCTGTTGCCGTATATTATGTCGCTTATGTCGCGGTCAGTTACGCCGTCCTTAAGTCTGGCCCAATGGGTGAAGTGGGCATAATCTTCGCGGGCGTTGCTCAGATCCTCGGGAGACGGGATGCGGCGGTCGCTTCCGTTGAGCTGCTTGTAGCTGTCCACGCAGCCCGCTTCCGTCACGCCGTTCACATCCAGTTCTTCGACATTGTCTTTGTACTGCGATGTCTCCCACCACGGCAGAGCTTCTCCGGTGGCTTCGTCGCGGACGAGATACTGATCCACCATATCCTGCGTGGGGAAATAGATGGCCCAGCACTCGAAGGTCTGGGACGCAGCCTTGTAGGTGACCGGACTCTGGGAGTTCTTCATGTTGTCCAGCGAAACGTTCGGATAGGTGCGCATCAACTCCGAAAATTCACCCATCGTGGTATTGTTGGGCAGACGGTAATAGCCCCACAGTATCTCCGGATCGGTCGCGCCCTGCTGATTGAACAGGTTGCGGTAGTTGGAGGTGAGGCCATTATGGTCGACAACGTCCTTTGCGGCTTCGATGGCCACGTCAAGATATGAAGCGTCATTCGTATAGGCGTATGCCTGCAGTGCCGCACGGCTCAGAAGGACTTCGGCCGCATATTTGTTCGGCACGCCGGGAAGGCTTGTCTCGGCCATGTCCCTGGCGGCGATCTGCAGATCTTCTATGACAAGTCTGTAGCTCTCGGCCGCATCTTTGGTCATAGGCACGTTGGCCTTCAGCGAGTCGCTCTCGGAAAGCACCTCGGTGATGGGGACCAGTCGTCCGCACTGACGGGCGGCGTTGAAGAATATCATGCCGCGCAGCAGATGTCCCGTTCCGGCAAGTTCCCGTTTGGAGGTCTCGTCCATGTTCTCGGAGGCTTCCACTTTTTCTATGATAAGGTTGCAGCGGCGAAGAAGCGAGAAACTGAAAGGATTCACTTCCGGACGTCCGTTTTCCAGCGCGAATCCGTCGGTGCCTTCGCTCACCTGCGAAAACTGGATTCCGTCTGGCGTCCGCACCTGCCAGCCGACGCTGGCTCCGGAGCCGTAGCCGGCGCTGCTGAGCACGCTTCCGGTCGTAGCGTTTATGAACGCCTCCGCCGTCGCACGGCTGCCCCATACTGTCTCTTCGTCAAAAGACGACACGGGATGCGTATCCAGCGTATCAATGCACGATACAGCCGCAATTGCGCATATTCCCGCGGACAAATATTTCAATATGCTTTTCATTTTTTCAGTCAATTAAAATCCTATGCTTACGTTGAACGCGATGACTCTTTCGAGCGGGTAGCCGTACCCCTCCATGCTGCTGTTTTCAGGATCCAGACCATATTTCTTCAGCGGTGAAACTGTGAATATGTTCTGTCCTGAAATGCCTGCACGCAGTTTGGAAATCCATCCGACGTTGCGGAGAATGTGTTTGAAGTCGTATCCGAATGAAAAGTCTTTCATGCGCAGATACGCGCCGTTCACAAGCCAGAAATCGCTGCTGACATAGTTCAGGTTGGCATTGGCGGCGGTATTGCTCATCAGACGCGGATACTGGGCATCACGGTTGTCCGGCGTCCAGAAATCCGTCTGGAACTGGTATGCGACGGGAAGGTTGCCTGTCTGTCCGGTCTGCATGGCCGTGGACGCAGAGACATAGCGGTTGCAGGATGTGGAACCCTGAAACAGCATATTCAGATAGAATCCCTTGTATTCGAAGGCGAAATTCAGACCGAACTGTCCGTGCGGCGCCGAGGACTTGCCCAAAGCGCGAGAGTCGCTGCCGTCAATCTTGCCGTCGCCGTTGGTGTCTTCATAGCGGATGTCGCCGGCGCTCACTTCGCCTGTATTGAAGGCCGAAGGGAAGCCGACGCTCCCGAACACTTCATCGGCGCTCCGGTAATACCCGAGATTGTGATAGAGAAAACCATAATACGACAGCCGGCGCTGCTGAGAACGCTGGTAGGGGTTCATGACCGAGGCCTTGGACTCATCGTCCAGACGCGCCCACATGGAATCGTAATAGGTAAAATTGCCCGAGACGTCATACTTGAAATCCCCGGCCTGTCCGCGCCATCCCAGCTGCAGTTCCAGACCGGCACGGCGATATTCGTTGTTGGACTTTACCATCGGCATGCCTATGCCTATCACCTGATTGAGGTAGCTGTCGCCCGTAGGTGTCACCAGATAGCCTTTGGTGGAGAAATAGAAATAGTCGAACGTACCGTACAGACGGTTGTTGAGCGATGAAAAATCGAGGCCTATATCGGTCTGGCGTGACGTGTACCACGTCAGATCCGGAGAAGGCAGGGATCCTTCGGTAAAGCTCGGAGAATATTTTCCGTCCACTACGAATCCGCTGGTGCTCAGACTATAGGAAGTAAGATAAGCGAACCTTCCGGCTGAAGAATCGAGACCTGTCTCACCATAGGATGCACGGAGCTTCAGCATGTTGAATATATTGCGTTCAACGAGCGGACGCATGAACTTCTCTTCCGTGACTACCCATGCGGCGGAACCGCTGAAGAACAGGCCCCAGCGTTTTCCCGGAGCGAAGTAGTCCGAACCGTCGTAACGGAGATTGACTTCAGCGTAATACTTGCTTGCATAATTGTATTTGCCGGAGAAAATCCATGCGGCGCGGCCGAGTTCCTCGCCTGTGATGCCGCTGTTGGTCTGCGTATTGGCATTGCCGACGCTAAGCTGCGGGATGTCGAAATCGAAATTCTCGCGCGCCGCGTTCAACGTATTCGACTTTTCGTAGTACTGCTCGAAACCTGCCAGGGCCGAAATCTTATGCTTGCCGAAAGTATTGGCATATTCCGCAAAAGCCTGGTTGGTGAACGAATATCCGCTGCCGGCGTAGCGGGAAAGGTCCGGAGAGCCGGCATAGATGGGCTCGGTGGAATCCCACGAATATTGGGCCGCGTCCTTTTTCCACGCAATCTGATTTTCGCCGTAGTAACGATAGTTGGAGGCGGCGCGCAGCTTCAGGCCCTCTACCCACGGCACCGTCCATATAAGTTCGCCGCGGCCGTTGATGACGTCGGTGTCGAAACGGTTGTAACCGGTGTCGGAAGCGGTCTCGGCCACCGGATTCTCGGACAGGTTGTACGGCAGGCCGTATTTGTTGACGCCCGGAATGAGCGGAGACTTGTCGTTGATGTGCGAGAATACCTGATAATAACCGCTTGAGGTGGAAGTGTAGGGATGCTGGGTATTGTCCACGTACCCGTCAAGCGTGGCATTGATGTCAAGGCCGATGGACTCAATCGTGGCGGATTCCGAAAGGCGGAAATTCGTACGTTTCATCCAGTGGTTGCCGGATTTGTAAAGCGAATTCTGGTCTACATGGCCCAGGGATACGAAATAACGGTGAACGTTGTTGCCGCCCATCACGCGGACGGTATGTCTGGTCTGCGGCGCCCAGTCGCGCATCACCAAAGAGCGCCAGTCGGTATCGCCGAGAGTCTCGGGACTGGATCCGTCGCGCATGGCCTGTATCTGCTCCTGCTTGTAGGGATCTTCGCGCCCGTCGTTGCGGTAAGCGATGTTGGCATACTCAGCACGCTCGTACGAATGCATTTTCCGCGGCCAGATGTTGGGCTGTGAAAGGCTGTAGTTGAAATCGTATTCGATGGCCACACGCCCCGAACTGCCTCTCTTGGTCTGCACCTGCACGATGCCGTTCGCCGCACGCGAACCGTAGACGGCCGCGGCCGAAGCGTCTTTCAGGATGGAAATGCTCTCTATCTCATCGGCGGAAAGGACGGCGAAATCGGCTTTGTTGCGCACTACGCCGTCAATGACGTACAGCGGTTCGCCACCGCCACGGATAGATATGGACGGAGTGGCGTCGATGCCGCCTCCTTTGGACTGGACTATCATACCGGGCGAACGCCCTGCCAGACCCTGGACGATATTGGTTACAGGCAGTTCCGACATGCCGTCCTTGTCGACCGTAGAAACGGATGCGATAAGGTCGCGCTTGACGGTGACGCCGTATCCGACTACCACCACTTCGTCCAGACGCGCCGTATCCTCGGCCAAAACCACATCCAATGATGTGCGGCCGTCCAATGCCATGGTCTGAGAAACGTACCCGATGGATGAAATCTGAAGCTGAGCGTCCGACGGAACTTTCGTAATCTCGAACTTGCCGTCAAGATCGGTGACTGCACCCCTTACGGTACCAACCACCATGACGCCTGCTCCTACGATCGGTTCTCCCGCTTCGTCGACTACCGTACCGGTAATCGTCATTGTCTTTTGATCCTGTACTGAAAGAGAATGATTTTCAGAGGCCTGAGCTTCTAAGATCCATCCCCCCCCCCCCGATAAAATCAAAACGAACAGCGCCGAAGCCGCATTAAATAGTGTTTGTTTCATAAAGAATAGAGGTTAGTAAATAACATATTGCAAATATACAGTTTTTCTTGATTTTTAAAACAATGTCCGTCCGTAAGCGCGGGCGAGAAAGACCGTGCACAAAAAAACCGCACCGCGACAGGCGCGATGCGGCATTTTCAATTGTCCGCCATATTTCAGGCTACGGGCATCAATAGCCCGGCGTCTGGGTCAGGACAGGCTCGTTGTTGAGCAGGCTCTTGTCGAGCGGCCACAATACTTTGTAGTCTTCCGACGAAGTGAGGGCGGCTCTCCAGCTGCTCTCCGGAGTCAGCTTGTAGCCGAGCAGGGTCGGGGTGCCGTCGGCAGCCGTGCCGTCCGCCTTCCCGAGCAGGCCGGCTTCGATGGCTGCTTCTTTCGAGAACACGAGCGCCGTCTCGGGCCCTCCGGTCGGAGAAGTCTTCATGCGGCGGAGGTCATACCAGCGGAATCCCTCCTGCACGAACTCCTTCGTCCTCTCCATGAGTATGGCGAGTTCGTTTGTCTTGAAGTCCGAGGGAGAGTAGCCGTATTTCTGCTCATTCCAGTCGGCACCGTAGGCACGCTCACGGACGAGGTTTACGTAGTGCTGCACGGAGGCGTTGTCGCCCTCCATGTTGGCCACTTCGGCCAGCGACAGGTAAACCCATGCAAGACGGTAGAGAATGATGTCGCCGTCGAATACGCGCTGTCCGGACGTCGAGCTCACGTGTCCGATGTTCTTCTGCACCAGGCTGCCCCGCAGATAGAGCCGGTCCGGATCTTCTCCGTCGCCCGCGACGCCCTTCTTGTAGACGGGGAAGAAGGTGGCGAGCCGGCGCGAATCCTCCATGTCATACTGCAGGAGCATGTCGACCTTGTATTCTATATCCTGACGGTTGAACGAAGTGAACTTTTCGGTGAAATATTCCGTCGTGATGCGCTCACCGTCTTCGTCATAGCCCGCGCCGCAGACCTCGGCATTGTTCTGGCACAGCCAGATGCCGTTGTTGTTAGTGGCTTCGTTTTCGTCATAGAACAAAGCGAATATCACCTCGTCGTTGGTTTTGTTGCCGGTGCTGAAGACATTGGCGAAAGAAGGTTCCAAAGCGAGGCCGTAGTTCCTCTCGAGGCTCTGCAGGTGCTGCTTTGCCTTGGCGAGATCGGAGCCTCCGGGGCCCGTGGCCGTGTGGTCGCCGGTCGTGACCTTGGCCTGCCAGAGATAGAAATCGGCGGCCAGGCACTCCGTAGCGGCCTTGGACCAATGATGCTTGTAGCCGAATCCGTAAGGATCGAAGTCATTGACATTGCCGAAGAAGTTCAGCGAAGCTTCAATGTCATCCTCTATCTGCTTGGCCACCACGGACGGAGCGGAACGTTCAACGTACAGTTTGTTGGGGTCCAGTTCTCCGTCTATGACCTCCACGCCGGTGCGGATGGGAGCCCATCCGTAGATACGGTACAGGTCGAAATAATAGAATGCGCGCAGTCCGTGTACTATGCCGAGGTAGAAATTCTTCCTGGCGGCGTCGATGGGATAGTCGGGATTGTCTTCGACCCGCGCTATGAAGAGGTTGCAGTTGGTGATGCGTCCGTATATGTTGGCGAAATTGGAGACTCCGGGATGGTCGGCGTCGAACGACTGTGTAATGATGTCGCCGTACGAAAGCGCCGATCCGTCCACTGCGACGGCCGTCTTGTACAGTCCTCCGCGCAGGTCGCCGAATGTGGTGACATGGGTGAACTGGTGGGCGCGCAGGTGGTTATGGAGACCGTCTATGTATCCGGTGGCATGCGCCTCGTTCTTCCAATAGCCCTCGCTGCCGTAATAATCGATCGGCGCGAGATCCAGCCAGTCGTTGCAGCTGGTGACGAATGCCGCGGCTGCCGCCGTAAGGCATGCCGCAAATATTTTCATCGGTTTCATATTCTGTCGATTTTAAAAATTAGAAAGTGATGCCGAGGCCGAACAGAACCGTGCGGGGCAGGCCGTAGCTTGCCGTACCGTTGGAGTCGGAACCGCTCGAGATTTCAGGATTGGCCTTGGGCGCGGCCGTCCAGTAACCGAGGTTCTGTCCCGTTACGGAGAAGCTCACTTTCTGGCAGCGGATCTTCTCCACCCATGCCTTGGGCAGCGAATAGCTCAGCTGCACCTCGCGCACCGCGAGATAGTCGCCCCTGTATGCGAACAGAGTCGAAGGCTTGTAGTAGTTGCCGGCTCCGAACTGGTCGGCCCATACGAAGCGAGGCCATTTGCCGTCCGGATTGCGTTCGGGATGGAAGCAGTCGAGCGACTCGGTCAGCGTGTTGTAGGTACCCTGCATACAGCCCATGTACCACGAAGATATACCGTCATAGATCCAATAGCCGAGGGCATAGTCGAAACGGGCATACAGCTGCAGGCCCTTCCAGTTGAGGGTAGTGTTGAAACCGCCCGTCCAGTGAGGACGAGTGTTGCCTATCACGACCTGATCCTTGCTGTCGATGTGGCCGTCGCCGTTGATGTCCTTCCACTGAACGTCGCCGGGCTCCAGACAAACGGATGCATAATAATGAGGATCGTCTTCGGGCATGTTGTCATACAGGTAAGGGCTGTATTGCCAATAGCCGTTCCAGTGGCCCGATTCCACCCAGTAGTTCTGAGGTATCTCGTCCTCGCTGCGCCACATGCGTTCGGCCACATAGCCGATGAGCACGCCGGGCTCCTGTCCTTCCTGATATCCTCCGTACCAGTCGGTCTCGTAGCTGCCGTCGGCCAGCTGGCGTCCCGTGTAGAGTTCCGTGCCGCCCTGACGGTTGCGGAGATTGCCGTTGTCAGGCAGTTTTATCACAGTGTTCTTGTTGTAGGCGATATTGCCGCTGAAGTTCCACTTCAGATCCTCCTTGTCTATGATGCGGGCAGAGAAATCTATTTCAATGCCGCGGTTGCGGAATTCTCCGTTGTTGTTGGTGATGGAAGAGAATCCTGTCGTAGGAGGCAGAGTGAACGCCGCATGCTTGTCCGAGGTCAGACGGTTGTAGAAAGTAAAGTTGGCGTTCAGCCTGTTCTGCAGGAAGCTGATGTCAAGACCGGCCTCGAAGGTGTTGCTCTTCTCCCAGCGCAGGGCGGGATTGGGCAGCGTACCGATCAGATAGCCGGTACGCATTTGGTACGCGGCGGAATTGTACGAACCCTGCAGCGTATAGGCCCCGATGGAAGACGCATTTCCGTTCACGCCGTAGCTGGCGCGCAGTTTTCCGAACGAAATGAAACCGAGATCCTTCATGAAAGGCTCCTTGCTGAATACCCAGCCGCCGGATATGCCGGGGAAAAAGCCCCAGCGGTTGTCGCCGAGCAGCGAGGAATATCCGTCCTGACGGAACGTAGCGGACAGCAGGTATTTGGCCTTGTAGTCATATTCCAGACGTCCGAAATAGGAGAGGATGCGGTAGCGGGAATGCCAGGAATCTATGTCCCGCTTGCCCTCGCCCTGGTCGGTATATTCCAGATCGAAGAAATCGTCGGTAGGAGCGCCTTCGCCGTATGCATAGAATCCGCGGGAATAGTTGTCATACGCTTCTGCGCCAAGCAGCACGTTGAGGCTGTGGTCAGCCGCGAACACCGTGTTGTAATTCAGCGTGGCATTGTAGGTCTGCGAGAACGTGCGGTCGAATTTGGCCTGCGATCCGCGGGAAGTCACCATGCCGTTGCTGCCGCGGTAGTCCTTGTTGAAAGACTCATATACGCCTTCGTCATAATACCAGTTGGCGGTGCCGTGCAGGGTGAGCCCCTTCATGAGATCGATGTCGATGGACTGCACCATGGTGAACTTGTCGGTCTCGTTGTCGCGGTAGAACTGATCCGGCTGATAGAGAGGGTTGCTGTCCCCGCCGGGGCGCGGACCGTAGAGCATGTTGCCTTCCTCGTCTTCCCAGCGTGTCGTCGGAGGCAGCGAGAGCATTCGTCCGAAATAAATGGACTCGTCGTGCGTGGCAAGAATGCTTTCCCAGTTGGCACGGTTGAACGAGAAGTTGGACGTGGTCCTGATGCGGTCGCTGACCTTGTAGCTGCCGTTGAACACGAACGAGTAGCGCTCGTACCACGTATTGACAGGCAGACCGTCGGACTTGTAGTAGCCGAGGCCGGCATAATAGCTGCCCTTGTCGTTGCCGCCCTGCATGCTGATGTTGTAGTCCTGCGTGAACGTAGGATCGTTGAAAGCGTACTTGGTGAAGTCGGTGCCCTTGAAGATGATGTCCTGTCCCGTGATGGGATCCACCATTTCCTCCCAGCCGTGTTCGCGCACGAGGAATTCGTTGTCGGCGTTCTTCACCAGGAGGTTGTAGCCGAGATTGGGACCGTAGACGTTGCCCAGGCCCATAGGCTGCGCATTGTCGTTGGCGCCCGGCGAAGCCCACGGAGTCTCGTCGTAGGCATAGCGCATCATGGTGATGTAGTCGCGTGCGTTGAGGAACTTGTAAGGATTGTTAACATAGTTGAGACCGGTCTGGACGTTGGCGGAAATTTCCCTGTGTCCTTCCTTGCCGGTCTTGGTGGATACGAGGATGACGCCGTTGCTCGCCCGCGCACCGTAAAGGGCCGTGGCGCCCGCGTCCTTCAGCACCTCCATGGACTCGATGTCGTTGGGGTTGATGTCGCTCAGGCTGCCGCGCAGCTGTCCGTCCACGATCACCAGAGGGGAGCCCGAACCGTCAAGGTTGGTGCCGCCGCGGAGAATGATGGAAGGAGACGAACCCGGGTTTCCTGACGATGTGGTCACCTTGACGCCGGAAACGGTACCGGCCAGTGCCTGTGCCGGATTGGAGAATGCGCCGACGGAGAAAGTCTCTTCGCTGACTTTGGCGATGGAATTGGTCAGCTTCGAACGGAGCTGCTTGCCGCCGTAACCGGTGACTACGCCTTCGTCAAGCAACGTGGAATCTTCTTTCAGAACCACTTTGTAGCTCGCGCGGCCGTCCACCGCTATGGTCCGGGTCTCGAACCCTATGAAAGAAATCTGCAGCTTCGCATCGGAAGCGATATCTTTCATCTCGAAGTTTCCGTCCACGTCGGTGAACGTACCGGTAGTGGTGCCCACCACGATGACGCTGGCGCCCGCAATGGGTACTCCGGAAGCGTCTACCACCGTACCAACGATTTTGCCTGTGTTTTGATTTTGAGTTACAGGTATGGGGCACAGAACGAAGGGGATAGGAGAGGGTAGGACAAAAAATGGAGTGATTGGTTTGAATGATAGATAGTTACGGGATAGCAGGATGAGAGGCACTGTAAAACGAAGCGTTTACATGGGTTTAATTTCGGTTTAATTTTGGCGGCACAAATGGGTGCGAGGTTTGCACCAGGCTTACATATATGGGGCTGTAGGTTTACACCTGCGGCCTTTTGTGTGTTCAGACGATCGAATCCTTAGCCTGGGCGGTTTCATGGGCTTTTACGGCGTTTTTGTGACGATGTCTGAGTAGTGTCCGAATGGCGTTTGAATACTGTTTTATGGCGACTTGAATAGGGGAGGGGTGATGGGAGTAAAAAGGACGTTTTTCGGGATAGCAATTACAAATGCTATTACAAATAGGAATTACAAAACAAAAAAATAGGAATTACAGATTCGGGTTTTCGGGGGTAGGATAGGGAGAGGAGGAACTTACAGTTTTGAAAGGGTAAAGTGGGGGAAACAACCTATTCGGTGTATAGGTTATAAAAGCAAGAATTGACGTAATGCCCCGTCTGGAAGGGTATTTACACCGATAAATTAGTAGTATAGGGGGGATCCCTCTATAATAGGGTCTATTCGTTATACACTTTACCTCCTTTGATGTTACTGAATGGTGTCAGCCTACATTTGCAATTCCAGAAGTCCGAGCATCCGATGCATCTTTTCCCTTTTCGCGTTGAAGTTGCTCTATTTGCTGTTTAAGCCGTCCTATTTCTTCGGCTTGTTGTATGATTTTAGAATCTTTGCTTTGGATGTAAGGTTCTAATTGATTAAAGAATGTTGCAATACTTGTTTCATTGGTAGCTAAAATTGGACTGCCTGGCTCTGAGTTTGGCAGTATTTCGTGCCCCAGTCCTGTTAGAAGCCACATAGCATTGATGTCGTATGAAATCACGATTTTCTCCAAGACATCAGCTTTTGGGAGTACATTCTTTATGTATCCTCTTATGTTAGCTTCACTTACTCCCAGTTTTGCGGCAAATACGGTATTCTTGCCACCTGCGTAAGTATCTACTAAATGCTTTATCCGTTCGTGTATTGTCTCTAAATTCGGCATAAACTATTTTTTAATCGAAAAAAATCACGATAAAACTTTCGATATTCGTGAGAAGTCTCTATATTTGCACCAAGTTTATATATAAACCCGCGCCCAAAGATACGAAAATGGGGTGAGTTTGACGAATGTTTGATGA
>CANPZS010000040.1 GCA_947588835.1 uncultured Bacteroidales bacterium | reverse complement strand
CGAAAACGCGGTCAAGGATAAGATCCGCTCCGTTGATAAACATGATTTTTCGGCTTGCGTACCCCAAAATCAGGGTACGCAAAATTACAAATAATTGTTTATTAACCTATTATGAAATTGCTCAATTTTGAGTGACGAAGTCAGGAAAAAGTGAACACTCTTGTATTATCGTTTTTTTTGACTATAACTTTATTTTTCCATATCCGCCGGACTGATTTCGTTGAGAATCCGGAGCTTGCCGTCGTCGATGATTTTGATGATGAGCTCACCGAAAAGGGTGTTTTGCCACGCGAACCATTCCCTGGTAAAATTGTTCGCATCGTCCTTGTCAAAAGACTCGTGCATGAAACCGGTGCCGGCATCGGTATTCATCAAAGTTTCCACGCACCGGCGTATTTCCTCGTCGTCCGTCGAGGTGAAAGCCCTCATCATGATGCTCATGGGCCATATTGCATGTGTGCCTATGTGGGGGCCGCCTATCCCCTCCCCGGCCTTGCCCCGCTGGAAATACGGATTGTCCTCGCTCCATACGAAACGGCGGGTATTCCGGTACACAGGATCGTCGGCCGGCACGCATTCGAGATACGGCAGAGACAGCAGGGACGGCACATTGGCGTCGTCCATAAGATACCGGTTTCCGAACCCGTCCACTTCATAGGCATATATGGGGCCGTAAACCGGATGATCGTACACGGCGTATTTCTCAAGGGCGGCCTGCACCTCGTCCGCAAGCGCGACGCACTCTCCCGCAAGTCCGTATTCTTTGTTCACGTCGGAGAGAATCTCGGCAGCCTTGCGAAGAATGCTCACGGCGAAGAAGTTGGACGGGACGAGAAAATCGAACTGCGTCGCGTCGTCCGACGGACGGAAAGAAGATGCTATGAGCCCCACGGGCCTGACGGGATTGCCCAGCCCAACGCGGGCCTTTGTATCCAGCTGTCTGTCGGTAACCCTGAGGAAACGATACGGGCCCTCGCCTTCCTTTCTCTGCTGAGTCCTGAAAGTGTCCAATATCTTGCGTACGGCATCGAGCCATATTGCCCCGAAGACTGAACCGTCGCCTGTCACTTTCCAATATTCATACGCGAGCCGTACGGGGTAGCAGGGGGAATCCACTTCCCATTTCCTTTCCCAAACATTGGGGTCCTGCGGAACGCCGGTGTCGTCGTCGCTTCCCTTTGCCCCGGTGGGCCCGTCATTGAAGGCATTGGCATATGGATCAATACACAGCAACTTGAACTGCCTGTTGATGACCCCGGCTATCATATGTTTCAGATTTTCGTCTTCCGCACACAAAGGAACGTATGGCCACACCTGCGCCCCGGAATCCCTGAGCCACATGGCCGGGATGTCCCCGGTATAGACGAAGGTATCGTATTCCCCGTCTTCGTCACGAAAATGCACCGTAGTGTCAAGGGTATTGGGGAAACAATTGACGAACATCCGGCGGAGCCTGGGATTCGTGAGAAGGGCCGACACTTCGGTTATCTTTTTCTCCACCGCCTCCGAGCGGAAAAGCCTGTCTTGAACAGATGGCCTTCCGCCGTCCAGCGAAGGCACGGCTCCACCGAGAGGAAACGCGGCGCAAAGGCACAAGGCCATGCACAAAATCAGCGGCGTCCTCATAATTTATTCCTTGTAAAGCAGATACGGCCTGCGCTGTTCTTTGAAGGCTTCGACATCTTCCGCCCAGCGCGCTTCGATATCCTCGTCCGACACACCCTCCAATATCATTTCGCGCACATAGTCGTTGCCTGTCAGAAGATTGAAGAAATTGCTCCCGAGGAAGAAATCCTCTCCGGCTCCGAGTTTGGCGAAGGCGTCAGCAACATATTTCAAATCCACCCCGCCGGCCCATATTTCCTCATCTGACAGGCCCCTCAAGTCCACTCCGTGACATTCCTGCCCGAGCAGCGGCGGATTCTTCGCTCCCGGAACGCTCTGCGGAGTGAAGGTGAACGAACAGTCCTTCATGTCCGGATGGCCGTACACTTCGAAAGGATAGTCAGTCCCCCGCCCGAGAGAAATCACCGTGCCTTCGAAATAGCACATGGAAGGATACAGATACACAGCCTTCATGTCCCTGATGTTGGGAGACGGGGCGAGTATGAGGCTGTATCTCGTCTGATGGGTGTAACCGAGGCACGGGATGACGGCAAGGTCGGCCTGCCTGCCGTCGGACAGCCATCCTTCGCCGTTTATCATCAATGCCAGTTCGCCGAGCGTCATGCCGTGGACCACGGGAATCGGAAGCGCGCCCACTCCGGATTTGAAGCGCATGTCAAGGACCGGGCCGTCCACATAAAAGCCGTTCGGATTGGGCCTGTCGAGCAGGACGACTTTTTTGCCGTGCTCCGCGCACAAATCCATGAGGTCCTTCATGGTGACATAGTATGTGTAAAACCTCAGCCCGACGTCCTGAATATCTATCAGGAGAACGTCGAATTCCGACACGGCCCTTTCCCCGACCTCTTGCTTTCCGGCCCCATAGAGCGACACAACAGGCACGCCGGTAGTCTCGTCCACCGAATCGCCGACCTGCTCTCCGGCATCGGCGGTGCCGCGGAAACCGTGTTCGGGACTGAAAATGACGGTGACGTCGACGCCCTTCTCCAACAATACGTCAACCACATGCCCACCGGTCACGGGCTGTCCGAAAGGAATCAGGCTCCTGTCGGGATGTTCCCCGCGCGCTACGGCCTCAGCATATCTTTCGTCTATCCCGCCACTGAGAACCTTGTCGCCCACGATGCCGGTCTGGTTGCTGAATACGGCGACGCGCTTTCCCTCCAAAAGCGGGATATATTCATCTAAACGCTCGTCGCCGAGCACGACTCTATCCTCTTTCCCGACAGTGCCGCAAGCCGCAAAGACGGACAGTGCCAGCAAAAAAACAGAAATTCTTTTCATTTCAGCGTTCCCCCGATAATATCCAATATCTCATTCGTTATCTTCTGCTGACGGCCTTTGTTGTAGGCCACGGTAAGAGTCTGCAGCAGATTGTTTCCGTTGTCGGTGGCCGTCTGCATGGCTACGGTCCGGGCCGCATGCTCCGCGGCCGAGGCGTCAAGCAGCACGGTGTATATTTTCAGCCTGAGCACTTTGGGCAAAAGTTCGCGCAGTTCTTCTCCGGCCGACGGCTCCACGATGAAATTGCCCCTTCCGGCTTCGTCGGCGCCCGTGTGCCCTTCGGTATACGGCGGCATGGGCGCGGCCCCCTCCACGTCGGATTCGGCCACGTTGAACTCCACTTCGGGGCCGGATATCTCAAGGGGCAGGTACACGTCTCTGCGCACAATCTGCGAAACTGTCGAGGCAAAATGGTTGTAAACGATTTCAACCCTGTCGAATTTTCCGTTCACGTAGCCGTCGATAAGGGCGTACGCGAGGTCCGACGCGCCGTCATAGGACGGTCTGTCAATCAGCTTGTTGTAATCGCGGTCATAGGCATGGCCGGCCTTGCGCAGAGCGTCTGTCATCCTGCGGCCTATGGGGAAAACCGAAATGTCCCCGGGGGCGAGCCCGGCGTCTCCGTATTTCCTTATCACTTCCAGAGTCTTCTTTATGACATTGGCATTGTATCCTCCGCAAAGTGTCGAATTGGAAGATATGGCCACGATGGCCACACGGCGGATCTCGGGCTTAGGCTCGGTAAGGAAGCCGCCGGTCACCGGCAGCTGTTTCGCTGCGCTGTCGGCCATCAGGTCCAAAGCTATCCGGCGCAGCCTGTGTTCGTACGGAAGCATGCTTCCGATAGCCGCCTGGGCGCGGTGAAGTTTGGAAGACGCTATCATCTTCATGGCGGAAGTGATTTTCAGCGTATTCCTTACGGAGGTGATCCGGCCTTTTATTTCTTTGAGCGATGACATGCGGAGCCTTTATTGGAGCGACTTCACGACAGCAGCCGCTTCTTGTTCTATGATGCCTGTGATGCCGTCATCTATGCGTCCGGCGGCGAGCGCATCCAGCACATCTTGGTGTGACGCCCGCATCCTTTCGAGAAACAGCGTCTGGAACTCGTTCACTTTCTCTATGGGAATGTCTTCCATGAGGGCATGCGTGCCGCAATACAAGATGGACACCTGTTCGCCGACCGGCATGGGAGAGTACTGGGCCTGTATCAGCAGCCTGTTATTTTTGCGGCCTTTGTCGAGAGCCATCGCAGTGATCTTGTCCATGTCCGAACTGAACTTGGAAAAAGATTCGAGCTCGTTGTATTGCGCCTGATCTATCTTCAGCGTGCCGGCCACTTTCTTCATGCTCCTGACCTGCGCGCTTCCGCCGACGCGCGAAACGGAGATGCCGACGTTGATGGCCGGACGGATGCCCTGGTTGAACAGGTTGGTCTCGAGATATATCTGCCCGTCGGTGATGGAAATGACGTTGGTGGGAATGTAGGCGGACACGTCGCCGGCCTGCGTCTCTATGATGGGAAGGGCGGTAAGGGAGCCGCCCGCCTTCACTTTCCCGACGAGAGAGGGCGGAAGGTCGTTCATTTTTTCCGCCACTTCCTGCTGGTCTATTATCTTGGCCGCTCTCTCGAGCAGTCTCGAATGCAGATAGAATATGTCTCCCGGATAAGCCTCGCGTCCTGACGGACGGCGCAATATCAAAGACACTTCACGGTAGGCCACGGCCTGTTTGGAAAGGTCGTCATACACCACGAGCGCCGCGCGGCCCGTGTCGCGGAAATATTCCCCTATCGCCGCCCCGGCAAAAGGCGCATAATATTGTACGGCCGCCGGATCGGCGGCGGTGGCCGCCACCACTATGGTGTAGTCCATGGCTCCCTTGGAGCGTAGCGTATTGACTATGTTGGCCACGGTGGAGCCTTTCTGCCCGACGGCCACGTATATGCAATAGACAGGCCTGCCGGCAAGATATTCGGACCTCTGGTTGATGATGGTGTCGATGGCTATGGCCGTCTTGCCCGTCTGGCGGTCGCCGATGATAAGCTCGCGCTGCCCCCGTCCGATGGGAATCATGGCGTCAATGGCCTTGAGGCCGGTCTGCAGCGGCTCCGTGACCGGCTGCCTGAAAATGACTCCGGGGGCCTTGCGCTCCAGGGGCATGTCGATCAGGCTCCCTTCTATGGCTCCCAGGCCGTCGAGCGGATTGCCGAGCGGGTCCACCACCCTTCCGAGCATGGATTCTCCCACGGGGATGGACGCTATCCTGCCGGTGCGGCGGACCGTCATGCCTTCCTTTATGTTGTCGGTGGGGCCGAGCAGAACGGCACCCACATTGTCCTCCTCCAGATTCATCACCACGGCCATTTCACCGTTCTGGAACTCCAGCAGTTCACCTGCCTCTGCGTTCTGCAGGCCGTATATCCTTACCACGCCGTCGCTTACCTGAAGCACGTTGCCCACCTCCTCGAACTTGAGGGAGGTGTCTATGGACCGGAGCTGGGCGAGAAGGATTTCCGAGATTTCGCCGGGTTTAATATTCTGCACCATAATCAAACGATTCTTCTGTTCTTTTCCATAAACTGCCTGCGTATCGTCTCTATCTGATGCGACACGCTGGCGTCAAGCATATAGTCGTCCACCTTGAGAACGAATCCTCCTATCAAAGAAGGCTCCACGCGGGTGTCGAGGAGTATCTCAAAGCCTGTCTTTTCCCGGATCACCTTCCTGAGCCTGTCCTCTATTTCGGCCGGCGCGGGCACGGCGGTAATGAGATATGCGCGGAGAAGGCGCCGGGAGCGGTAATATCTTCTGATGAAAGTATTGAATATGAATATCGACATCGACAGCCTGCCGTTTTTGTCCAGCAGCGCGAGAAATTTTTCCAGTTCCTCCGCGACAGGCTCGCCGCCGAGCGCCGCGCGGAAAAGGGAAATCTTTTCTTCATCCGTGACGGCCGCAGGGTCCTCTATAAGACGCCTCAGCGACGGAAGCGTGTGCAGCGCATGTTCAATCACCTTCACCTGCTCGCATACTTTCTCTCCTGCCCCGGTCTCATCGACATAGCGGAGCAGGGCATTTGCATAGCGCGAAGATATTATTCCGGCGTTCATGATTTGTCGGCTTCATTGCCGGCCGCTTCGTCAGCGAGCCGCTCTAAATATTCCAACTGAAAATCTTCGGAAGACAGTTTGGAACGCAGCAGCTTTTCTGCTATGCTGACCGACAGCATGGCCGTCTGGCGGCGTATGTCGCGCATGGCCATTTCCTTTTCCACGGCTATCCGCGTCCTGGCTTCCTCCACGATTTTCCGGGCCTCGTCCTCCGCCTGCACGCGGGCCTGGTCGATGATGTTCTTCTTCGCTTCGGCGGCGTCCTTGAGAATGTCGCTCTGCTCCTTGCGGGCCTGCTCCACGATCTCCTGCCGCTTTTTGAGGGCATCGGCCATTTCCGCCTCTATTTCCCCGGCCTCCCTGAGCGAATCCCGGATGCGGCTGTTTCTCTTGTCCACCATATCGGTGATTATCGGGAACCCGAATTTGGCCAATATGAAGAACACGATACCGAAAATCAGCACCATCCAAAACAGAAGGCCGGCATCGGGAGTAAAGAGGGACATACGCTACAGCACTATTGCAAGGAAACAAACTATGATGGCGAAGAGGGCCGCGCCCTCGACCATGCCGGCCGCAATTATCATGGCGGTGCGCAGATTGCCTGCCGATTCCGGCTGACGGGAAATGGCCTCCATGGTGGACTGGCCTATTTTCCCTATGCCGAAAGCTCCCGCCATCGCCGCAAGCGCGGCTCCTACCGCCGCTCCGACCTTGCCCAACGCAGCACCGGCTGCTGCCTGAAGTAAAACTGTAAGTAACATAATACTATAAATTTAATTGTTTCTATTCTTCCGCCTTCTGCCGCGACAGCCCTATGTATATGGATGACAGCATCGTAAAGACATAGGCCTGGATGAAGGCGACCAAACATTCCAACATGTCCATGAATACCCCGAACAGCACCGACACCACGCTCATGGACCCGAGCAGCGCGGGGCCGTATTTCGCCATTATGAAAATGACGCATACGAGACTCAATATCAATATGTGCCCCGCCAGCATGTTGGCGAAAAGCCTTATGGTCAAGGACACGGGCTTCATAAGTGCGCTGAAGACCTCTATGACCGGCATTATGGGAAGGGGCGCCTTGAGAAATATGGGCACGTCCGGCCAAAGTATATCCTTGTAATAATGCCTGTTGCCGAACAGGTTCACGGTGAAGAAAGTAAAGAGGGCGAGAACGAGGGTGACGGCTATGTTGCCCGTAAGGTTCGCCCCTCCGGGAAAAAACGGGATTATGCCCATGAAATTGTTGAGCAGGATAAAGAGGAAGGCCATGCACAGATAAGGAGAATATCTGCGATAGTCCTCGCCTATGTTTTCCCTTGCCATTTCATGCACCATCATCACCACGGGTTCCATCAAGGCGGCGATGCCTCCCGGCGGCTCCTTAAGCACGTCGTGCCTGCGGTACCAGCGTGCCGTCAGGAGCACTATGACAAGGAGCAGGGCGCCGCTGATCATGAGCGAAAGCACGTTCTTGGTGACGGATATGTCGAAAGGCCGCGAGCCGTCCGCTTCCACTACCTTTCCTTCGTATTTTTCGCCGGGGCCCGCGATGCGGAATCCCCTGTACGAGCCACCATGCATAAGGCGGCGCGACGAAAACGCCGCCCACCCGTCTTTACCGTGCACTATGACGGGAAGCCGGACGGCTATCTCCTTGCCCCCTATATCGGCAATATGCCACTCGTAGGCGTCCCCGACGTGCCCGAAAATTATCTCCGGCACATCCACGTCCCCGTTTTCCCCGGCGTCGGCGGCGCAGGGAAACGACAGCAGCACGAATGCCAATATGAAACCTATGACCCTCATCATACCGTCTCCACGCAGGCCGTCACCTTGTCGTCGACGACTTCGACCATGCCGGATTTTATTTCTATTCGCGATTCTATTCCTTCGGATACATAACGGATGACTCCCTTGCCGAGAGAGGAAATGAGCGGCGCATGTCCGGCGAGGACTTCGAAGCGGCCGAGAGTGCCCGGCAGCTCCGCAAGCGATACCATCTTTTTGAGCAATACCGCTTCAGGCGACACTATTTCCAGATATATTCTGTCCATGGCATCCTATTCCTTGGCCCGCGAAAGCAGGGCTTCACCCTTGGCTATGGCCTCCTCTATGGTGCCGACGTTAAGAAAAGCCTGTTCCGGAAGATAATCCGTCTCTCCGTCGAGAATCATGTTGAATCCCTTGATGGAGTCCTCTATGTCCACCATCACGCCCGGAACGCCGGTAAACTGTTCGGCCACCGAGAAAGGCTGCGACAGGAATCGCTGCACCCTGCGGGCCCTGTTTACCGTCAGACGGTCCTCGTCGGAAAGTTCGTCCATGCCGAGGATGGCTATTATGTCCTGCAGCTCCTGGTTGCGCTGAAGTATCTGTTTCACCCTCTGCGCCGTATTGTAATGGGCTTCGCCTATCACGTTGGGGTCGAGGATGCGGGAAGTGGATTCGAGCGGGTCGACGGCGGGGTATATGCCGAGTTCGGCTATCTTCCTGCTCAGCACCGTCGTGGCGTCGAGATGGCTGAAAGTGGTCGCCGGAGCCGGGTCCGTCAGGTCGTCGGCCGGCACGTACACCGCCTGCACCGAAGTGATGGAACCGTCCTTGGTGGAGGTTATGCGCTCCTGCATCATGCCCATTTCGGTGGCAAGGGTGGGCTGATAGCCCACGGCCGAAGGCATACGTCCGAGCAGGGCGGACACTTCCGACCCCGCCTGGGTGAAACGGAAAATGTTGTCTATGAAAAACAATATGTCCCTCGGGCCGTCTCCCGAGCCGCCGTCCCTGAAAGATTCGGCGAGCGTCAGGCCGGACAGGGCCACTGACGACCTCGCTCCCGGGGGCTCGTTCATCTGGCCGAACACCATCGATACCTGAGACTTGGAAAGCTGCTCCCTGTCCACAAGTGAAAGATCCCAATGGCCTTCGCGCATGCTTTTCTCGAACGCGTCGCCGTATTTTATGACGCCGGACTCTATCATTTCGCGAAGCAGGTCGTTCCCCTCGCGCGTGCGCTCTCCCACGCCGGCGAATACTGAGAAACCGTTGTGCGCCTTGGCTATATTGTTTATGAGTTCCTTGATGAGCACGGTCTTGCCGACGCCGGCGCCGCCGAACAGGCCTATCTTTCCTCCTTTAAGATAAGGTTCGAGCAGGTCTATCACCTTTATGCCCGTGAAAAGCACCTCCCGCGAAGTCTTCAGGTCTTCGAATTTGGGCGCTTCCCTGTGTATGGGAAGGGAGCGCTCCATGGAAAGGTCGCCGAGGCCGTCTATGGTCTCGCCCACCACGTTCATGACCCTGCCCCTTATCTGGCTTCCGGTCGGCATGGATATGGGGGCGAAAGTGCTTACGGCTTCCATGCCCCTCTTGAGCCCGTCGGTGGAGTCCATGGCCACCGTCCGCACCGTATCTTCCCCGATGTGCTGCTGCACTTCCACTATAAGTGTTCTTCCGTCGGGCCGTTTTATTTCGAGCGAATCGTGTATGCGCGGGAGCTCCGTTTCTTCGTCGCGGCCTTCGAATTCAAAATGGACATCGACCACTGGACCGATGATCTGAGAGATGTGTCCTATGTTGTCTGGCATCTGATAATGTTTTCACATTGCAATATGTCTTCAAATTTAAGGGTTTTTTCTGCAATTGCTAAAAAAAAGAGAGATTGCGGCAAAAAAAAGCGACGGCCGGATAAAATCGGCCGCCGCAGGCAACAGATACCGTCCGGATGGTATCAGAATCCGTTCTTCTCGGCGATAGGATCATCATACAATGTCTGCAGGCGCACAAGCTCCTTGCGGAGTTCTTCCGTCACCTTTTCCGTGCCCGGGGCTCCATAGATGTTGTGCATCTCCATGGGGTCTTCTTTGAGATCAAAAAGCTCCCATTCGTCGATGTCATTGTAGAAATGCATCAGGCTGTAACGCTCCGTGCGGACGCCGTAATG
The DNA here is from genome assembly GCA_947588835.1 of uncultured Bacteroidales bacterium. Lineage (GTDB taxonomy): Bacteria > Bacteroidota > Bacteroidia > Bacteroidales > UBA932 > Cryptobacteroides. The sequence continues at coordinate 9,078 of CANPZS010000040.1, read as the reverse complement.
ACGGCGCACGGCGTGCTCGGCGGGATATTCATAATAATGATAATAGAGCGAGCGACGCCAGCCCTTTCCTTCGGAGGTCTGCACCTTTTCGGGCTTCTCCCCGCGGAGGAGCGGCAGGAAGCTTTCGCCCTGGATGTCCTCCGGAATCGGAAGCCCCGCTATGTCAAGGATGGTGGGGGCATAGTCGATGTTCTGCACGAACTCGTCTATGTCGTTCGGACGATGGCCGTAGGTGTCGGGACCGTAGACCGGAGTGCGGGCCTTGGCCGCCTTCACGGGCTTTCCGCCCGGCATGCGCACGATGAGCGGCGTACGGAAACTTTCCTCGTACATGTAGCGCTTGTCGAAGTAGCCGTGCTCACCCATGAAAAAGCCCTGGTCGGAAGTATACACGATGACCGTATTGTCCAGCAGGCCGTGTTCCTTGAGATAGTCGTACACCCGGCCCACGTTCCTGTCTACGGAATGAATGACGCGGCAATAGTCGTGCATGTAGCGCTGGTATTTCCATTCGCTCAGCTTGTCGCCCGAAAGCTCCCCGCTCGCGATGTCCTTCTTGAACTGTTCGATGATGGGGTCATAATAGGCGTCCCACGCGGCCTGCTGCTCGGCGTTCATGCGTCCGGGGATGATCTCGTCCCCGGGCTTGAGGTCCCTGCGGTACAGGCTGCGGCCGTAATTTTCGAGGGAAACGTTGTCGGGCGTATGGAACTCGTTTTCCTTGTCGGCCATCTTTAGGTCATAGATGAGGTTCATGTCCTTGACGATGCCGAGTTCCTGATTGGCGCCCGCCACGCGTCCTTCATAGTCATCGTAGAAATTGTCGGGAAGCGGATATTCAATATCGTCGTACAGCCGCAGGTCGCAGGTGTCCGGCATCCAGCTGCGGTGTGGAGCCTTGTGATGCAGGAACAGGCAGAACGGCTTGTCGGGATCCCTGTTTTCAAGCCAGTCCAGCGCCACGTCGGTCACCACGTTGGTGGAATAGCCTTCCCGCACGATCTGTTCGCCGTTGCGGATGAACACGGGATTGTAGTAATCGCCCTGTCCGGTGAGGATGTCCCAATAATCGAAGCCGGTGGGCTCGCTGACAAGATGCCATTTCCCGATCATGGCCGTCTGGTAGCCGCCCTCGCGGAGCAGTTTGGGCAGCGTCTGCTGACTGCCGTCGAAAATGCCGTGCTCATTGTTGGTGAAGCCGTTTTTGTGGCTGTGCTTGCCCGTCAGCATGCAGGCGCGGGAAGGGCCGCTCAGCGAGTTGGCCACGAAGCTGTTGGTGAAGCGGGCTCCCTCGTCGGCCAGGCGGTCGATGTTGGGCGTTTCGATAAAACGATTGTCGTAGGCGCTTATCGTCTGATACGAATGATCGTCGCACATTATGTAGACGATGTTCAACGGTTTCTGGGGCTCCTTCGGAGCGTCTTTCACGCCGCAGGAACCTGCGGCTGCAAGCGCCGAGGCCCCTGTAATGGCGTATAAAAGTTTTGAATTCATTTCTTTCATAAGAATCGTTCTTTTTACCAGCCGGGATTTTGCTCCCAAAGGCCGTCCGTCAGCGTAGTCATGCGCTGCTGGAACGGAAGGAGATAATCCCTGTTCAGATTGAATCCGTAACCGCCCTGGATGACTCCGGGAGGTATCGGCATTACATAACGGTCCGCATCTCCGGGATTGCCGGTAAGATAAATCTGCGGATTCTCCTGATCATAGACCAGTCCGTCGTATTTGCCGGGCAGATCGCTGCCGATGAAAAGGACTCCCGTAGGAACCGAATCCGCCAACAGCTCGTCGGCTGCGGCCCAGCGGGCTATGTCATAGAAACGGCGGCCCTCGACGGCCTGTTCGACACGGCGCTCGCGGCGTACCGCCTGGATGTATTTGTCGAGGTTCCTGAAAGGATAATCGGCTGCAGTGTTGTATTCACGGTCGAAATCCAGAGCCGGCATGCCCGCCCTGTCGCGCAGAGGCTGTATCGCGCTTATGATGGCGGCGGCATTCGACGCACCGTCCAGTTCGGCCAGCGCCTCGGCATAATTGAGGAGGATGTCGGCATAACGGAACTGGATGGCGGGAGTGCCTCCCTTGTATTCGGCGTCAAGATCTCCGGTCCAGTCGATCTGCACGTGCTTCAGCAGGGAATAGCCCGTGGTGTTGTTTTCGAAGCCGCTCTTGTTGAACGGAGGGATGGAATATCCCGCCGGCACGTCGGGACGCAGCACCTGTCCCGGAGTCGCCACCGTCTGCGAGAGGCGGGGGTCGCGTACCGTAGGCAGCAGTTCGTTTCCGAACTCGCGCTTTGCGACAAGGCGCTCGTCGCCTTCGAAAGGACGTCCGTCAATGGTGAGATAATCATCCACGAGGGAGGACGTCACGCCCAGTCCGCCGCCGCCCCTGTTGAGATAGCGGTCCACGCTGTTGCCCACCTGATCGCCGTCGTAGCGCTTGTACCACAGCACTTCGGGATTGGTGCCGAGATTCGTGGTCTGGAAGACGACGCGATAGTCATTCAGCGGGTTGCCCGTATTGTAGACGGCCCATACGCCGCGGTCCATGACGGCCTTTGCCGCGGCCGCTGCGGTGCGCAGATATTCGTTAATCTTTTCGTTCGAAACGGTGCTGTCATAGAAGGGCGTGCCTCCGGCCTTGTGCCATTTCTCCCAGGTCCCTTCGAACAGGGCCACCTCGCTCTTCAGTGCATATGCCACATCCCGGTGGACGCGCATCGAAGATGAATTGTTCTGCAGGCCGAGAAGCCCTATGGCCCTGTCCAGGTCTTCCAGAATGAAATCGGCCACCTCGGAACGGGTGTTGCGGGGCCGTTTCATCAGCTCGGTGTCGGGGTCGAGAGGCTCGGTGACTATGGCCACGCCGCCGTAGTCCTTGAGCAGTTGATAATAATACCATGCGCGGAAATAATAGGCCTCGCCGATAAGTTGGTTGAATTCGGCGTTCTTCTCGCAATTGTCCTGATTGTTGAGGAGGAAGTTCACGTTGCGGATGTATCTGTACAGGCCGCCGTTGCCGCCGAGGGATGCCGCGCTGCTCAATGAGAGGGCGCCATTGATCCTGGCCACGGGGGCGCTGCCGGCAAGGTTGTCGCTGTAGGTGTCGAGACCTGCGATGCCGCTGCCGCCGCCCATGGTGATGTCCTGGAAGCGCAGCCCGGACTCATAGAATTGGTCTACATAGTTCTGGATTTCCCCCGTGGAACGGAACGGCGAGTTGGTCGAAAGTACGCCTTCCGGTTCCTTGTCCAGGCTGAAACATGCCGTGACGCTCAAAGACAGGGCCAGTATATACAGTATATTCTTCGTTTTCATTTTTCTGACGGATTTAGAGGTTGAGGATTATTCCGACCGACAAGGTCTTGTTCATGGGATAATTCTTGCCGCCCTCATTGGTATAACGGTTGCTGCCGAAAATGCCCTCGGGATCGAACATAGTCTTCAACTTTGTGAAGGTCAACAGGTTTTCGCCTGTCATGAATACCTGTGCCTTGCTCAGGCCTATCTTGCGCATCACGTTTTCGGGAATCGAGTAGGACAGGGTGAGCGTCTTGAGACGCAGGTAGGCCGCATTCTGAAGGTAGCGGTCTGACGTCTGGATGTTCTTGTTGCGGTACGTGGTGACGCCGCCGGCGCTGTGGATGTACGGCTTGGGATAGTAGGCGTCCGGATTGTCCGGCGTCCAATAATCCATGTGCTCCTCGAACACGGTCACCTGCGCATACGGGCCGCTTCCCCAGAAATAGGCCGCGGAACCGGGATTCCAGTCGCGCTTGCCGACGCCCTGGAACATGAAACTGAGGGACAGGCCCTTCCATGAAACGGAACCGTTGAACGTATAATTGTAGCGCGGCGTGGAATTGCCTATGATTTCAAGGTCGCCCATGTCGCCGAGGACGTTGTTTCCGTTGTTGATCTTGCCGTCGCCGTTCAGATCCCTGTACAGTACGTCGCCCGGAGTCCAGGGAGTCGTGCTTATGAAAGAATGGTCGAGCGCGTTGAACTTGTCGGCGGTCGCCTGGTCCTGGATGAGGCCGTCGGTGCGGTATCCCCAGATCTCTCCGACGTATTTGCCTTCGTACCAGTTGCCGGAAGGATTCGTGCCGGTGGGATTCGAGTATTTCGTCACCATGGCCGTGGCGTCGGCGACGGAAGCTCCCACCATGTAGGTTTTACGTCCCGTCCGATGGTGCCGCGGTAGTTGACCGCGAATTCCCAGCCCCTGTTGCGCAGATTGGCGTTGTTGGTCTGCGGAGCGTCGGCACCGAAGAAGTCCGGATAGTCCTCGCCGGGACCGAGCATGTCGCGGGTGTCGCGCTGGAAGATGTCGAACGACCCGGTCAGGGCATTGTCGAAGAATCCGAAATCCACGCCGAGGTTCTGGCTAAGCACCTTCTCCCAAGTGGTGGATGGGTTGACCACGCCCGGGGCCACGGTATAGCTGTGCCGTCCGTCGGAGAAGATATAGCCTCCGAGACTGCCGCTCGGGCTCATGGTTGCGGCGAACGTATAGGTGGCGGCGCCTGCCTGGTTGCCGAGCAGACCGTAGGAGGCACGTATCTTAAGGTTGGAAAGCCAGCCGCGGATTCCCTGCATGAAAGACTCCCTGTGCAGGTTCCATCCGGCGGAAACCGAAGGAAAGAAGCCCCAGCGGTGATCGGCGGCGAAGCGGGACGAGCCGTCATAGCGGCCGTTCACCTCAAGCAGATAGCGTCCGTCGAAATCGTAATTGATGCGGCCGAAGAAACCGCGGGTAGCCCAGGAATAACGGGTGTCCACGACTACCTTGTCCCCGGTACCCATGCCCACGTTGGGGTTGGAAGTGGAATACAGACCGGTGACGGAGTTCTTCGTATAGTCGCGGTGGAAATCTTCCTCCTGATAGCCGGCGAGAAGCGCTATGTTATGCTTTTCTCCGATCGTAAGCGAGTAGTTGGAGAAGAGATTTATGCTCTGATACCTTACGTTCGTCAGCGCGCGGGAGAAACGGCCGTCGCGGGGAATGCCGAGTTCGTCGCGGAGACCCTTCTTCGTGGTGACGCCGTCGGCGTTGTAGATGTCCGGAGCCACGGCGAGCGCCTCGTACTCGGTATTCATCATCTTGTTGGTATAGTCGAAGTTGATGAACCAGTTCTTGACGGGCTGCGCCTGCAGGCCGACGGTCAAGTCAAGGTGGTTGCGCTTGTTGGTGGTGTATGATCCGCTCTGCAGATACGGGATCATGGTAAGCTCCGTGAAGTGCCCGTTGGGATCAAGGTAATGCTTGGTCGGGAAGTTGCGGGCGAGAGTGTGGAAGAATGCGGGGCTGATGCCGTCTTCGCCGAAGGGCGAATCGGTCTTGCCGTGCATGAATTTGGTGTTGACGGTCAATTTCAGCCAATCGGTGACCTGTGCGGAAGTGTTGGCGTTGAAATTGAATCTCTGATAGCCCATGTCCGCATAGCGAAGAATGCCGTCTTCATCGTAAAAACCGCCGCTGACATAGTACTGGGCCTTCTTTCCGCCGCCGCGGATGCTTATGTTGTGGTTCTGCTTGAACGCCCAGTCCTTGTAGTGCAGCTTGAAATAATCGGTGTTGCCGATGCCGAGCTCCGTGTTCTCGAAGCTGTCCGGATATGCGTTGGGGCCAAGTTCCTGCCACGGGTCGACGCTGGAAGGGTCGTCGATGAATTGCTGCAGCAAGGCGATTTTCTCGTCGGAATAGCGGCGGGGGGCGCTTGCATTGTCTGCGCCGTCGTTCCAGAAATGCGCGAAATCAACGGAATTGACCATTTTGGGAAGGACGGTCGGGGCGTTCCATCCGAAATTGCCGGAATAGGACACCTGGGCCGCGCCGTCTTCGCCGCGCTTGGTGGTGACGAGGATCACGCCATATGCGGCACGGGCACCGTATATGGCGCAGGCGGCCGCGTCCTTCAGGACTGAAATGCTCTGGATGTCATTCGGGTTCACGTCGCTGAGGCTCATTTCCACCCCGTCGACGAGCACGTACGGCGAGCCCGTGCCGCTCAGGTTGCCCTGGCCGCGGAGCTGTATGGTGCTTTCGGCACCGGGAGTGCCAGCCGACGAATTGGAAATCGTCAGGCCGGGAACGAGGCCCTGAAGGGCCTGGGCGGCGTCCACGACCGGCCGCTGGGCGAAGTCATCGCCGTTTACGGAAGCCACCGAACCGGTCAGGTTCACTTTCTTCTGCACGCCGTAGCCGACGACGACCACTTCCTCGAGCAGACGTGTGTCTTCCGAAAGTACGACATCAAAAGGATTGGCACCGGACCATGGCGTTTCCTGCGTCACGTATCCTATGCAAGAAATAACGAGCACGTCACCGGATTTGACGCCGGAGAGCGAATACTGTCCGTCCAGATCCGTGACGGCACCGTTCTGCGTGTTCTGGACAAGCACATAGGCGCCGATTACCGGCTCTCCCGCCGGATCTTTCACCACGCCATGCACCGTTGCATTCTGCGCGACGGCGACGACGCAAGCCAATGCCGCCGCCAACGACATCAGACATTTTTTTCCTAAAACTTTAATCATTGAAAATTAATTAAGCGGTTAGTTTGCACATCCGCGGGCCGGACACAAAAGGCGGCGGCGCGGCGATTATAATTTTTCATGAACAGAAGAACCCGGTCGGTTCCGCGGCCGGGTTCCGATTTGTACTGTCTTCCGAATTATTTCAGCTTGGCATAGCCGTAACGGGCGCTGTCCTCAAGCTCGAGTTCGATCTTCATCAGACGGTTGTACTTCGCTATGCGGTCGGTACGGCTGAGGGAGCCTGTCTTGATCTGGCCGCTGTTGGTGGCGACGGCTATATCGGCGATGGTCGTGTCTTCGGTTTCACCGGAACGATGTGAAGTGACGGTAGTATAGCCGTGACGGTGAGCCATTTCGATGGCGTCGAGAGTCTCCGTCAGAGAACCTATCTGGTTCACTTTGATAAGGATGGAGTTTCCGGCGCCCATCTCTATGCCTTTCTGCAGGTATTTGACGTTCGTTACGAACAGGTCGTCGCCCACGAGCTGGCATTTTCCGCCTATGGCCTTGGTCAGTTTCACCCAGCCTTCCCAGTCTTCCTCGCTGAGGCCGTCCTCGATGCTGTCGATGGGATATTTGGAGATGAGTTCCTCAAGATAGGCGATCTGTTCGTCAGTGGTGAGCTTCTTGCCGTTGGGATCTTTCTTCTTGCCGTCCTTGAGCTGCTTGTAGTCATAGTAGAAGGTGTCTCCCTCCTTTACGCAGAATTCCGAAGCGGCGCAGTCCATGGCAATGGTAACGTCCTTTCCGGGAACATATCCCGCATTCTTGATGGCGGCGATGATGCAGTCGAGAGCATCGTCAATGCCGTCAAGTCCGGGAGCGAAACCGCCTTCGTCGCCCACTGCGGTGGAAAGGCCGCGGCCCTTGAGCACTTTCTGAAGGGCGTGGAACACTTCCGCGCCGATACGTACGGCTTCCGCCTCGCTCGCGGCGCCTACAGGACGGATCATGAACTCCTGGAACGCGATGGGAGCGTCAGAATGCGCACCGCCGTTTATGATATTCATCATAGGCACCGGCAGAACATAAGTGTTGGTGCCGCCGATGTATCTGTAAAGCGGTATCTGCAGCTCCGCGGCGGCGGCTTTGGCAACTGCGAGCGATACGCCGAGGATGGCGTTGGCGCCGAGATTGCTCTTGGTGGGAGTGCCGTCCAGCTCAATCATCTTGCGGTCGATGGCCCTTTGGTCAAGAGCGGACATGCCCACGATTTCGGGAGCTATCTTCTCGTTGATGTTGGCTACGGCCTTGAGAACGCCCTTGCCGCAATAGCGCTTGGGATCTCCGTCACGAAGTTCAAGTGCTTCATTTTCGCCCGTAGAGGCGCCTGACGGCACTGCTGCCGTGCCGACGAAACCTGAATCGAGAACGACTTCCGCCTCGACGGTAGGATTTCCCCTTGAATCAAGGATTTCCCTACCTGTAACTGATACTATTTGCATAACTATTGACTTTATTAGTTGTTCCTTAATGAAATTTTACAAATTTAACAATTTTTTGACATTTTTTAACTCAAAGGACATTCACCACCTTTATTCCTGTTATGGAATCGCTTGACTTGACATATTCCTCTATCGACAGGGGATCTACTATAACTTTTTTCGCCCCGTACGACGCATGGATAAAACCCACTTTGCGGCCGCCGGGATATGAAGGATCCTCCTGAACGTAGGCCATCGCCACATGGGCTATGTCCAGGCCTTCGGTTGCGGACATGAATCCGATTATGTCCCCGGTCCTGATACGGTCCGCGCACGCGCCGATGCTGTCCTGCGGAATATAGGTGAACGGCTGTCCGTTGAGCGTTTTCTCCACCTCCCTGATGCGTGCGAGCGACTTTGCCTGCACGCTGTCCGTGCCGGCATTTTTCAAATGCCCGTACCTTTCGTAATTCTTGCTCATGTAGAAAATCGGGTGGTCATATTCGACTCCTCCCAGATCCATAGTGGCGTCCCTGACAATTCCGCGGGCCTCCCCCTGACGGATCCATTCCGTAGTGTAATGGATTCTGTCAGCGTAGGACTCCACCCTGCCGTCGCGGTAACGGCTCAGGCGGACCATGTCGCACAAATCGGCGTAAGAAGCCTTCTCTCCGTACTGTTTTACCGTCAGGGCGATGTTCATGCATGTCTCCACGAACAGAATGCAGTCCGTCTTGGTCAGATAGACCCTGCATTCCTCGCGGTCGCCCTCCTCAAGCGTACCCGCCACATAGGGAGTGCCGAGAAGCTGAAGGGCGGCCCTGACCATAAGGTCCGCAGTTGGTTCATCGCGATATGGCATAAGGGATTCCATTACCGTCCCGGCGATTTCGGCGTCCTCCCGTCCGACGGCCGGCAGCGGCAATGCGATTATGATCGACAAAAGAAACGTGACGATATTTTTCATGGCATTTCTTAATTTGCACGAAGATAATCAAGCCTCATGACAAAAACAAAGGTCCCGGACATCGACATGATGTCCGGGACCCGAAGTCCGGCGGCAACCTACTCTCCCGACTGGTCTGTCAGTACCATCGGCGCATGCGTGCTTA
>CANPZS010000039.1 GCA_947588835.1 uncultured Bacteroidales bacterium | reverse complement strand
GAGGGCATGGCGAAGGTCAGCAAGGGCTTCCTGGCCGAGTCGATCGCCCTGTTCGGGGATCCGAAACGGATTTTCCCCGCCAAGGTCAAGGTGCTCATCTACTGATGTTTCGTCAGTAGTTTACACGCTGCCGCCAGCCTCCTCCCATATCTTTTCGTGGATTATATAAATTCCAGATAATTTTCCCTGTTCACAACATGGAATCCGGCATGTGCATAGGCTTCCTGAAAGGCTTTCGGGGCAGTCGGCATCTTGTTTCCCCACTTGAATTCCAATGCGCTCAGGCTGTCGGCGCTCTCCTCAATCAGGTCGATTTCCTGCTTGTCATAAGTGCGCCAGAAATAGAACTCCTTGTGCAGATCCTCATTGAAATTGGCTTTGCGTCGCTCGCCGATGATGTAGTTTTCCCACAACGCGCCGACATCCTGCCGAATGGCCAGCGGCGAAAAAGCACCGATAATGGCATTGCGGATTCCGTTGTCGTAGAAATACCATTTCCCGGCTTTCGAGATCTCCTTGCGCAGGTTGCGTGAATAAGCCCCAAGACGGTAGATGACAAAGACCTTTTCCAAAAGGTCGAGATATTTTTCGACGGTCGTCTTGCTCATGCCAAGTTGTTTGCCCAGCTCGTCATAAGAGACTACGTTGCCCAGCTGAAAGGCGATCAACCGCAGCAGGTCGCGCATCTTGCCCGAATTTTTCAGTCTGTCAACCGCCAGAATGTCTTTCAGCAGATATGCTCCTACAATATCACGCAAGTAATCGGTCTTGCGTTCGTAGCTGTCCATCATGACCACCTCCGGATAGGAACCGTAAATCAAGCGGTTTTCCAGATTCTGCCGGGTTTCGAGCGCCGTTTCCGTCTGCGCTATTTCCCGTTGGGAGAACGGCGTAAGGAAAAATTGCGTACTGCGGCCGACTAACGGTTCGCCGGCTTTGTTCAGCAGATCGAACGACGACGAGCCGCTGGCCAGGACGCTGATCCCCGGTATCTCATCGACGATAAGTTTTAGGATATTGCCGATCTGCGGAATAGTCTGCGCTTCATCAATGGCCAACAGGTCAACTCCTTCCAACAAATGCCGGTAGTTGGCGACGGAACGGTTTTCCAGCAAGGCCAATGTGTCGTAGTCCTCACCGTTAAGCATCATCGTCCGTCCCGGATAACTGTTCACAATTTTGCGCATCATCACGGTTTTGCCCACGCGGCGGGCACCAAAAATCAATACGGCTTTGTTGGGCTCGATCCGTGCCGTGATCTTTTCTTGGAGTATTCTGTCAATTGTTTCCATGATAATGCCTTTATTTTCCTGCAAATATAGTCATTATTTTTACAACTGGCGATTTTTATGTAAAAATCGTACGCCACAATGACCGTTTTTACTATAAAGGATACTGCAAGCAGCCATCAAAAACAATCGAGAGCTGCGGACAGATGCCTGCCGCCGGTCAGCATGCGGGCCTCTTCTTTGACGGCTTCAGTCATGGCGGCGTAGCAGGCCGCGTCCACGGCGGCGGTCCTGTCCGGAAGTTCTGCGAGGGAGCCGATGCAGATGCCGAGATTGTGTGACACTATGTACGGCGCTATCGCCGATTCGGAGCTAATGATGACGGGCAGTCCGGCCGCGACGTACAGCGACGCCTTGTGCGGAGAGTTGAGTCTCAGATAATTGCCTTCGGGACTTTCGAGGCCGTTGCAGCCGGAGCCGTCCCATACGAGTCCCCAGCTGCCGCGGATGTCGCTTATGTCGCCTGGGCTGAATTTTCCCATATATCTTATTCCGTTTCCGTCCCGCACATTGGCGGAGGGGGCGCCGTATAGGTTGACCGAGACCCTCGATGCCATGACGGCCGGCAGATCCCTCAGAAAAACGCTTTTGTCGAGATTCCCGGCGAAGCATATCTCCGTCCCCGGACGCCGTACGATCGTGCTGGGCTTTTCGCACAGATAATCAAACAGCTCCAATGTGCGCATCCGTCCGCCGTCAAGTCCGGCTTCGGCGAGTTTCCGCGCCATCGTGCCGTTGTGCACAATCAGGCTGCCGGCATATTTCAGAAACGATACTTCTTCGCTGAAATTTCCTCTTGCCCTGAAAGAATCGAGGTCGTGTATCAGAACCGTGCACTTTGCGCCGAAACGTTTCAGCAGCATGGCGGTGAAGCCCTGGTAATGCGCGGATGAAATGGGATATTGCAGGAATATGCGGCCGGATTCGGCCATGCAGCGCATTATGTTCATGAAGCCCCAGGCCTTGACCGAGATGCGTGTGGCGAGGCCATGCTCCGGCTTGGGAATCACCACCTTGTACACTTTCCATCCGCACCGCGACGCAATGGTCAGGGCGTCGGCCACGGCCTTGGTGCCGGCGTTGAAGCCGTTTTCTCCGGAAACGAATGTCAGTGTGCCTTTTCCGCTCATTTTATTTCAGTCCGCAGAGCCTTGCCGATGACGGCATCCATATCGTAATATTTGTATTCGGCCAGCCGTCCGCCGAAAAGAACATGGCCTTCCGTTTGGGCGAGAGCATGGTACCGTTCGTACAATGCGTTGTTCCTGACGTCGTTGACGGGGTAGAAAGGCTCCATCCCTTCCTCCCATTCGACCGGATACTCCTTTGAGATGACGGTCTTCGGATTCGCATAGACATCGGCGCCGAAACTCTCGAAGTGTTTGTGCTCTATGATGCGTGTCCACGGTACTTCGCGCGACGTATAATTGACGACCGCGTTGCCCTGCCGGTTCGGCGTGTCGAGCGTTTCGGTCTCGAACCGCACGGTCCTGTACTCCAGTCTGCCGAATTTGTAGCCGTAGAATTCGTCTATTTTCCCTGTAAACACTATGTTGTCGGCCAAAGATTCCCAATGCTCCCTGTCAGAAAAGAAATCCGTGCCTGTCCTGACTTCCGTTCCGTCCAGCAGGCTTTGTATCAGTCTGTTGTAGCCTCCTACGGGAATGCCTTGAAAAGGATCGTTGAAATAATTGTTGTCATATATGAAACGTACGGGCAGGCGTTTTATTATGAATGCAGGCAGTTCCGTGCAAGGACGTCCCCATTGCTTTTCGGTGTAGCCCTTTATGAGCTTCTCATATATGTCGCGCCCTATGAGCGAAATGGCCTGTTCTTCGAGATTGCGCGGGCCGTTCGCCCCCTCGGCCCTGAGCCTCGCGGCGAAGCCTGATTTCTGCTCTTCAATTTTGGCGCGGGCCTCCTCCGGTGTTGTGACGCCCCACATCTGATAGAACGTGTTCATGTTGAAAGGCAGATTGTAGAGCTTCCCGTCCGGCGCCTTCGCAACCGGGCAGTTGGTGTAGCGGTTGAAAGGTACGAGGCCGTTTACGAAGTCCCACACTTCTTTGTCAGAAGTATGGAAAATGTGGGCCCCGTATTTGTGTACGTTGATGCCCTCGACATTTTCGCAATATACGTTGCCTCCCGCATGGGAACGCTTGTCGATGACGAGGCAGCGCTTGCCGGCCTTTCCGGCCCGGTAGGCGAAGACGGCTCCGAAAAGCCCCGAACCCACTATCAGATAATCGTATTTATTCATGGAATTTGATTTTTTGTCGCACGATGTCAGTTACCTGCCGGACTGAAGCGTTGCCGAGCAGTTTCTGGATCAATAGATATGCCGCGCCTCCGCAGGCCGTGAAAGCGAACACGAGCGGCCATCCGTCGATCAGGCGGCCGAGCAGATGCATTATCGGGAAAAAGGGGATGACGCCGGCGATTGACCTGAACAGGTCCGGCAGGCTCCCCGTGACGCGGATCGGAGTGTTCCGGCGAATCGCCGCTGCCATTACTATGACAATCAGCACTTCGGAGGTTATCGAGGCAACGGATGCGCCGGTGGCGCCGAAACGCGGAATCAATATTAAATTGAGCAGGAAATTGCATGCCGCGCCTGCAAGCGTCGCATGCAGGAACGCCTTGTCCATGTTCATGGGTATGAGGATCTGCATGCCGAGCATATTGTTCATTCCTATCGCTATGGTCAGGAAGGCGAGTATCTGCAGAGGAATAATTGTCCCGGCGAAATCCTCGCCGAAAAACAGAGGGACGAACGTCGGCGCAAGGCACATTACGCCGAAGGCGATGGGGACGGCGAGGAACGAAACGGCAGAGAACGATTTGTTGGCAAGTGAATTGATTTTGCCGTAGTCCCTTTCAGCATTGTATTGCGACATCCTCGGCATCATGACGGCGGAAAGGCTCGTCACTACGATGATGAGTGACTTCGATATATGCATCGCATTGGTGTAGAACCCCGTTTCGCCGTAGTCCCTCATGAATCCGAGCATCACTGTGTCGAGGACGGTGTATATAGACACGGCCACGGCCGAGGCGAATAGAATGAAAATGGGGGACAGGTGCTTTTTCAGGCCGTGCAATGTGAGCCGCAGCCGGATTCCGGACCTGAGCAGGCGTGAAAAATTCCAGACGTCTCCCGCCACGTTGCCGGCGACGTTGAGCATGACGTATATTATGAGATCGGCCTTTGTCCGGACGAAAACGAATATGCATATTATGCTTATGGTCCTTATAATGAGCGTGCGCAGCGTTATGTAGCCGAATTGCTCCATGCCCTGGAAAAGCCAGTCCGTCCTGAACGGGGCCAGATACAGCAATACCCCTGCGAGCAGGAACACGGCGAAGTTCTCATGCAGCTTCCCTATGAAGAAAATGCTTGCGATATACAGGGCCGTGACCGCGAGGGTGGCTATCGCAGAGATGGAAAAGAGTTCCGAAAACAATTGCGACAGGGCCTTTTTGTCATCGCGGCGTCCGGCCGTCTCCCTTATGCCGTAAGTCGGAATGCCGAGCATGGCGAACATGGCGAAGTAGCCGGCATACGTGTTCGCGAAATTGAACAGGCCCACGCCGTCGGGATTCAGCACGCGCGCTATGTATGGAGCCGTTATCAAGGGATAGACTACCCTTGACAGGTTCAGAAGCACGTTATATGCGTAATTTTGCTTGATCGACGGCATAATGAGGTTCAATGGGTGACAAAGATAGGGTTTTTCTCCAAGAATTTTTATTTTTGCATCCACAAAACTATAACCGGCCATGAACTATAGAATCGAATCTGATCTTATCGGCGAGCTCAAGGTGCCTGCCGATGCATATTATGGGGTCCAGACGCAGAGGGCTCTGGACAATTACCGCATTTCGTGCACCAGGATGAGCGACTACCCTGAATATATTGTCGCCATCGCGTATGTAAAATGGGCAGCCGCGCTTGCCAACGCTGAATTGGGAGCGCTTGACCGCAGCATCGCCGATGCCATATGCAAGGCCTGCGAAGAAATCGTCGGAGGAAAGTTCCACGACCAGTTCCCGATAGACATGATGCAGGGCGGCGCCGGCACCTCGGTCAACATGAACGCCAACGAGGTGATTGCCAACAGGGCTCTGGAGCTGCTCGGACACAGGAAAGGGGAGTACCAGTACTGCTCTCCCAACGACCACGTGAATTGCGGCCAGTCCACCAATGACGCCTATCCTACGGCATTCAGGTATACTTTCATAAGGATGAACAAAGGTCTCGTCTCCAGCCTCCGTGCGCTTGTGGGTGCGTTCAGGGCGAAGGGCGAGGAGTTCAAGGGAATAATAAAGATGGGCCGAACCCAGCTTCAGGACGCCGTGCCCATGACGTCGGGGCAGGAATTCAACGCGTTCGCCAACAACCTTGAGGAGGAAATAGCGAATCTGGACCGAAACGTCCGTCTGCTCCGCGAGATCAATATGGGCGGCACTGCCATCGGCACCGGCCTGAACGCCGTGCCCGGCTTCGCCGAGCTTTGCACCCGCAGGATGAGCGAACTTTGCGGGGACGAGCTGGTCAAGGCTCCCGACTTGGTGGAGGCTACGCCTGACACTGGCGCGTACGTGAGCTATTCAGCCGCGCTCAAGCGTCTGGCCATCAAGCTCTCGAAAATATGCAACGACTTGCGCCTGATGGCTTCCGGCCCGCGCTGCGGCCTGCATGAAATCAATCTCCCTGCCATGGCCCCCGGCTCGTCCATAATGCCCGGCAAGGTCAATCCCGTCATCCCCGAAGTGACCAACCAGGTCTGCTTCAAGGTCATAGGCAATGATACCACGGTTGCGTTCGCGGCAGAGGCGGGCCAGCTCCAGCTCAACGTGATGGAGCCTGTGATCGCGGCTTCGATTCTCGAAAGCATCACATGGCTGCGCAACGCCATAGACACTCTCCGCACCAAGTGCGTCGAGGGCATTACCGTCAACAAGGAGCATTGCCACGAGATGGTAAAGCACAGCATCGGCATCGTCACTGCGCTCAATCCGTACATCGGCTATAAGAACAGCACCAAAGTGGCCAAGGAAGCGCTCGAAACCGGCCGTTCCGTATATGACATAGTCATAGAGAAAGGCCTGATGACGAAGGAAAAGCTCGACGAGGCCCTCGATCCCGAGAACATGCTCGTTTCGCACGCCTTCTTCAAATAGCCTGACGTCACATTTCCATGGCGGCCAGATCGGCTACCGCAAGGTTGTATCGCTTTTCGGTATCGATGGCGAGTTCGATCGTATCGTAGAAAAACGACAGTTCCTCTATGTATTCGAGGAGCGATATGCCGCCTGAGGCAAGGGCTTTCTCAAGATCCGCACGGCAGTCGTTCAGATCGGCGAGGGCATTGTATTTGTCCGCCGCCTTTCTCAGACGTACGGCATTGTCATACAGCGATTCAGCCTTTATCCTGAATCTGGAGGCCGTCATGCTTTCGGAAATCCTGGCGGCTTCCAGCCGTTTGCGCGCTTCCGCAGTCCTCTTGCCCGAAGACCACAGGGGGATGCTGACGCCGAGTTTCACTCCGCGGAACTCCTCCCCGGGTATCAGCTCAGCCATGTAGCCGACGGAAAAGCTCGGCAGCCTTTCGGCGCGCGACAGTTTCAGCTGCGTTTCATTCAGGCTCGTGGCCGCGCGGGCGTATGCCATCGTGCTGTTGTCCTCTCCGGCTTGTCCGAACCATTCTTCGAACGTTTCCGGCAACGGCTGCAGCCCGAAGCTCGCTTCCTGTATGTCCACTTCCTTGCCGCCGTTGAGCATCGTCAGTTCGGCCAGCAGCGAACGCCTTTCCGCTTCCATGAGTTCCAGATTGCCTTCCGCCTCCGTCAGGTCTACCGCGGCCTTTCTGTAGTCGGATATGGAAAATTCTCCGCTTTCAACCCCTTTTTTGTATAGTTCTTCGACGACGGCGGCCCGTTCGGTGCGCAGCGTGTATTCGGAAATGAGCATATTGCGGGCGATTATTTCGCATATAAGTTTGCGGGCTGAGGTCAGTATCTCCTTGCGGGCGGTGCGCAGCTGCAGGGCGAGCAGATCGTTTTTCTGCCGCGCCTCGCTTTTGCGTCTGCCGGACAGTGCCGCACAGTCGAAACTTTGGTTCACGGCGAAGTCGTGCCTGGCGCCGATTTCCTCCGGGCCGAAAAGGTATGCGAATTCTATTTCGGGGCCGGCCATCGCGCTTTCGGCGAGATTGCCTGCGGCCTGCGCCTCCGTTTCGGCTTCAAGGGCCCTTAGCTCGTGGTTGTTGGCCTCTATTTCGGCCAGGATGCCGTCGATGCCGGGCTGCTGCGCCCGCGCGTTTGCATGCAACAGTGCCGCAAAGGCGCATATTATTAAAATACGGTACTTTATCATGGTCGGGTTAATCTTTTGCTTCATGTGGATTCGTGTCTTTTTCCGTCAAAGAATATACTATGGGGATGATGAATGCGTTCAGCAGCGTGGAGCTGATAAGTCCTCCCAATATTACCTTGGCCATAGGACTTTGTATTTCGTTGCCGGGCAGTTCGCCGCCTAAGGCGAGGGGAACGAGGGCGAGGGCCGAAGTGAGCGCCGTCATGAGTATGGGGTTGAGCCTGTCCGGCGAGCCTTTTTTTACGGCTTCGGACACCGACATGCCGCCGGTCCGCAGGTTGTTGTAGCGGTCTATCAGCAGCATTCCGTTGCGTGTGGCTATTCCGAAAAGGGAAATGAAGCCTATGATTGCCGGTATGGAAATGATGCCGTCGGTGAAGAAAATTGTGAAAATGCCTCCTATGAGCGCAAGGGGCAGGTCTATGAGCACTATGGCCGACTGCCTTATGCTCTTGAACTGTCCGTACAGAAGCAGGAATATGATGATGACGGCGAAAAGGGTGGCGATGCCCAGCGTCCCTGACGCCCGTCTGGCGCTTTCGAATTGTCCGCCGAACTCTATGCGGTAGCCTTCCGGCAGATCGACTTTTTCGCTTATCGCCTTTTTCATGGCATTCACCGCTCCCTGCAGGTCGCCGTCGGTCACGTTGGCCGATACCACCAATTTCCTTGAGGCGTTTTCGCGGTTGATTATGTCAGGGCCGGACGCCGAACGGACGCGGGCCATGCTGCCGAGAGGCACTTTGCCGAAAGGCGTGTCTATCGGCATTTCGCCGATGGTCTCGAGGCGGTCGCGGTAGGAGCCTGAGGCCTTTACCGTAAGGTCGAAAACCTTGCCGTCTTCGAAAACCTGCGATACTGTCCGGCCGCCGAGGAATACTTCGATGAATCCGGCCAGTTCCGCCGGAGAAATGCCGTAGGAAGCCATCTTCTCCCGTTCGGGCTCTATCAGGAGTTCGGGCCTTTCCGCAAGGCGCTCCACATTGAGATCGGCGAGATTGCCGATGCCCGCGACGGCCGATTTCACCTTGTCGCCTATGGAAACGAGCGCGTTAAGGTCCGGGCCGAATATTTTCACCGCGATCGTGGCCTGTGTGCCGGAGAGCATTGCGTCGATGCGATGTGAAACAGGCTGCCCTATCTCCACGTTGACGCCTGGCAGCGTGTTGAGCTTTGAGCGGAGTTCCGCGATTATTTCTTCTTTGTGCCGGCGTCCCCTGACGAACGGCGCCTCCATCTCCGAAGCGTTGACTCCTATCGAATGTTCGTCAAGTTCGGCCCTTCCCGTTTTGCGCGCCACAGTCTTTATTTCCGGCACCGAAAGTATCAGTTCCTCGGCTCTGCGTCCGATCCTGTCGCTTTCTTCGAGCGAAATGCCTGGCAATGTGCTTATGTTGATTGTGAAGGAGCCTTCGTTGAACGGCGGCAGAAAGTTCTGTCCGAATGTGAATATGACGGCGACGGCGGCCGCGAGCAATATTATGGCGCAGGCTATGACGGCCTTGCCTCTTGGCAGCAACGCTTCAAGACATGTGCCGTAAGCCTTTTTCAGCCATGCCGTTACGATCGGATCTCCGTGCGTCTTTTCTTTTTTGTCCGTATGGCCGAGGAGGAGGGAGCACAGCACCGGCGTCAGCGTGAGTGCCACGAGCGTCGAGGCGCAAAGCGAAACGATGAACGCTATGCCGAGAGGAATGAGCATCCGACCCTCGATTCCTGAGAGCAGAAAGAGCGGTATGAAACATACGGCGATTATCAGCGTCGAATTTAGTATCGGCATGCGCACTTCACGTGATGCGCGGAATACGGCTTCCTTTATGCCGAGCCTTCCTGATGCCGGCCGCAGCCTGTTCTCACGCAGGCGCTTGTAAACGTTTTCCACGTCCACTATGGCGTCGTCCACGAGGGAGCCTATGGCTATGGCCATGCCTCCTATGCTCATGGTGTTGATGCTCATGCCCGTAAGCCGCAGGACGAGGATGGTTATGAGCAGGGACAGGGGAATGGTAACGACTGAAATCACGGTGGTCCTTACGTTCATCAGAAACAGGAACAGGATGACGACTACGAAGAAGGCCCCTTCGGCCAATGCTTTTTTTATGTTGCCGAGGGATGCGTCTATGAAGTCGCTTTGCCTGAAAATGTCCGTCTTTATGACTATGTCCTGCGGAATTTCGGACGAGAGCGCCTGCAGCCGTTTTTCCAATGCTGCCGTCAGGTCCGTGGTGGACGTCTCGGGCTGTTTTGTCACGGTAATCAGTACGGAGGGCCTGCCCTCGACCGATGCGAGGCCGGTTTTCGGGCTTTTCGCCCCTATGCGCACATCGGCTATGTCCCTCAGCAGCACCGGACTGCCGTCGGCCAGGCCTACGGCGGTCATGCCGAGCTCGTCCGTTGACGGGGTGGAAAGCATGCCGCGGATTATGTATTCGTTGGAATATTCATAAAGCACCCCGCCTGACGCATTAGCGTTCATCCCGTCCGCGGCGCGCAGCACGTCGTCCAGGGATATGCCGAAATGCCGCATCCTGTCCGGATCAAGGAGGATCTGATATTCCCGTATGTCCCCTCCGAGGACGGAGGCCTGCGCCACGCCTCCCGTGGCGAGGAGCGCCGGACGGACGGTCCATTCGGCTATCGTGCGGAGCTGCCCTTGATCGGTATCGCCGTTCGAGGTAAGGCCGACGATGAGGATTTCTCCGAGAATCGACGACTGCGGGCCGAGCACGGGGACGCCGGCGTTGGAGGGAAGCTGTCCGCTTATCGATGAGAGCTTTTCGGAGACTGTCTGGCGGGCCTTGTATATGTCGGTGCCCCAGTCGAATTCGGCCCAGACTACGGAGAACCCGGTGGCGGAGGACGAACGTACGCGCCGGATATCCGCGGCGCCGTTCAGCGCCGTTTCTATCGGGAAGGTCACCGTCTTTTCCACTTCTTCGGGAGCCATCCCTCCGGCCTCGGTCATCACCGTCACAGTGGGGGCGTTGAGGTCGGGGAAAACGTCTACTTCCATGGTGTCGGCCGCGAACAGCCCGCCGATGATGAGCAGGATGGCCGCCGCAATGACCGCAGGCCGGTTTTTCAATGAGAAAGATATGATTTTGTCAAGCATGGCTTCAATGTTCGTGGCTGTGTCCCGGAATCACGCGGGCCGATGAAAGTTTCACCTGATAGGCGCCTTCGGTCACCACCTGCTCGCCTCCGTGCAGGCCGGAAAGGATTTCCACCGCATCGCCGTTGAAGCCTCCGACGGTGACGTGCGTCTTGACATAGCAGTCTACGTCCTTGCGCAGATAGACGAAATACTCTCCCTGCTCTTCCGTAAGCGCGGATTGCGGTACGGATATGACGTCTTCCCTGCTTCCCGTCACAAGCCATACGTCGGCATGGGAGCCCGGCAGTATGCCGTCATTGTCCGGCAGGTCGAATGTGACGGATATGTAGGGAGACGCTCCCATGCTGCCGGCCGCGGAGATGCGTCGGCCGGCATGCAGCAGCCCGTCGCAGTATGCGAGCCTGAAATCCGCTTCGACGACCGAGTCCCGCAGACGGGCGTACTTTTCGGGGAGGTCGGCCCTCAGGCGCATGGAACCGTTTTTCGTCATGGAGGCTACCGCTTCGCCGGCCGTGACGTATTCCCCTTCGCCTTTCAATATGCCTGCGATTCTGCCGGATGCCGGAACGACGATTGCCACGCCTTTGGCGGAGCTTCTGGCTGAAACGCTTTCGTATGCGCTTTCGGCCATTCTGAATTCGGCTTCTGCGCTTTCAAGCTCCCGGTCCGAAATTATATGGCTTCTATGCAGTTCTCTGGCCCTGTCATATTCTTTTGCGGCTTTTTTATATGTGATGGCGGCTTTTTCGGCCTCGTCGCCTCCGGCGGTGTATTTCCCCGACACATGGCCGACGGTCTGGCCTCCGGTCACCTCAAGCCCTTTTGCGGGAATGTTCCCGTCCCATGAAATTATGCCGGAGGATGCGGCCGTTATCGTCGTTTCCGATGAAATGACGGTGCCGGAAGTCCGTACGGTGGTCTTGAACGTACCGGGATTTATGGTGCTGACTTTTATGCCGGCCATTTCGGCATTTTCCGGGGAGATGACTATTTCGTTTTCATGTCCCGTAACTTCGGGCGCTGACGGTCCTTCCGTATGGCGTCCGTTATCGCGGCAGGACAGGCATGCCGACATGCATGCGGCCGCCACGAACAAATATGTCTTCATTTGCTGTGTGGTTGTTTTTCTGTTCAGACAAAAGATTCCGTCCTATGACGGATGGCGGAAAAGCCTTTTCGGGGCCGTTCCTTTAGAAAAACAAGATTGACGGAGGCGCCCGCAGGCCTATGCCTCCTATGGACGGATTTTCGGCCCGGAAGAATTTGTCCGTGAGATCGAAAGCAGTTTCGCTTTCGATGCCGCAGTCAGCCGGAACCGAACTGAAGCTGACGGCCGTGAAGCCGTCGGGAAACGGCGCAGTGTCCTGGTCCGTGTCGGCAGGAATGAAAATTCCGAGCTGTTCGCAATGGGCAAACCCATGCAGGTGGCTTTCATGCGTTTCCGCACAACTGTGCCTGTGCGGCGTCATCGCATGGAATGATACGATGGCGAACACGGCCGTGCACAGCAACGATATTATTTTCTTTTGATTCAATCTTAGTCAATGTCCCGATGAAATCTTCTGCGCCGCACCGGGCCCTGCCGTGACAAATATAGGCACAATTCCGCAAAATATCAATTTTACACGGCCCGGCAAAGGATATTTGCAACCGGACCGGCGGCCGGACCGTCGATTCATTAAGCGCAGAAGTCGATGAATTAAAAATTTTTTATGTATTTTTGTAGTACGGCCGTCGGGACGCATGGCCGGGAACCTTTGGACTTTAATAAATATCTGCTATATGGGAGCATTTCACGCTTATGACATAAGGGGAATCTACAACGTGGATTTCGACAAGGACACTGCCTACAAGGTGGGATTTTTCCTGCCGGAGCTGCTCGGGACCGACAGGGTGCTCGTGGGGCGGGATGTCCGCGTGTCGTCGGAAGAGATAAGGGACTATCTCGTCAAGGGACTGACCGACGCCGGCGCCGATGTGTATGACATCGGACTCAGCACTACTCCGATGGTGTATTTCGGCACCGCGAACTACGGTTTCAAGGCCTCGGTGCAGATAACGGCTTCCCACAATCCTCCAGAGTACAACGGCATGAAGGTGTCCCGTGAAAACGCTCTTCCTGTGGGGCTTGACAATGGCCTGGGACAGATAAAGGAATGGATCGAAAGCGGCCGTCCAACTCCGGCGGCCGAAAAGCGCGGCGTCGTGCACTCCATGGACATACGGGAAGATTATCTGAAGTTTCTGGGCAAGTACCGCAGCGACCTGTCGGGGATAAAGATCGCATTCGACTTGTCCAACGGCATGGCCTGCCTTTTCGCGCATGAGCTGTTCGGCGACGGACCGGCATATATTTTCGACGAACCTGACGGCACTTTCCCGAATCATGAGCCCAACCCTCTCGTGCATGACAATGTGCGGGCATTGGAAAAGCTCGTGCTCGATTGCGGGGCCGACGTGGGCGTCATCTACGACGGGGACGCGGACAGGGTGATGTTCGTGGACGAACGGGGCCATTTCATTTCTCCGGACCTTATCATAGCCGTGCTCGGGCATTATTTCATAGGAGAAAGGGGAGAGACCGGCATCGTATTGCAGGACATACGCAGTTCCAAGTCCGTGGGAGAATATCTCGCGCCCATGGGGGCCAAGATGCACACATGGAAAGTGGGCAGGGCGTTTGCGGCCCTGAAGCTCAGGGAACTCAACGGTGTATGGGGCGGAGAGCTCGCCGGCCATTATTATTTCAGGGATTTCTTTTATTCCGACAGCGGCCTGCTCGCGTCCCTCATCGTGCTGCATGTCGTGGCGGATCTCAAGAAACAGGGCAAGACGCTCGGCGGCCTCATCGATACGATAGCCCGCTACCGCAATTCCGGAGAGATAAATTTCCGCATAGAGGACAAGCTGGGGGCTATGGAGGCTTTGCGCGAGCACTTTACGGCGCAGGAGACTCCGACCGCCGTGATGGATTTCGACGGATACAGGGTAGAGTTCCCCGACTGGTGGTTCAGCATCCGTCCGTCCAATACCGAGCCGTATCTCCGGTTCATCTGTGAAGCCGTGTCGGACGGGCTTCTTCAGGCCAAAATAAAGGAAACGAGAGATTTGTTCGTTTCCCGGTTCGACGCGAAATAAGATTGACATGAACAGACTGATTTGGATGATTGCCTGTGCGGGACTGTTTGCCTGCACAATGACTTATGCGCAGGAGACGTTGGACGAATCCGCGCGCGAAAACGACATAGCGGAAAACGTGAAGGAGGAAGGGGATTCGGCCGCTCATGCCGCCCGGCTCGCATTCGCCCGTTCTCCGATGCTTTCAATGCCTATACCCGTCTCCGGGGATACTATCGACACCGAAAGGGCCGGCGTCAAGATTATCATCGCGCCCGATTATACGTGGCGTTATATAAAGGACCCTTCGGTCGCAATGGCCAGCGAAGTATTCACGAAGGACTGGGACGAAAAGAAGGTCAATCCTTATGAAAACGTCGGCTTCAATGATCTGCCCCTCGTGTGGTCCATGTGGATTGTGGATTCGCTCGGGCAGTACCATTGTCCGAACACGACGGCCGTCCGTTCCGGCTTCGGAATCCGCCACCGCCGCCGTCACCAGGGCGTCGACCTCCCGCTCAAAATGGGCGACCCGGTCTATGCGGCCTTTGACGGCAAAGTGAGGTTGTCGTCGTATGTGGGCGGATACGGCAACCTTATAATATTGCGCCATGAAAACGGGCTCGAGACTTTCTACGGGCATCTTTCCAAGAGCAACGTACAGCCCGGGGACTGGGTGCACGCCGGTCAGGTAATCGGCCAGGGCGGCTCCACTGGCCGTTCCACGGGGCCCCACCTGCATTTCGAAACACGCTACAAGGGGTATGCGTTCGATCCGTGCTGGCTGATCGACTTCCCTACGGGAATTTTGCGCCATCGCCTTTTCGTACTCAGAAGACGCTATTTCAATCCTTCGAGCAAATATGTGCAGAGCGAGGATGAAGAAGAAGAGATAGTGCTTGCCGACGAGGCGGACCGCCTGAGGCTCGAAGAAGAGAAAAAGGCGGCAGAGGCTGCCGCGATGAAGTACCACACTGTCCGTCAGGGGGACACCTTGTCAGGCATTGCGAAGAAATACGGCACTACTGTGGGCAATATATGCCGTATGAACAACATCAAGTCCACTACGATATTGAGGGTCGGCAAGCGACTGCGCGTAAGATAGCTTTCCGTCCGCAGGCTCAGAGCGTGCCGCCGTCTATGGAGATGCCGTAAGAAGCGGTTCCTCCCTTTTTCCATGTGCCCGATATGGGTACTGATACCGTGAATGTTTCCGCGACGCCGTTCTCTACGTAGGAGCCGGAAATGTTTATGGCTGCCTTGGAGGGGATTGTCTGCGGCAATACCGGCAGTGAAACTGAGGTTGCCGTATGAGTAAAGTCCCTGATTTCCAACATGTCCGAAAATGCGCCGTGGTCGATTCTTACGGACCCTTTTTCAGACGCCGTATCCCATTCTCCCGCCGCACAGTCGTAGGTGCCGGAGGTGCAGATGTCGGACAGCCATGCTTTTTCGATATAAAGTACGGTGATTCCGGGCCGTGCGTCGGCAATGTCCCCATAGTCGATGCTTATGGAAATGTCGGTCATTATTGGGCTGAACGCGAGGCGTATGTCTCCGCCGGACTGTACGGGAGACTCGGCTATCGAGGATACGGCCGCTTTCACGAGGCCGGAACTTCTCTCCGGCATGGCGTATTTTATGAGCGGCAGACCGGCCTGGCCGTCTTCGTATGAGGAGCCGTCTGCGCCGAGAAGAACGATGCCGTTGCCGGAATCCGCGTAGGGATAATATCCGAAGAACGATATGCTTTCGCCGGCGGTATGCGGCCAGTATTTTGTCGGATCATAGGTCCATGACGAAGCCCCGGTGCAGTCAAGCCGCTGATTCATGAAGAAATCCGGACGGGCGTTCCGGCCGTCGAGCCCTGAGGCGGATTTGTGCGTGTATCCGAACACTCCGACGGCGTCCCCGGCGGAAAACTCTATGGATGACGACGCGGCTTCGGCGGACAGCCTTACGGGCGTGTCGTGTACGGTGGTATCTTTGTGGCATGAAACTGAGCACAGGGCCGTTGCGGCGGCCGCCGCGAAGATGCCGCAGAATGCCGGTATATGTCTGAAATGTTTTCTGTTCATTTTTATCGGTTTTGTTTGAACACGGAGTTCCTGTATGCAAAAGTAATACCTTTTTTCGAATATTGCAGCCATTGCCCGCAAAGCCGTCTCCAGTAATCGCTCCGCCGGAGATTTTTGGATAAAAAACGCTAAAAAAATTTGCAGAAAATCTATTTTGTAGTACCTTTGCAATCCGCAGACGCGATTATTGCGTCTGCGGACATAAAAATTCCTCAATAGCTCAGTTGGTTAGAGCATCTGACTGTTAATCAGAGGGTCGTAGGTTCAAGTCCTACTTGAGGAGCATGGCGGACAGATTGTCATAATTGACGGTCTGTCTTTTTTCTTTTTCTTTGCAACTACCTGATTCTAAATTTGAGGCGGGTTGGAATTTCGTAGAATGAAACTCTCACAATGTCGGAAATATTTTTTTTGGTACATCCATTGCATAATCAAATGAAAGTATTACCTTTGTATTCGATATGACCTCCCACGCTTCCCGTAGAACAGCGCACCAGGGGAGGTCTTCGAGTTTTTATATAATAGCTTTGATAGGATTGGCTGATAAAACTGATTATACAAAGAAACCGTTGACCCTCGCCGAGCAAATCGCACGGCTAAAACAACAGGGGCTTGTTTTCGATGATGAAAACGAGGCAATTGCTTATCTTTTCAATATTAGCTACTATCGGCTTCGTGCATACACTTATCCGTTCCAAGAAAACGACGAAGATTCTGAACACAACTTTACTCGCAAAGATATTCACTTCAAAGACATAATAGACCTTTATTGTTTTGACCGCAGACTGCGTTCTCTTATTTTCAATGCTATTGAAAAAATAGAAGTGGCAGTGCGCACTAAAATCGTACAGGTATATGCTGAAAGCACAGATGATAGCCATTGGTATTATGATGAAAGTTTATATCGTTTCGGCTATGACGATTTGATGAATCATGTTGATGCTGATGTAAACCGAAGCAATGAAGATTTTATTAAGCACTACAAATCAAAATACGACAATCCCCTGATGCCGCCAAGTTGGATGGCACTCGAAGTGGTATCGTTTGCTACATTGAGCCGCTTGTTCCAATCCTTAAAGTTGGACAACCGTAAAGAGTACATTACTGAACAATTCGGTTTGAAAAAAGTAGCTATATTGGAGAATTGGCTACACGCTATTTCCAATCTCCGCAACTGTTGCGCCCACCACAGCCGAGTGTGGAATCGCCGTTTTATGGTTAACGTGACATTGCCATACAACACGCTTTATCCGTTCATGGATAGAACGACAATCGGACAAATACGCACAAACAAATTATTTGCTGCGCTTTCTTGCCTTGCGTATATTCTTGATATTATCAGCCCCGGAAGTGACTTTAAAAGGAATATCAAGGAATTGCTCAAATCCGACTGTCGTCTGCTTGACCTTAAAGATATGGGATTCCCCAAATACTGGCAATCGCTCTCTGTTTGGCGAGAAAAATAACAAACTCAGCGTTTTATCACGCTATAAAAAATAGGGCAAAGAATATAACGGGAAAAGCCGTGTGTATTCGCCGCATTTATGCGGTGAATATTTGGAGATTTCTCCGTAATTTATTAATTTTACGGCATGGGAAGAACGCAAAGACATAATGCCTATATCTGGCAACGGAATGACTGGCCGGATTTCAGATGGGATGCCGGAGCATTGCTTTAGCCAATGAGCCGGCTAAGTCAGTTGCATGGACTTTTGAATGGCAGAATGTCGATGCTTGGCTTTAATGAGAAAAGCATATCATTGCTTTCAGCCATGACAGAAGAGTTGATCAGTTCTTCTGAAATTGAAGGTGTATTGCTTAATCCTAATTCGGTCAGAAGCAGCATTGCCCGCAGGCTTGGAATAGAGGATGACGGATTGTCCGTTGAAGACCATTATGTCGAAGGCCTGGTTGATGTGATGCTTGACGCCGTGCGTAATTGTAAAGAGCCATTGACTGATGAACGGCTGTTCGGGTGGCATGCGGCTCTTTTCCCTTTGGGCAGAAGCGGTATGCGCCGCATCACAGTAGCCGGCTGGCGAAAGGGAGAAGAACCTATGCAGATTATTTCCGGAGCTTTAGGACATGAAAAGGTACACTATGAGGCTCCGGCTTCAGCTGATGTTCCGGAAGAAATGGTACGTTTGATAGGTTGGTGCAACAATGCAGGACAATCGCCATTTATCATGGCGGCGGTTGCACATCTTTGGTTTGTGACAATCCATCCTTTTGACGACGGCAATGGCCGTATAAGCCGTACTCTTGCCGACATGCTATTGGCTCGCCTGGATGTCGGTTCTGCTCGGTATTACAGTATGTCGGCTGAAATCAATCGGAACAAGAAGGCATATTACGAAATACTTGAACGCACTCAGAAAGGAGACATCGATATTACAGAATGGCTCCTGTGGTTCTTCGAATGCCTTGAAAAAGCTATCACGAGAAGTTCCGCCATCATTGAGCGCACATTGGAAAAGGTTGCCTATTGGGATAGGTTTCGGGAAACTGACATTAACGAGCGTCAGCGCAAAGTCATCAATCGTCTATGGGATGGCTTTGAGGGAAAGCTTACCTCCTCAAAATGGGCGAAAATGTGCAGCTGCTCTCAGGACACGGCTTTGCGTGACATCAACGACCTTATCTCCAAAGGCATGCTTCGCAATAGTGGAGAGGGTGGCCGTAATGCTAATTACCTTCTACCGGAATAACGGTTTTCTTATTTATTTGTGGCTCGTGTGCAAAAGTCTGAAACGCCTTTAAATTGAGCCATGAAAGTTCAGCAAGTCTGTTTATTGCTGAGATTCCGGAACAATGAAATGCGTAACACTCTTGCTAAGAGAGAATACCAAACGGAGACAAAAGTCGCTAAATTTTACCATATAAACAAAAAATAAAACGTTTATTTTTACCCCCCCCGTTTACAAAGCATTCATTCCGAAGCGTTTGTGGCGGAAGGACGGGAGTTTCAATTTGTTGCCGTTTGCCGCGGCAAGAGTCCGTAATCCTCACATGCGGGGAATGAGAAGTCTATACAATCCGTATCCAAGTTGCCCGCAAGTGTCCGCCGCTTGATTCATAAACATTTCAGTACAACCCTGTTCGCATTCCGGATTCTCTCTTAGCAAGAGAGGGAGACGTGGAAGGCCATAGTGGATGGCAGGAGGGTCCGCGTCCGGGTGCTGGGGGAACAGCATGGAGGGCGTTAGCGTGCTATGGGAAAGCCGCACGCGTGGAGCCGAAGGAATGACGTCGCCGGAAGGATCGGGCGATGAGAGGGAGGATTGCCGTCCGGCGGGGCTGACCGTTTTTCATGGAGCGGAGACGTAAGGTTAGTGGTCAAAAAAGGGCATATTGAGGAATCGAGATATCTTTGTGTCAAAAAAAGAGCAAAGATGTACAGCAGTG
>CANPZS010000038.1 GCA_947588835.1 uncultured Bacteroidales bacterium | reverse complement strand
CCATTGCCAATTCTCACGTGAGTTCTTCTTAAAGGTTTGATATTCACAAATTCTACATCAAACTTCATCAAATATAGAAAATAATTGGGAATTTTCAATTTTAAGCAAAATAAGTATCTTTGTATCCGTGTATTAAACCTACTAAAAATGAAAACACAGATTTCTGATCTTTGGAAAAAAGAAGATTGGCTCGCAGTCTGGATAGGATTTATCGTCATTGCAATAGGCTGCATAGCCGTCTTTTCCGGAGCCTTCAATTTTTCCGCATTGAATTTCAGTACGTGGGCTGTGGGTGAGAATGCCCCGAAAGCCGTTTCGTTGGGCGTCCAGTTAAGTTCATGGGGATTCTGGTCCAAGCTGCTCCTTACGCTGCTCGTCCTCGGACTCCTTTTCACGGCCGGCATCAAGCTGCAGGGAGAGAGCGTCAGAAAATACGTACCGGCTTTTCTGGTCCTCTTCGCGATAGCCGTGGCGGTCCGTTGCATCAGCGCCGAATATACACTCAACCGTTATCTTGAATGGGCGTTCTGGGCCCTTATAGTCGGTCTCCTGATTTCAAACACCGTAGGGGTGCCGTCATGGCTCAAGCCGGCGATCAGGACCGAATTCTACATAAAGACCGGCCTCGTCATAATGGGCTTTTCGGTATTGTTTTCAAATATAGCCAAATTCGGCCTTTATGGGCTCGGAATAGCATGGATAGTCACTCCCGTCGTCATAATATTCATGTGGTGGTTCGGAACGAAAGTGATGAAGATGACCAACAAGCCGCTCGTCATAACCCTTGCCTCCGCGACGAGCGTCTGCGGCACGAGCGCGGCCATCGCCACCGGGGCGGCTTCCGGAGCCAAGAAAAACGATCTCTCCATTGCGGTCTCCGTATCCATCATATTCACCGTCATAATGATGGTGTTCGAGCCGATGATCATAAAGTGGACGGGCATGAGCCACATAATGGGCGGCTCCCTTATAGGAGGAACCATAGACAGCACCGGAGCGGTGGTCGTGGCCGGCACGGCCCTCGGACCTGAGGCCCAGACTGCGGCGGTGCTCGTCAAGTCCATCCAGAACATTCTGATCGGGTTCATTGCGTTCTTTGTGGCCCTGTTCTTCGCCACGAGAGTCGACAGGACAGGCACCCAAAAAGTTGGAGCAGGCGAGATATGGTATCGTTTCCCCAAGTTCATAATAGGATTTTTCGCGGCCTCCCTCGTGGCTTCTTTCATAGTGATGCCCCTTGCCGGCGGCTCTGCGGTGGGCGAAGTGAACTCGGTGCTCGACCAATATAAGAACTGGGCGTTCGTGCTGGCGTTCACGAGCATAGGCCTCGATACCAATTTCAAGGAAATAATAAAGCAGATGCAGGGCGGCAAGGTCATTTGGCTCTATGTCATAGGGCAGGCTTTCAACATTCTCCTGACACTGTTTGCCGTATGGCTGCTGCTTTCGGGAAGATTTTTCCCTGTTCCCGTACTGGATTAGGAGGTCTGTATGAGCGGAAAGGCAGTGAAGGCCTTGACCGTGGCGGCGGCCGCGATTGTCTTGCTCACGGTACTGTACATAATGATGCATGGTCTCGGGCTCAGCGATGAACTGGATTTCGGGGCCGGTGCGTATTATTACGCCGACATCCCCGACTGGCAGAAATATATGGACGGCGGAAACTATGTCACCAAAGTGCCGTACTGGGTGCATGTGGCGCTTTTTCTTGGCTGGGGCTGGCTTATGTACAGGCTGTGGGTGAAAGTGGACGGCAAAAACGATAAAGATGACGGAAAACAATAATGTCATGCGCTTCGTATGCGGCGGCTGCGGCAACGGGCACGACGTGGAGACATTCGCGCGTATCAATGTGGCCGAACGGCCGGAACTGAAGGCGCGCGTAAAGGACGGCTCTCTGTTCGTATGGGAATGCCCTCATTGCGGCATGCACAATCTTGCGAAATATCAGGTGCTGTATCACGATCCGGAAGAAAGGGTCATGCTATGGCTGCTTCCGGACGGCGCGCTGCCGGAGACATGCATATCCGAAGTGGAAAATGCGCTTTCGCTGCAGATTCAGTCCGGCGACAGGAGCCTTGACGGATATGTGCTGCGCCGTGTGAAAAACGTGGGCGACCTCATAGAAAAGGTGAATATATTCGACAGCGGCCTCGATGACGTCGTGATGGAGATGTGCAAATACGTCACGCGCATGGAAATCGCCGGAAAGGAAAAAGATTCTTCGCAGGCCGGCGCCGTCATGGACGCTCCTTTCAGGTTCTGCGGAACGGGCGGGGCGGACAATGAAATCACATTGTCTTTTCCTCTCAATGGCGGCATGCGCGGGGTAAGCATCGGATTCAACGTGTATGAGGATTGCCGCGGCATATTGCAGCGCAACCCCGCGGTGAAGCCCGCAAAGGGCTTCGCCCGCGTCGACGCCGAATGGACGGAAAAATTTTTCCGTTGACAGGCCGCGATTGGGTGACTTGCGGTGTTTATTTGACCGGCCGCGATTATTTGAGGGTGAACCCTACCTCGGTGCGGATGTCGTCCGAGGCGGAGCCTATGAGGGCCCTGAATTCTCCGGGCTCCGCCGTCCATGCCGCCTTTGAATCGTCGTAGAAGCAGAGTTTGTCTTCATCTATTTCAAATGTCACCGTTGCGCTTTCGCCGGGGCCGAGCCTTATCTTGGCAAAGTCTTTCAATTCTTTGCGCGGACGCGGAAGTGAACTTTCGACATCGGATATATATAGCTGTACCGTTTCGGAGCCGGCCGTCTCTCCCGCGTTCTTCACCGGGACGCTGATCCTGATGCGGCCTCCTTCGCCCATGGAAGTCTTGTCAGCCTTTGCCTCTCCGTATTCGAAGACGGTGTAGCTGAGGCCGTGCCCGAATGCGAACAGAGGCTTGATGTCTTTTTCTTCGAACCACCGGTATCCTACGAATATGCCTTCGTCATAGAAGGTGGGACCGTTGTTGGGGAATTGTCTGCCGCCGTAGTGCGCCGGAGAGTCTTCGAGGGCTGCAGGGAAGGTGAATGGCAGCTTGCCGCTCGGATTGACGTCGCCGAACAGCACGTCGGCAATCGAGTTGCCGGCTTCGGAGCCGAGATACCAGCATTGGAGTATGGCGGGCACTTCGGACACCCACGGCATGCTCACGGGGTTGCCGCTTACCAAGGCCACTATCGTGCGGGGATTCGCCTTCACGAGGGCGGAGATGACGGCGTCCTGGTCGTAGGGCAGCCCGAGCGACAGCCTGTCGAGGCCTTCGCTGTCCTGATGTTCGCTCTTGTTGAGTCCGCCCACGAAGATGACGTAGTCGGCTTCCCCGGCCATCGCGACGGCTTCGGCGATGAGTTCTTCCTCAGTGCGGCCGTCTCTCAGGTCCTGTCCGGAACTTACCCCGTCGAACGTCCCTCCGACGTCGCCCACATAGCCGCGGGCGTATTTCGTTTCGGCTTTGGAACGGTTTCTGATGCCGTCGAGCGGAGATATTTCATGCTGTACCTTCAGCGAGGACGAGCCTCCGCCTACCGTCATCATCTTCACGGCGTTTTCACCCACTACGAGTATGGACGCATCGTCCGGAACGGGCAGCAGGTTCCCGTCATTTTTCAGCAGCACTATGCCCTCGTCGCCTATTTGCCTCGCGGCTGCGGCGTGGGCTTCCGAATTGAGGGAGCCGAATCCTTTTTCGGAATTCATCGCGGTCCTGAAAATAAGTCTCAGCACCCGGCGGACTTTGTCGTCGAGTTCCTTCGTGGTGAATTCGCCGGAACGCAGTTTGGCGAGATACGGATTCGCGAGATAATAATTGTCGTAGGCGTTGGAGGCTCCGAAGGCCAGTCCGTCGGTCCAGGAACCGAATTCGAGGTCGAGACCGTATTTGACGGCAGCGTCAGTCTCGTGCGTGGCGCCCCAGTCGGAGATGACGGCTCCGTCGAATCCCCATTCGCCTTTCAGTATCCGGTTGATGAGCCGTTCGTTGTATGTGCCGTGCTGGCCGTGGTACAGATTGTAGCTGCCCATTACGGCCCAGGCGCCGCCTTCCTGTACGGCGGCCTTGAAGGCGGGCAGATATATTTCATAGAGAGCCCTGTCGTCCAGATCCACGTCTATCGAGTGGCGGAAAGTCTCTTCGTTGTTGAGGGCGAAATGCTTCACGCAGGCGGCCACTCCGTTTTTTTGTACGTTCTTGACGTAGGGGACCACCATTTGTCCGGACAGGTACGGGTCTTCCCCCATGTATTCGAAATTGCGGCCGTTGAGAGGCGTCCTGAGTATGTTTACTCCGGGACCGAGAAGGACGTCCTTGTTGCGGTACAGGGCCTCTTCTCCTATCGATTTTCCGTACAGGGCCGACATGTCCCTGTTCCACGTGGCGGCAAGGCAGGTAAGCGCCGGAAAGGCCGTGCACGAGTCGTTGGTCCATCCTGCCTGTGACCATTCGTCCCAGAGGACTTCGGGACGTATGCCGTGCGGGCCGTCGGTGCACCACAGTTCGGGAATGCCCAAACGCGGCACTCCGGCCGAAGAAAATTTGGACTGGGCGTGTATGACGGCTACTTTTTCTTCGGTCGTCATTCTGGACAGGGCGTCTTCTACCCTGTCTTCGATGGGGGCGTCCTTGTCCAGATAGACAGGGCCGTCATAGCGTGCGGATGTGCAGGCGGCTACGGAAATGGCCGCGCAGAGGAGAAAAATCGGTCTTGAAACTTTCATGACGGTTTTGTTTTAGCATGTCAAATATAGCCACAAGGGCAGGCCGGCACAAGCGCCGACAATAAAAAGTAAACTTATATAGGATGCAAAGTCGTGGAAAAAAAGACTTTACAAAAAAGGAAAAGGCAAAAAATGTAGTTATGGAAGAAAAGAAATAATTAGTATTTTTGCTGCGTAACAGAAAAGATTCAGGGATGAGAATTTTGCGCAGTGCGGTGACGGCCGCGCTGCTCCTGTCAGGAGCATGCGCCATGGCGCAGTTCACCCCCGGCGGGGGCGAACCGGCGCGGCTGCGCTGGTACCGTATCGAAAGTCCGAACTACAGAGTGATATATCCTTCCGGAAGCGATTCCCTTGCCCGCACGTATGCCGAAAGCCTCGAAAAATTCCGGGCCGCCGAAGCTCCTACCATCGGACTCCTTCCCGGAGGGCTTCACCACCGGAAAACGAGCGTGATCCTGCACGCCCTGAGCGGCAAATCCAACGGCTCCGTCATCTGGGCTCCGAGCCGCATGGACCTTTACACCAACCCTCAGCCGTACGGTTCCGACCCCTATCCTTGGGCAAGCCAGCTCGCCGTCCACGAATCCCGCCATCTGGCCCAGATGCAGTTCGGATACAGAGGCGCCTTCAAGCCTTTCGGATGGATTCTCGGGGAGATGTGGCAAGGAGCCCTCGCCGCGGTGTATCCCAACCAGGCGCTTCTTGAAGGCGACGCCGTAGTGGCGGAAACGGCCCTGACACTCTCCGGCCGTGGCCGCACGGCGGATTTCCTCAATTATTACATGACCGCCTTCGATGCGGGCGACTTCCGCGACTGGTACCGCTGGCGCTACGGATCGTTCCGCCGCTACGCGCCGGATCATTACGCCTTGGGCTACATGACCATTGCCGGCATGCGCTATTTCTATGACGCCCCGTACTTCATGAAAGATTATTTCCTGCAGGTGACGGAGCATCCCCTTCGGATAGGCGGCCTGCAGAAGACGGTGAAGAATATTTCCGGAAAAAGATTCAGGGATACACACGTAGACATAATGAAGTCTTTCCACTCCATCTGGAAAGAGGAAGCCGCCGCCAGGGCTCCGTTCATGCCCTCCGACCAGGTGACGCCGACACCGTCATGGTACAGCGAGTATACCGGAACCGTTTTTGCCGACGGACGGCATTATGTATTGAGAAAGGCCATTGACAGGCCTGTCACCCTCGCGGTCGTCCGCCAGGACGGCAGCCTCAGGGACGCGGGCGCCTTTTCCGGCTCCGCAAGCCGTCTCCGCTTTTCTCCGGGCAGGCACCGTCTCTATTGGTCGGAAACCGTTTCCGACATACGCTGGTCCCAGAAGCAGAAATCCGTGATAAGATACATGGACACATCGGACGGCTCCCGTCACGATCTGACATCCGAAGGCAAATATTACAATCCTTATGTATCGCCGGACGAAAGCAGGCTCTCGGCGGTGGAATACAGGCCGGACGGCGTGAGCCGCATAGTGGTGCTGGACGCCGGCGACGGTGCCGTACTGCATGGCATATCCATGCCTGACAGCCTTCAGGCCACGGAAAGCGCCTGGTTGGGCGACAAAATCTATTTCTTTGCCGTCAGCGGACACGGCTTCGGCATATATGCCGTTCCGGAGGACTGTTCTGCCCGGCCCGAGGAGATAATTCCCCCGGCCGTCGTCAAACTCCGTACCATAAATGCCGCGGACGGCTGCATCGAATTCGTGAGCGATCTCAACGGTGTAAATGAGTTTTACCGTCTTGATCCGGAGGACCGCAGGATAACCCGCCTGACCTCCACGCCCTACGGCGGCGAAGACTTCTGTCTCAACGAGAGGGGTGACAGCCTGTATTATTCCGCCATTACCCATGAGGGGCGGTTGATTTTCCGTACCGCCGTCTCCGATCTGAAGCCGGTGGAAGCCGATTTCTCGGCGCCGCACCGTTATCCCGTGGCCGACGGACTCTCCGCGCAGGAAAGAGAGGCCGGCTCATTCGACGACATGGATGCGGACGTCGTAATTTCGGAGCCGGAACGCTACGGAAAGATATCGCATCTTCTCCGTCTGCATTCGTGGGCGCCGGCATTCGTCGAATACAATAGTATCAGAAGCCAGAGCATGGACATGGATTTCAGCCCGGTATCGCTCGGCGCCATGGGATTTTTCCAGAACGATCTTGGCTCGTTCTACGGCTATGCCGGATATTCTGCCCGCAAGGATCCCCTCGGATCTTCATGGAAACATTCCCTCCATGCAAATTTCACTTATAACGGATTCTATCCTGTGATAGAGGCTTCCGTGGATTTCAACGACAGGAATGCGAGGCAGATTTACCGTACCGACGTGACCGACGGGAACATGACGGCTTCCGGCACGACTTCGCGCCTGACCGAAGTACCATATGCCGAAGGGGAGCTGTCGCTATATGTTCCTCTCGACTTTTCAAAGGACGGCTGGCGCAGGGGGCTTGTGCCGCAGTTGCGCTATTCGCTCTGCAACGATTTCCTGAACACTTCGGCGGCGCAGCTTGCATATTCAGGCTATTTGGAGGGGGACGGGACGATGCATCTGTTTCCGAGCTTCACCGGAGTGTCAGGCGGCCGCAACATCCCCGTCCAGAGGCTTTCCGTCTCAGTCCGCGGGTATTCCATGCGTCCCGTGGCCTCCTCCCAGACATATCCGTCCTTGGGCATAGGGGCGGAAATCGGGGCGTCGGTCCGGCCGGGGCTCCTGTCCGTCTACAATCCGTCCGTGTATGTATATCTGTACGGCTATCTGCCGGGCATTGTTCCCCGTCAGGGGCTCAGGCTGACGGCAATTGTGCAGCACATGCACGAAGGGGACGGCATTTTCGGCGAGAACGTGGTTTCGTGCGTTCCACGCGGATGCAGCGCCGAAACGAGGTCTTCATTCTCGTCGCAGTCGCCAACGCAGTTCAAGCTGACGGCCGACTATATGATACCGGTGTATGTAGGCGACATATCCTTCCTCAGTCCGGTGGCGTACATAAAGAATTTCGAACTCGGCCCGTTCGCCGATTTTTCATACAACGGGAAAAGCAGCCTGTTTTCCGCCGGAATGTCGGTGACGGCAAGGCTCGCCAATTTTCTGTGGATACCTTTCGGGGGTTCGGCAGGCTTCAGGACAGGCGTTTGTTCAGGGCGCCGCGTCTTTGCGGAAGCTATATTTTCTTTCGATATGTGACGGCGCCGGCATTCGTCCGCCCGTTCTTTTTCTTGGCAAATTCGGCGAATAGTTATAAATTTGAATTCGTCAAAAGGCACAGTGCATAAAAATAGATGCTTATGAAAATAGAAAAAAGCCTCTGGGGCGTCTCCAAGTGCGGAAAGGAGATCTATCAGTACACTCTTACAAATGTTCACGGAGCTTTCGTCCGGCTCGGCAGCGTCGGGGCGGCCATCGTTTCCGTGGGAGTTCCGGACAGGGACGGAAAAATAGCCGACGTGGTTTTGGGCTATCCTGATCCCAATGACTATTTCGGGGACGGTCCATGCGCGGGGAAAATTCCGGGCAGATACGCCAACCGCATCGCCAAAGGCCGTTTCACGCTTGACGGCAAGGAATACGAACTGCCCGTCAACAACGGTCCCAATCATCTTCACGGCGGCCCGGAGGGCTTTCAGAACAAAGTGTGGGAGAGCCGCACGGAAGGAGACGCCGTCGAATTCATGTATTTTTCTGAAGACGGCGAGGCTGGATATCCCGGCAACCTCAAAGTAGTGGCCCATTATGAATGGAACGACGACAACGAGCTGAAGCTTACCGTCACCGCCGAGACTGACGCGCCTACGGTGCTCAATCTTACGAACCACGTCTATTTCAACCTCAACGGCGAGGGCAACGGCGACATTCTCGGGCACGAGCTGCGGCTCAACGCCTCCGAATATCTTCCGACGGACGATACGCTCATCCCTTTGGGGACGGCCGACCCCGTGGCCGGCACCCCGATGGATTTCGTCACGGCAAAGCCCATAGGACGCGACATAAAGGAGGATTTTCCCGCTTTGAATTACGGAAAAGGCTATGACAACTGCTTCCTCATCGACGGAGCCGAGCCCGGACAGATCCAGTTCGCGGCGGAGCTGTACGCTCCCGAAAGCGGACGGCTTCTCAATGTCCACACCACCCAGCCTGCGGTCCAGATCTACACCGGCAACTGGCTTGCGGGTTCTCCCAAGGGCAAATGCGGACGCAGCTACCAGGATTACGAAGGAGTGGCCATAGAGTGCCAGCATTTCCCGGATTCCCCCAACAATCCCGGATTCCCCGGCACTGTGCTGCGCCCCGGCGAAGTGTTCGCGCAGGCGATAATATGGACATTCTCCACCCGCTGACCTTTCAGACATGCGGCAATACCTCGAATTGTTGGGACATATACGGCGGCACGGCGTGATGAAGGAAGACCGCACCGGCACCGGCACGCAGAGCGTGTTCGGGCATCAGATGCGCTTTGACCTCAGGGAAGGCTTTCCCCTCCTTACCACCAAGAAAATACATTTGAAATCCGTCATATACGAACTCCTGTGGTTTATCGCGGGAGACACCAATGTCGGATATCTGCATGAACACGGCGTGAGCATATGGGATGAATGGGCCGATGAAAACGGAGATCTCGGGCCGGTCTACGGACGCCAGTGGCGTTCGTGGCCGGCTCCGGACGGCCGCACGATAGACCAGCTTGCCGAGATAGAGAAGACGATAAGGCGAGATCCGGATTCCCGCAGGCTTGTGGTAAGCGCATGGAACGTGGCCGACATAGACAGGATGGCCCTGCCTCCCTGCCATTGCCTGTTTCAGTTCTATGTGGCGGACGGACGGCTTTCCTGCCAGCTTTATCAGCGGAGCGCCGACGTTTTTCTCGGGCTTCCGTTCAATATAGCCTCCTATTCGCTGCTGACCATGATGATGGCGCAGACGTGCGGCCTGGAGCCGGGAGAGTTCATCCACACCGCGGGGGACGCGCATGTCTACCGCAACCATTTCGATCAGGCGGATCTCCAGCTGACGCGCACCCCGGGGCCGCTGCCGAAGATGAGCCTTAATCCGGACGTGAAGAGCATTTTCGATTTCAGGTATGAGGACTTTGTCCTGACCGGATATGATCCCTGTCCGGCCATAAAGGCTCCCGTATCGGTATAGAGGAATGTCCATGAAGAAAATCATAATAGCGGCGGTGGCCGACGACGGAGCGATAGGACGCGGAAACGGTCTCCTGTGGCATATATCCGAAGACATGAAATATTTCAGGGCGGTCACCTTGGGCCATCCCGTATTGATGGGATACATGACTTTCAAGTCGATAGGAAGACCTCTGCCGGGAAGGCTGAACATAGTCGCGGCACGGAGCCCCTTCGATGCGCCGGAGGGCGTGGTGACCGTGAACGGACTTGCGCAGGCGTACGTGGCGGCCGAATCGGCCGGGGGCGACAGCCTTTTCGTGATAGGCGGAGGGGAGACCTACCGGCAGGCCCTGCCGGCGGCGGACGAACTGTACGTCACGCACATACATGAAACGGTGCCTGACGCCGACACGTTTTTCCCTGTCATCGACCCCTTGATATGGGAGGAACGGTCGCGGTCGGACAAAAAAACAGATCCCGTGACGGGAATAGACTTTGAATTCGCCGTTTACGGGCGGCGGCATTGACCGTACCGACGGCATTGAAAACAGACGGACTTGACAAAATATGGAAAGAGAACATTTCGGAAGCCGCTTTGCGGTGATAATGGCGTTTGCCGGTTCGGCCATAGGCCTCGGCAACATATGGCGATTCCCGTATATGGCGGGGGAATACGGCGGAGCCGCGTTCATATTGATTTATGTGGCGGCGTCCCTGTTTCTGTCCCTTCCCATATTTTTCGCCGAATTGGTGATCGGGCGCCGCAGCCGGGCGAATTGTTTCGGCGCCATGAAGAATCTCGCTCCCGGCTCGCACTGGAACGGACTCGGCCTGCTTTGCGTCGTCACGCCGATGATAATAGTGTCGTATTATTCCGTGGTGGGCGGCTGGTCCCTCGATTATCTTGTCCGCTCCTGCACATTTGAATTCATGCGTACGCCCACGGATGAGGTGAGCGGCATTTTCGATTCCTTCATAACGTCCTCATGGTCTCCGCTCCTGTTTTTCGGCGTATATATAGCCCTTACTTGCGGCATAGTGGCGTTCGGGGTGAAGAAAGGCATCGAGAAGTTTTCCAAATATTCCATCCCCGTCCTTTTCGTCCTGATAATAGTGATCGCCATATATTCGGTCACTTTGGACGGGGCGGCGGCCGGGGTATCGTATCTGATAAAGCCGGATCCGGCCAAAATCACCCCCGCCACCTGCGTGAATGCGCTCGGGCAGTCGTTCTATTCGCTGTCGCTCGGAATGGGCATAGTCATAACCTATTCTTCTTACGTGAGCAAACAGGAAAACCTGCTCGTGTCGGGGCTCGGCACGGCCGTTTCCGACCTTATTTTCGCCGTTCTCGCCGGATTCGCCATCATGCCCGCCGTCTTTGCCGCCGGCATAGAGCCGGGGTCGGGGCCCGGCCTGATTTTCAAGACGCTTCCTTATATTTTCTCCGCTATGGGCGAGTCCATGCCGGTGGTCGGCGCCGCGGTGTCGATATTGTTTTTCCTTGCAATATTCATTTCGGCCCTGTCCTCGTCCATAGCCCTCGTCGAAGTGGGCGTTGCGTATCTGATAGAGGAAAAGGGATTCAGGAGGAAAAATGCCTGCATAGCCGTTTTTTGCTTCAGTTTCGTGCTCGGAGCGCTGTGCTCCCTGTCTTTCGGCCCGCTGTCGGGTCTGACAATAACAGGTGAACCGCTGTTCGATTTCCTTGACAAATTCTCTTCCAACATACTCCTCACGGCGGGAGGATTCTTCTGCGTGACGTTCGTAGGCTGGAAGATGTCCCGCGACGACGTTAGGGACGAGTTCACCAACGGAGGTTCGCTGAGGCTGAACGACAGGCTTTTCGGCGTCATTTATTTTTTGATCAAGTATGTCGCGCCGATAGCGGTGGCGGTGATTTTCATATCCAATTTCATTTGATGCCATGGAACAGAGGACGAGGGAAAGTTTCGGCAGCCGCTTCGCCGTCATAATGGCGATGGCAGGATCGGCCATAGGCCTCG
This sequence comes from uncultured Bacteroidales bacterium, assembly GCA_947588835.1. Lineage (GTDB taxonomy): Bacteria > Bacteroidota > Bacteroidia > Bacteroidales > UBA932 > Cryptobacteroides. Next base: position 8,121 of record CANPZS010000038.1, on the reverse strand, counting down.
GCAACATCTGGCGTTTTCCTTATATGACGGGCCGCTACGGAGGTGCCGCCTTCATTCTCGTTTATGTGGCCACCAGCTTCCTTCTGGCCCTTCCGATAATGCTTTCGGAGACGATCATAGGCCGCCGGAGCCGTTCCAACACTTTCGGCGCCATGGAAAATCTCGCGCCCGGCACGCGATGGAAATGGCTCGGCCTTTTGACGGTGCTGTCTCCCATGCTCATCCTGTCTTATTATAGCGTCGTGGGCGGCTGGTCCGTGGAATATCTTTTGAAATCCTGCATGCAGGATTTTGTCCGCGCCGATTCGGGAGAGGTGGCTTCCATGTTCGGCTCGTTCATTTCTTCGGCATGGCCTCCCGTAATCATGCATACGGTCTTTTTGCTTATGGTGGCGGGCATAGTCCTGGCGGGGGTCAAAAGCGGCATAGAGCGCTTCACCAAGCTGACGATGCCGGTGCTTTTCGTTCTCATTGTGCTGATGCTTGTGTATTCCGTCTCATTGCCGGGCGCCCGAAAAGGCATAATGTACCTTGTGAAGCCTGACTTCTCCAGACTCACCGCCGAAGCCGTGGCGGCAGCCATGGGGCAGTCTTTTTTCTCTCTGTCGCTCGGCGTGGGCACCATGCTGACGTATGCGTCTTATATCCGCAAGGATGAAAACATTTTTGCTTCCGGCGTGGGCACGGCCGTGTCCGACATGGCTTTCGCCCTGCTTGCCGGATTCGCCGTCATGCCGGCGGTGTTCGCCGGAGGCATAGAACCGGGTGCAGGCCCCGGGCTGGTGTTTGAAACGCTTCCGTTCATTTTCAATAAAATAGGAGCGTCCATGCCGTGGCTCGGCACGGCCATTTCCGTCATTTTCTTCATCACCATATTGGTGGCCGCCCTAACATCGGCCATTTCCATGATGGAGGTAGGCACCGCCTATCTTGTGGAAGAAAAGCACATGAACCGGTTCGGGGCGGTTGCGGTCATTTTCTGCTTCGTGTGGGCCGCAGGGCTTCTCTGTTCGCTTTCTTTCGGGCCGCTGTCGCACGTCAGGATTTTTGGCAACGGCATTTTCGATTTCCTTGACAAGCTGTGCTCCAATTTCCTCATGACATTCGGCGGCCTGCTGTTCACCGTTTTCGCAGGCTGGAAAATGAAGACGTCGGACGTGAGGGACGAGTTCACCAACGGAGGAACGATCCGCTCCAACGAGTTTTGGTTCAAGACCGTGTATTTTCTCATCCGGTATGTGGCTCCGGCGGCCATAGTGATGATTTTCGTCACCAACCTTATAATCGACTGAGGCGGAATTCCGTTCATTTTTCTTATTTTTGCATGATTTTGCGGCAGTCCGCGTCAAGATATGAAAGAGAAAACGAAAGAAGACACCCCTTTGCTCCGGCAGTACTTCGAGGTGAAGGCACAGCACCCGGAAGCCGTGCTGCTGTACAGGGTGGGGGATTTCTACGAGACATATTCCACGGACGCCGAACTCGTGTCCAAGGTCCTCGGTCTGGTGCTCACAAAGAAATCCAACGGGGACAAGGGACCCATGCCCATGGCGGGATTTCCTCATCACGCACTTGAAAACTATTTGACCAAATTGGTAAGGACGGGGCACAAGGTGGCCGTATGCGACCAGCTGGAGGATCCAAGGCTGGCCGGCAGGAGATTGGTCAAGCGCGGCATCACGGAGCTCGTCACGCCCGGAATCGCATTCGGAGAGCAGATGCTCGAAGGCCGTGAAAACAATTATATAGTCGGACTCGTCATCGAAAAGAACGTGTACGGGATAGCCGTGCTGGACGTTTCTACGGGCTCTTTCAGGGTGGCCGAAGGCTCCGCCGAATACATTTCCGCCATTTTCGCCTCGCTGTGCCCCAAGGAATTGGTAGTGCGGCGCGGCAGCGAAAAGACCGTCAGGGACAGGTTCGGGGACATTTACACAAGTGCCATCGACGAATGGGCTTTCACATACGATTCCGCCGTGGAACGACTCAAGAGGCAGTTTGGCACGGACTCCCTGAAAGGCTATGCGATAGACTGCTATCCTCTCGGAATATGCGCCGCCGGCGCCCTTTTGGTCTATCTTGAACAGACACGGCATGCCGGCCTCAAGAACATCTGCTCCATTTCAAGAATCGACGGCTCGGAATTCGTGTGGATGGACGCTTTCACGCTCCGCAACCTTGAGATTTTCCGTGCCGCCTCGGGCGCCGATGGCGTGTCGTTGGTGCAGACGATGGACCGCTGCCGGACTCCCATGGGCTCCCGTCTGCTGCGCAACTGGCTGGCAATGCCTGTCATGGACATCGCGGAACTGAACAGGCGTTACGACATAGTGGAATTTTTCACGGAACATCCGGACACGCTGAAAGAAACGGGGAAGGCCCTCGGTGAAACGGGAGACCTCGAAAGGATAACGGGCCGCGCCGCGACGGGCAAGATAATGCCAAGGGAGGTGATACGGCTCGGCCGGGGACTTGCGGTAGCCGACGCCTTGCGCTCCCTGTGCGCGGACAAAGGCTGCGGTGCCATGGACGAACTGCTGTCCGGCATCGCCGACTGCTCAGGCCTGCTTTCCGAAATAAACTCCGTGATGGAGGACGAGCCGGCCGCGATGATCGGCAAGGGCCCCGTCATCGCCGCGGGTGTGGACGCCGAGCTGGACGAACTGCGCGATCTCCATGCCAACAGCCGCCAATATCTTTTGGACATGCAGCGCAGGGAGGCTGAACGGACGGGAATATCCTCCCTCAAGATATCTTTCAACAGCGTTTTCGGTTACTATGTGGAAGTCCGCAATTCCGGCCGCGACAAGGTCCCCGCGGATTGGATCCGCAAGCAGACGCTCGTCAATGCGGAAAGATACGTCACGGAAGAACTGAAGGAATACGAAGAAAAGATACTCACTTCCGAGAGCCGCATAATGGAAATCGAAAACAGGATTTTCGGCGGACTTGTGGCCGGGATACGCGAAAAAATAAAGGATATACAGCAGAACGGCGGCATAATCGCGCGACTTGACGTCCTGGCCGGCTTTGCGGAGCAGGCCACGGAGCGGAATTACTGCCGTCCCGTAGTGGACGAATCTTCCGAACTGGTCATAAAGGACGGCCGGCATCCCGTGATAGAAACCATGATGGCGGCCGGAGAAGAATATGTGCCCAACGACGTGAGTCTTGACAGCAAATCGCAGCAGGTGATAATATTGACGGGTCCCAATATGGCGGGAAAGTCGGCCTTGCTGAGGCAGACCGCGCTGATAGTGCTCATGGCCCAGATAGGCTCATTCGTGCCGGCGTCGTCCGTCCGCTTCGGCTATTTCGACAAGATTTTCACGAGGGTGGGAGCCACCGACAACATTTCGCGCGGAGAATCCACTTTCATGGTGGAAATGCTGGAGACTTCCATGATCCTCCACAACCTCTCCGCACGCTCCCTCGTGCTCCTCGATGAAATAGGACGCGGGACGTCCACCTATGACGGCATGTCGATAGCCCGGGCCATAGTCGAATACATACACGAATACGGGCACGGGGCGAAGACGCTTTTCGCCACCCACTATCACGAATTGAACGATCTTACGGACGTATATCCCCGCATAAAGAATTTCCATATAGCCGTCAAGGAGGTCGGCAGGGAAGTCATTTTCCTGCGCCGGCTGAAGGAGGGCGGCACCGAACACAGTTTCGGCATCCACGTGGCCAGGATGGCGGGAATGCCGCGCGAGGTGCTCGACAGCGCGGAGCGCACGCTCAGGTCGCTCGAGACCGCCGGCCGCAAAGACGGCGACTGCATCCAGCTGTCCATGTTCCAGCTCGATGATCCCACCCTCGGAGACATCAGGGACAAGCTGAAAGCCGCCGACCTGGACAGCATGAGTCCGCTGCAGGCCTTCGACCTGCTCCGCTCCATGAAAGATGAACTCGGAATATGACGGTCATGAAAAGAGTCCTCATTATCACATATTACTGGCCTCCGGCGGGAGGCTCCGGGGTGCAGAGATGGGTGAAGTTCTCCAAATATCTGCCTTCTTTCGGCTGGCGGCCGGTCATATACACTCCGTCCAATCCTCAGATGGCGGTCACGGACTTCTCGCTCGAAAAAGAAATCCCTGCCGAGGCGGAAATAATAAAAAGAAAAATATTCGAGCCCTACGGCATCTACAGGCTGTTCGCCGGCCGTCGCAGCGGCACCGACATGAAGGACTTCATCGAAGAAGACGGCGAATCGGCGATCAATACGGGCCGTCGCAGTCTTTTCAAACGGCTTTCCCTGTATATAAGGGCCAATCTGTTCATACCGGATCCGCGCGTATGGTGGCTCCGCCCGTCCGTGCGCTTTTTGAAAAAATATCTTTCCGAACATCCTGTAGACCTTGTTGTCACCACCGGCCCGCCGCATTCCATGCATCTTATAGGCCTCAGGCTGCACAGGGAGACCGGCGTTCCGTGGGTGCCGGATTTCAGGGATCCGTGGACTGAAATGTATTTCATGGCCTATCTGCCTCTGACGGGCATGGCGTCGAAAAAACATGCCCGTCTGGAGCAGGGCGTTCTCGACGAGGCCACAGCCGTCCTCACGGTGACACCGCAGATGAAGGCGGATTTCAGCGCCAGGACGGAGACGCCCGTAGCCATGATCACCAACGGCTATGACGAAGAAGACTTTGACGTCGCTGCGGAGCCTGACGGGTTTTTCAATATTGTGCACACCGGCATTTTTTCCGGCAAGGGCAATCCGTCCGTTCTGTGGAAGACGCTCGGCAAAATGGCCGCCGGCGATCCGGAATTCCGCGAAAAGCTGCGTCTGCGCTTCGTAGGACAGACTGAGCAGGAAATATTGGACGGCATTGCTGCGCAGGGCCTTGCCTCCAACGTGCATTATGCCGGCTATCGCGAACATTCCGAGGCGGTGAAGGAGCAGCTCGGCGCCTCCGTACTCCTTCTTCCCATGAGCGACGCTCCGGAATTCAGATTCATACTGAAAGGAAAACTGTTCGAATACCTCGCATCGCGGCGGCCGATATTGTGCATCAGCAGGCCCGACGGCGCCACCGCGCAGATGGTGACCGGATGCGGTGCCGGAGCCGTATGCGGCTGGGACGACGAAGACGGGATGCGTGCCTTTCTGAACGGCGCATGGGAGGATTTCAAAGAAGGCAGGACACGCGAAACGGGAAGCGACATAGACAAATTTTCACGCAGGCGCCTTACCGGAGAGCTTGCGGAGCTGTTCGACGCCCTGACCGCCGGACGGCAAAAACGATGAATATATGGATGACAAGGGAAAATTTTTGAAGAAAGCCGGCATCGTGCTGTGTACTATTCTGTTGTTCTGGAGCATAGCATACGCATTCGTTCCGCAGGTCTTCAGCGGAAAGGTCGTAAGCCAGAGCGACATAGCCGGATATCGGGGCATGGCCCACGAGATAAGCGAATGGAACGCCGCCCATCCGGACAATCCGACCAGATGGACCGATTCCATGTTCGGCGGCATGCCGGCCACCATAATAGAGTCGCCGGTAAAGGGAGACTGGACTACGGGCATTTTCAATTTTATGCGCAAAGGCCGGTTTCCCGGCACCTATCTTTTCATTTCCCTCATCGGAGCGTTTCTGCTCATGCTTTCGCTCGGCGTCAGCTGGCTTCCGGCCATAGGCGGCGCCGTGGCGGTGACGTTCTGCTCGTACAATCCCCAGATAATCCAGGTCGGGCACAATACCAAGATGCTGGCCATCGCATATATGCCGTGGGTGCTGGCGGCGCTGACGTTCACGTATCGTTCGGCGCTTTCGGACGTTCCCGGGAAACGTGTCGTCAAGACCGTCGCAGGGGCGGCATTCTTCGGCCTTGCGCTCGATTTCCAGATAAAGGCCAACCATCAGCAGATCACGTATTATCTCGCGCTTGTAATATTGCTGTATGCGATTGTCCGGCTCTTTTGGGTGCTGCTCCGCCGCAGGGACAGATTCAAGGCATTCGCGGGAGCCTCCGTACTGCTCCTTGTGCTCGGCATCGCAGGCATAGCCTGCAACGCCAACCAGCTCATGCCCCTGTATGAATACACCGCCCATACCATGCGCGGCGGTTCCGAACTCTCTTCGGGCGGCGACGGGACGGATTCGCACGGCCTCGACATAGACTACGCAACGGCCTGGTCCTATGGCTGGGAGGAACTCCCCAACCTTATGATACCGGACTTCAACGGAGGCGCGTCGGCGGGAGCCGTCGATCCGGACAAGTCCGCCACCATCAGGCTGCTGCGCAGCGCGGGGCAGGGCAATCTGCGGGAAACTGCAAAATATCTTCCCATGTACTGGGGGCCGCAGCCGTTCACGGCGGGACCGATGTATATGGGCGCAATATCGATATTCCTGTTCGTACTCGGCCTGCTGCTCTACATGGGGTGCGACAAATGGTGGCTTGTCTCCGCCACCGTACTGGCGGTGCTGCTGGCCCTCGGCAGCCATTTCATGGCGTTCACGAGGCTGTGCTTCAACATATTGCCTATGTACAACAAGTTCAGGACGGTGTCCATGGCTCTTGTAGTCCTGCAGGTTACGCTGCCGGCCCTCGGCTTCATGACCTTGGACATGATTCTGCGGGGCGGCGTATCCGGCAGGGAACTGAAAAGGGCCGTGCTTGCGGCGTTTGCCGTCACGGGCGGATTCTGCCTTGTGTGCGCACTTTTCCCCGGCATCGCAGGCTCTTTCTCCGGAGCCGCCGACGCAGGGCAGCCCGACATATTGGTGGATGCTTTCAAGGCCGACAGGAAGATGCTGCTGAGGAACGACGCATGGATGTCGCTGCTGTTCATCGCACTTGCGGCTGCGATGCTGTTTGTCCGCCGCAGGGCCGTGTCCGCCGCAGCCGTCGGCGTCCTGGTACTTGTGAACATGTTCACCGTCGGAAAGCGCTATCTTAATGGCGATGATTTCACCACGCCCGAGAAATTCGCGAGCCAGTTCGACAGGCGCGCCGCCGATGAATACATCCTGAAAGATCCGGCATTGTCGTGCAGGGTGCTCGACCTCACCGTGAACGTGTTCAATGATTCGCACCCGAGCTATTGGCACAAGAGCGTAGGCGGCTATTCCGCGGCCAAACTGCAAAGGTATCAGGATCTTATAGACCATTATCTGACTGCCGAGATACAATCCGTATCGGCCGCCGTCAGAAAGGCTTCCACGTTGGGGGAGGCTGAAGAAAGCCTGCCGCGCACGCCGATTCTCAATGCCCTCAACACTAAATATTTCATAGTGGACGGGAATCTTCCGCCCGTACTCAACGGGAACGCTTCGGGCAACGCATGGTTCGTGTCCTCCGCCGTTCCCGCGGCCACTCCGGACGAGGAGATAACTTTGACGGGACTGCACGATCTGCTGACGGAAGCCGTCGTAGGAGATGATTTCCGGGAGGCCCGCGACCGGATGGCATCGACTGGCGCCCCCGTTCCTGGCGACACCATATACATGACCAGGTATGCGCCGGACGAAGTGGCTTACCGTTACAGGGCGGAGTCGGACCGCACCGCAGTGTTCAGCGAAATATTCTATCCGGAGGGATGGTCCGCCAGGCTTGAGGACGGCACCGAAACCGCGATTTTCCGCGCCGACTGGATTTTCCGTGCCGCCGTCCTGCCTGCAGGGGAGCACGAGATAGTCATGCGTTTCGACCCTCTTTCGTACAGGGTAGGGGAACGCGTGTCCCGCGCATCTTCCGTAACGCTCATCATAGTGCTGCTGGCTTCGTTGTCGGGATGCTTTTTCTTGGGAGAACCGGCAAAACGCGGAAAGCGGGGGCAGTTATTGCGGAAATAAAAATTTTTCGTATTTTTACAGGGCGGAATACAGGAAGTTCCGCCTTTTTGACCATATAAAACAACTAATTATTTACTAACCTTTTCTTTTTATGAAACGGACATTATTCCAAATCGCAACGGTCTTGTTCGTTTTTGAACTGTTCGGGGGGGGTAATTCTGCTGCTTATGCAGCGGAAAATCAGTTCCCTGTATAATCCGCAAAACGAAATGTTGCACTCATGAAAAACGAAGTGCTCAAAAACGCAAAACGAAACGTATCCGGGAAATCCCCCTCCTAATACAATCGCCACGACCCGAGAATGAGG
>CANPZS010000037.1 GCA_947588835.1 uncultured Bacteroidales bacterium | reverse complement strand
CTGTAGTCCCTATTCTTTAAATACAGACTATCTGATTTTGCTTTCTACCTCGTTTGTATTCTTCCAGTATTTTCAAATAACTCGATCTTTTCCGCTTTCCAAAGCCTCCAAAAGGGGTGCTTCCTCAAGCGGGACTGCAAAGGTAACAACTTTTTTTAAACCGGCAAATTTTTTCTTAAAATCTTTCGGAGCACCTTTCATAGTTGGCCGATTGGCATATTCTTCCTATATTTGAAGGTTCCTCGGTGCAGGAAAAACATACCTATTTATATCGTACAATGAAAGACAAACAGTTTTCGTTGCCGGAAAACGCCCACAGGGAACTGAAGCCCGGCGAAGAATACAAGCCCCTGCTGTCGCCGCAGAAAAATTATCCCGAAGTGACGCCATACTCCGTCGCCATGGGCCTGATAATGGTGGTGATATTTTCGGCCGCCGCCGCATTCCTCGGCCTGAAGGTGGGGCAGGTGTTTGAAGCCGCCATCCCCATTGCCATCATAGCGGTAGGCGTATCAGGCGCATTGGGAAAGAAAGGCGGCCTCGGCCAGAACGTCATCATCCAGTCAATAGGAGGCTGCTCCGGCGCCGTAGTGGCAGGAGCCATTTTCACCCTGCCCGCCCTGTACATTCTGCAGGGCAAGACCGACGCCGCGGGCAATCTGCTTTACCCCGGTCTGGAGGTGAACTTTTGGAAGATGTTCCTTTCCTCCCTTCTCGGAGGCGTGCTCGGCATATTGTTCCTTATCCCTTTCCGCAAATATTTCGTAAAGGAGATGCACGGCAAATATCCGTTCCCCGAAGCCACGGCCACGACGCAGGTGCTTGTAAGCGGCGAAAGCGGCGGAAAAGGAGCCAAGACTCTGCTTATAAGCGGACTCATAGGAGGCCTGTATGACTTTGCGGCGGCCACGTTCGGCACATGGGCGGAGACCGTCACCACGACGATGACGAGCTGGGGGCAGGCCATTGCCGACAAGGCCAAAATAGTGCTCAAGCTCAACACCGGCGCCGCGGTGCTCGGCCTCGGCTACATAGTAGGGCTCAAGTATGCCTTCATCATCTGCTGCGGCAGCCTTCTCGTGTGGCTCGTCATCATTCCCCTGATCAATGCGGTCTGGGGCGGGCAGGTCATCGACCTCATGCACACGGGCGTTTCCACCGTCATAAGCGAAATGTCGGCCGATCAGATTTTCAATGACTATGCGAGACACATAGGCATCGGAGGCATCGCCGTCGCCGGCATAATAGGCATCGTCAAATCCTTCGGCGTAATAAAATCCGCCATAGGGCTCGCTGCCGGCGAATTCCGCCGCAAACCCGGGGACAGGCGCGCCGAGGGCCGCACCGACGAGGATATGTCCATGAAGACAGTGATTTTCGGCATCGTGATTGCGCTGTTAGCCGTTTTCGCATTCTTCGCGTTCGGCGGCGTCGTCAACAATATATGGCAGGCGCTCGCCGGCCTTCTGGTGGCGGGCCTGATTGCATTTCTGTTCACCACAGTGGCGGCAAACGCCATAGCCATCGTGGGTTCCAATCCCGTGAGCGGCATGACGCTTATGACGCTTATCCTCGCGTCGCTCGTGCTCGTCGCCGTAGGCCTGAAAGGCAACGCGGGCATGGCCGCGGCCGTGATCATAGGCGGCGTAGTATGCACGGCTCTGTCCATGGCCGGCTCATTCGTCACCGACCTTAAAATAGGTTATTGGATCGGGTCGAGTCCCAAAAAGCAAGAGCACTGGAAATTTGCCGGCACCCTCGTGGCGGCCCTCACCGTATGCGGCGTCATGCTCATCCTGAACAAGACCTACGGTTTCACGGGAGAAGATGCGCTCGTGGCTCCGCAGGCCAATGCGATGGCGGCCGTCATAGAGCCCATGATGAACGGAGGCGGCGCCCCGTGGCTGCTTTACGGCATAGGCGCGGTCATCGCCCTCCTGCTCACTGCCTTCAAGGTTCCCGCCCTCCCCTTCGCGCTCGGCATGTTCATCCCCATAGATCTTAATCTGCCCCTTCTGGCGGGAGGCGCCATATCGTGGTTCGTAGGTTCGCGTTCCAAGGACAAGGCCCTGAATGACGCACGCCAGGAAAAAGGCACCCTCATAGCTTCCGGTTTCATAGCCGGAGGCGCCCTCATGGGAGTGGTCAGCGCAATACTGAAATTCGCGCAGGTAGACTGGTTCCTCACCGGATGGCACGACCGTTTCGGAGAGGCGGCGGCCATACTGCCGTTCATAGGAATAATAATCTATATGGCTTGCAGCTCGCTGAAAGCCAAAGTTGAACAATAAAGTCATGGAAAAACTGCTTGACAGATTTCTGAGATACGTCGCCGTGGACACTCAGTCCGACGAAGACTCTCAGTCGCAGCCGAGCACGGCGAAACAGCTCGATCTGCTTGAAATGCTGTGCCGGGAGCTCAACGACATGGGCGTTGAAGCGCATTTGGACGAATACGGCTATGTGATAGGGGCCATCCCGTCCAACACCGGCGATGAGGTGCCGGCGATAGGATTCATAGCCCATGTGGACACCTCTCCGGACGCTCCGGGCGCAGGGGTGAAGCCTCAAATAATTGAAAATTACGACGGCGGGGACATCGCCCTCAATGGCGTGCCGGGACTTTTCCTGAAGCCCGAAGAATTCCCCGAAATGCTGCATTTCAAAGGCCTGACTCTCATCACCACCGACGGCACCACCCTGCTCGGAGCGGATGACAAGGCCGGAGTGGCCGCCATAATGCATGCGGTACAATATTTAAAGGAGCATCCTGAAATAAAGCACGGCCCCGTCAAGATAGGATTCACCCCGGACGAGGAGATAGGACGCGGAGTCGTGAAGTTCGACGTGAAAAAATTCGGCGCCGACTATGCCTACACCATAGATGGCGGGGAGACGGGCGAACTTGAATTCGAAAATTTCAACGCTGCATCGGCCAAAATACACATACGCGGACGAAACATCCATCCCGGTTATGCAAAAGGCAAGATGCTGAACGCCTCGCTGATAGCCATGGAGCTGAACGGACTTCTCCCCGCGGAGCAGAAGCCCGAATATACCTGCGGGTACGAGGGTTTCTTCCATCTCACAAATTTCAACGGCACCGTCGAAGAGGCTGATTTCTCATATATAATCAGGGATCACGACCGCACGCTGTTCGAAAAGAAAAAAGAAACGCTCCTGCAATGCGTCGGATTCATAAACAAAAAATACGGGGAAGGAACGGCGACGGCGGTGATCACCGACCAATACCGCAACATGCGCGAACAGGTGGAACCCCATTATTTCATCGTCGAAAAGGCGGTGAAAGCCATGGAAATGGAAGGGATAAAAGCTAAAATCCAGCCCATACGCGGAGGCACGGACGGCGCGAACCTGTCATTCATGGGACTGCCCTGCCCCAACATTTTTGCGGGAGGCCTGAATTTTCACGGGAAAATGGAGTTCGTGCCGTTGGAAAGCATTGAAGCCGCTTCAAACGTGATAGTCAATATAATCAAACTGTTCGCCGCGACGGAAGATTAATTTTTCCTGCGGGCGGCTTCCGCACGGGCTTTCCTTTTTTCATAACGGGCTTTGTATTTCTCAAAGGCCCGTTTTTCTTTTTCGGCTTTCCTCGCCTGTTTCTTCAGTTCGGCAAGGGTGGCCTTGCGCCGTTTTTCCAACCGGGCGGCTTCCTTGGCCTTGCGCCGTTCCTCGTCTTTCTTGTTTTTAGCTTCCCATTTGGCTTCACGGGCCGCCCGGCGCTCCGCAGCCTTGTCCTTCAGCACGGCCGAGCCGGCGCCGGAAACGGAATCGGCCGCCGTCGTGAGGGAATCCGCCCGGACATCAAGACTGTCCTGAATGACGTCAAGGCTGTCGAGGACCACGGTGCCGAGGGCCACGTTTATCAGGCTGTCCAGACGGGCCGCTTCCGCTCGCTCCTCCTCCAAACGTTTCTGTTCCCGCTTCCTTTCGAGCTTCAACGAATCGCTTATGGCTATGCGGCGATACACCCCGTCCATATATCCGGGGAAATAAATATCGGTCTCATCGTATTTTGCGCGCGGGTGAGCCTCATATTCGGCCCGCTGACTTTGGCGCAAAGCAATATCGGTGATGGATTCCCTGCCCGCGGGCCGCTTGTCCGCATCCCAATGGAAGCCGGTCAGCAGTTTTTCATCGGACTTCAGCTGGACTATGGGCATGAAATTGTTTTTCGGCTGGTCGAAGAAATAGAACTTGTCTATCTCCCCGTCAACGAATTCGGCATGCAGCATCTTGCCTTCTATTCGGTTGACCGTGGCCAATTCATCGTTTTCCTCTATATAAAAGATGGCGGACGCGCCTCCCAGGGCATCGAAGCGGGCGATGTTGCCGTCCGCAGCGAAATATGCGACGAGCTCAGTCCCCTTTATCTGATCATAGCAGCTTTGTTCTTTCTCTTCGGTTATTACGAAAGCCGACGACATCAGGTTGGCCTTGTCGATTTTATTGCCTCTTACCGTCACGAAAACACTGTCGGCATAATACTGCCGGTTCGGCACGTTCCATATTATAGGATTTTTGTATAGCCGGGCCAAAGAATCTATATCATTGTATACCAATGAATCGCAGACGAACTGCATGTTCCTGCGATACATCTTGACACCGCCCCACGCCGACATGAAGCCGACCTTCGAAGAATCAAGCGGCACCGCAAGTGAATCGACAGGCACTGCAAGTGAATCTAACGGAACCGTGAGCGAATCAGCCGAAACTGCAAGTGAGTCGGCCGACACCGCAATAGGATCAAGCGGCACTGCAAGCGAATCGGCAGCCGGCGCGAGAACAGCAGCCGGCGGCGCTATAGTATCTGACGGCGAAGCTAAAGTATCTGATGACGGCGCGAGCATATCGGCCAGAGGCGAAGGCAGCGCGGCGGACGGCACTGCAGGCGGGACGGCTATGTTGTCGGAAGACGACAGAATCGTATCGCGGGGTTCTTTCGGCGAATCATCGGCAGACGCGGCGGCATCATCTTTTTTTGTCCTTTCGAAACGTTTGTCGGGGTTGTTCTTGTCCGCTTCCGCCTGAGCCGCGGCGGCAGCTTCAGCAGCGGCCTGCGCCGCCTTCAGCCTGTATTCCGTCACCGGATCCCCGGCGATGGCCTCCTTACGCTGGCCTGCCGCGGAGAATACTGCCGAATCTATTTCGAACATGGCGTACGTCCTGTAGACCAAGGTGTCCGCCCCGAAATATACCGTATCGACGCCACCCTCTTCCTCGATTTCGGCGACCACGGCAGGGTCTCGGCTCATCTCCACGCGCGAAAGGGAATCCGAGTACTCTATCCGGCCGCCGAGGCCGGAGACCTTTCTCGTAGTGTCGGTCACGACGGCATTGCCCAGCATCTCCACGGTCCTTTCAAGTCTATGATAATAAAGGGAATCGCTCCATCCTTCCTGAGTCTCCGACAGCAGATGCACGTTGTTGCGGAAAAAGAACAGTTCCGACGACCTGTCATACCAGCCGTCATCGGCGGAAAGCATGCCGTCTCCGCTCCATGCATCGGTGCCGCGGCCGAAGAAAGCCATGTTCAGAGGAGAGCGGTAAACCAGACGGGTAGTCTTTACGAAAACGGAGTCGGAAAACATGTTCACGTCGTCGACGAACGTAAATGTCCCTTCCTTGGAATCATAGACGCCGTTGCGGCTCTCTATTATCTGACCGTCGCCGCTGCGCATGGAGGCTCCGTCCTGAAAGACGGCCACGCTGTCCTGCGTATTGTAGTCGAGGTGTCTCGTACGAAGCACATTGTCGTCCTTGTCCCTGAGCTGCACGACGCCTCCGCGGAACTGCGCAAGATTTTCATCGATGATATAGTCGGCCAGGTCGCTTGTAAGATAGGTGTTGTCCTGGATGATACGTACGTTGCCGATGGCGTTTATAAATCTGCGGTCGACGTTCCACCGCGCCGTGTCACAGATGAGATAGGTGTTGTTGTGCAGAAAGGTGGCTTCGCCGGAAAACGTCCTGTAGTTCTCGCCGTCGATGACGTCGAGACGTCCGGACTCGGCGGAAATCAGCCGCACGAGACTGTCCGCGTCCTCCTTTTCCTGGGCACGTACGGAAAGCGACGCACACAGCGCCGCCGCCATAATGACCGACACCGTACGAAGGAAACGCATCAATCCTCCTCTCTGAATTTGGTAGCCCAGCCCGGCCTGTTGAACTCGCAATCCTTGAACATCGGATCGATGACAATATACGTAGTCTTGATTTTATCGTTGAGGAAATCGTCCAAAGCCTCCATCTGAAGCTGCCTTTTCACCTGATCTATAAGCTGGCTGTAGTCGTTTGTGAAAGTGGCGGTATGGGCGTCGATGATTTTGTCGACTTTGATAATCTTATATACCGTGTTGCCTTCCCGGCCCTCATTGTCAAGGGATTCCACAGGCTCCGATATTTCACCCTCCTTCAGATCCTTTATGGCGGCATAGTCCTGAGGCTTCAGCTGGTCTATCTCGAAATACGAAGAACCCGTCATGGGGTCGGACATCTGTCCGCCGTTTGTGCGGGTGGCCGGGTCCTGGGAATAGAAACGCGCCGCCAGCGGGAACGGAATCCTGTCGTTGAGTATCTCCGTGCGCAGGCTGTCGAGAACGGCGAAGCCCTTTTCCCTGTCCTCCTGCGTGTAACGGGGCTTCATCAGAATGTGCCTGGCATTGAACATGTCGCCCCTCTTGTCAAGCACTTCGATTATATGAAATCCGTCCGGAGTCTCCACTATCTGGGAAATGACGCCCGGCTTGAGCGCCATGGCGGCGTCGGAAAAGACAGGCCAGAATATCGACTTCGAGGCCATGCCGAGTTCGCCGCCCTTGCGGGCGCTGCCCGGATCTTCAGAATAGATGCGGGCCAAAGTGGCGAATTTTTCCCCGTTGATTATGCGCTCGCGCAATGCAAGAAGCTTCTCCTTGACGGCAAGATTGGCCGCCTCCCTGTCCGGATAGATGCATATCTCGCTCAGCTGATATTTGATCGGCACCATCGGCAGATCCTCCTTGTCGACGGTATCGATATAATTCTTTACGTCCGACGGCGTCAGTTCGGGCACTCCGTTCACCACCTGCGCCTGTTCCTGCTGCGTCAGGCTCAGTTCTTCAAGAGTCTTGCGCCATTCCTGACGGAGCCTGAACAGAGGCTTGCCGAAATATTTCTCCACTTCTTCATCGCCGCCGAGCACGGTACGGAACTGGTCTATCCTTTGGGAAAGCTGGCCGGCCACCATATCCTGATTCACGGTCAAGGAGTCCAGACGGGCCTGCATCAAAAATAGTTTCGACTCCATTATCTGCTCCAATAGATCGCAGCGCATGTTCCTGTCGGACGAAAAACCCTGGGCCTTCTGCATCTGCACCTCCGATTCGAGGTCAGAAATGGTCACCGCCTCTCCGCCCACTACGGCTATGGTCTTGTCTATCACGCCTCCGGAATATTTCTGTGCGGAAAGCGGCAGCGCGGTGAACGACAGCGCCATGACGGCGGCCGCCCCTACTATAATTTTTCTAATAGCGTCCATACTAATAAATCACAAATTTTTGTTTCGTCCGGGCATCTTTGAGCAAGTCCCGTTCCAAATTGCTCATCAGCATATGTTTTCTGTTGCTCAAAATTATATCTTTTATCTGTCCGGCGCAATATTCGAGGGGAGCCGTGCGGCCTTCACGCCTTATGTCGGCCACATAGGCGATGCGCATGTTGCCATATTCGTCGGGCATTTCAATGAACGACTGCTGCATCCGCGAAAGCATGGTCACATAGTCCGTGCCGAACTCCCTCGAAAGCGTTATGACATCCATCCACGTGTCGGAACAGTCCCTGTATTTCAATGCGGCGGAATACGACAGGCTGTCGGCGGCGAGAAGGTCGTCCACGTCTTCCGAAGACATCTTGCGGCGTATTACGCCGAGGCTCGGGGAATCTTTGTCGATAAGGAGGAAGCGGGCCTTGACTATGGGAACTTCCAATTTGAACTTGTCCGTGTGCCCGTCATAATACTCCTTTATTTCCGCAGCCGAGACGCTCGTGTCGAGACGTTCGTTTATATACGACTGTTCATAACGATATTTCAGCAAGGAGACACGGTATTCCTCAAGCTCGTCGGACACGTCCTTCTGCTCCTTGGAAAGCTGGCTCTCCGCCATGTCGAGAAACAGCATGTCCGCCGCCCAGGAATTGATGTACTGCATAGCGAACGCCAGACTGTCTTCACCCGTGAGGCCGTCGGGAATGCGCTTTTCCAGATCTGCCCGGTACAGCTTGTGGTTTCCGGCCCTCGCCACGGAGTCCCTGCCGATGAGCGCCGACAGGGCTTCGCATGAAGGCAAGGACAGCGCCGCGGCCAATATGAGCGGGAAAAGTCTCATCGCGAATAATTGGGCGCCTCCTTGGTGATGGTGACATCGTGAGGGTGGCTCTCAAGATAGCCGGCATTGGTAATGCGGACGAATTTCGTATTCCGCAAAGACGGTATGTCGGCGGCTCCGCAATATCCCATTCCTGCCCTGAGACCGCCCACGAGCTGATATACCACTTCGGAGACCGTCCCCTTGTACGGCACCTGGGCTACTATCCCTTCCGGAACGAGCTTCTTTACGTCCTCTTCCATATCCTGGAAATACCGGTCCTTTGACCCCTGCTCCATGGCTTCGAGCGAGCCCATCCCCCTGTAGGACTTGAATTTACGGCCGTTTAGGATAATGGTTTCGCCTGGAGACTCCTCCGTTCCGGCAAACAGGGATCCCGCCATTATGGTATCCGCGCCGGCGGCGAGCGCCTTGGTTATGTCCCCGGAATAACGTATGCCGCCGTCGGCGATGACCGGTACTCCGGTGCCTTTGAGAGCCTCGGAAGAAAGCATTATGGCGGTAAGCTGCGGTATGCCCACTCCGGCGATGACGCGCGTCGTGCATATGGATCCGGGGCCTATGCCCACCTTCACGGCGCTGACGCCGGCATCGGCCAACGCCTTGGCTCCCTCGCCCGTAGCCACGTTGCCCGCCACTATCTGCATGTCACGGAAAGCCGCGCATGCCTTGCGCACCGTTTCAAGCACTCCGGCCGAATGTCCGTGCGCTGTATCGATGACCACGGCGTCGGCACCTGCATCGGCCAGCATGGCTATGCGGTCGAGCGTGTCGGACTTCACTCCCACGGCGGCGGCCACCAGCAGGCGGCCTTTGGAATCTTTCGACGCTATGGGATTGTCCTTTATCTTCATAAGGTCTTTGTACGTGATGAGACCGGCCAGACGGCCATTTTCGTCCACCACTGGGAGCTTCTCCACCTTGGTGCTGCGCAGGATCGCCGTGGCTTCGTCGAGACTGACGCCCTTCGGAGCCGTGACAAGGTTCTCCGAAGTCATTATGGCGGATATGCCGAGATTCATGTCTTCCTGAAACCGCAGGTCCCTGTTGGTCACTATGCCTATGAGACGGTTGTCCGCGTCGACCACGGGAATCCCTCCTACATGGTGCTTCGCCATCATCCCGAGAGCCTGCCCGACGGTGGCGTCCGGCGATATTGTGACCGGATCGTAGATCATGCCGTTCTCGGCCCTTTTGACACGGCGCACCTGGGCGCATTGCCTCTCGATCGTCATATTCTTGTGTATCACGCCGATGCCTCCGGAGCGGGCCATGGCTATCGCAAGCTCCGACTCCGTGACGGTGTCCATTGCGGATGAAACGATGGGCGTCCGCAGACGGATGTCCCTCGTGAACATGGTCGAGACGTCAGTCTCTCTCGGAAGGACTTCCGAACGGGCCGGAACAAGAAGCACGTCGTCGAAGGTCAGCCCTTCGAAAATTTCATTATTGGCGCAAGTCTGCATTTGCTTCGATTTTCTACCGAAGCAAAGGTAGTACAAAAAACAGTCTTATGAAAGAAAGACGGACCGCCGGGACCGTCACTTTCGATTCGCCCCGGAAATGCGTACCGGACTTCTGCTTCATCCTTGTTGCTGCGGATGAGAAGTCCTATTGCCGAATTCCGCGACGGGGTTTTGATGAGATCGTCAACGGCATTGACATAAAATTCCTGACTTTGGCACTTTTTCGGTCGTTCGCCGAAAATCGGCCTTTCACATAATTGTAAGGCATAACGTCTCGGTGATTTGGGTGACACGTTGCCAAAGTCAGGAATAAACTTTGCCTTAATAATGCGATTAAATTCTATCTTTGTATATTTAAGGATAATATGGATTGACGGATGGTGTCTTCTAAAATCGACATACGGGAAAACGAGTTCCTCGAGCGGTCGCCCGAATTGCTTGCGGCATTGCTTAAGGACCACACTTTAAGCACGGACGAACGTCAAATCAACATCTTCTGGGCGACGAACAACTATGCCGATTTGGGCGCCGGCTACCAGTATAACGACCCGATTACGATTGCCGCCATTACGGGGAAAAACGGAGGTATTATCCGACCGCGCTCCGTCAAAAGCCGCGACATGCAGCAGCGGCGCAGCCGCGAGATGGCAGAAGTCTTCACCCCGTCGTGGATATGCAACAAGCAGAACAATCTGGTCGATAACGCCTGGTTCGGTCGGGAAAATGTGTTTAATACCGAAGTGGATGATCCTGGCGGGGCACATTCATGGATTCCGACCGACGGGAAAATCCTGTTTCCGGAGGGCAGGACATGGCGCGATTATGTCCGGGAAAACCGCCTTGAAATCACCTGCGGCGAAGCCCCTTACTTAGTCAGCCGGTATGACGCGGTAACGGGAGAACCGATTCCCGTCGAACGGCGGATCGGCCTGCTCGACAGGAAACTGCGTGTTGTCGGCGAGAACACGGAAACGTCAGGCGAATGGCTGAAAGCTGCACAAATGGCATATATGAGCATCTATGGCTACGAATGGCAGGGCGACAATCTGGTGCTTGCCCGCGAGGCACTGCTCTACACATTTATCGACTATTACAAAGCGAAGTTCGGCAACGAGCCGCAACTTAAATCATTGTTGTATATTGCCTATATCATCTCGTGGAACATCTGGCAGATGGACGGGCTGAAATGCGTTGTGCCGGACAGCTGCCGAACGGTTCGGACCACGGTCCAGAACCTGTTTGATTCGACCGAAACGATCCAGGCGTGCGAGGGTTGTCAAAAAAACGATATGCATAAGCATAATGGGGTTTACTGCAAGATTATGGATTGGGGCCAAGATGAGATTATACCTTTTGTGTCATTGATTAAACAAGAGTAACATGGAAAGTGTAAAGGCAAAGATAGATACAGCCATTCTCGACAATTTGATTGTCGGTCGGGTCGAGCCGTATATATATGCGTTCTCAACGGAAACCGTTCCGAATTATTTGAAGGTTGGCGACACCTCGCGTGGTGTACGGGTGCGTTTGGAAGAGTGGCGGAAAATCTTTCCGAACCTGATTCCGCAGTATGAACATTCTGCCCATATTGATGACGAGACGATCTTTCGTGACTTTGCCGTTCATGCTTTCTTGGAACAAGAGAGGGGACGAATCCGCTTGCAGCCGAGCACGTTTGCCAATTTGCCATACTATTCCCGAGAATTTTTTAAAGAAGCGACAGCAAAAGATGTGGAGGATGCCGTAGGGGATATTATTCTAAGCGCACGCGAAAAGAATGGTAAATATCCGCTCTATTCTTCCGATCGCCTGCCACAAATATTCACCTACGAGCGAACGGAGGTTTACCCGCCGCGCGAAAATCAGCAAAATGCCATTGACAATTTCAAGAAGGCGGTCGCGGATGGACGAACGAACCTGTTGCTCTATGCGGTTATGCGATTCGGCAAGTCGTTTACCTCGATGTGCTGCGCCAAGGAGATTCATGCGCGGTTTGTCGTTATTGTCTCTGCAAAAGCCGATGTAAAGGAGGAGTGGAAAAAGACGGTCGAGAGCCACAAGTATTTTGAAGGTTACCACTATCTTGACAGCGAAGCGTTGAAACGGAGCGAGACAGTTATTGCCGACACGCTTGCTGACCCGAATAAGAGCGTCGTTTTGTTCCTCACGTTGCAGGATTTGCAGGGCGAAGATATAAAGGAGAAACACAAAGAGGTGTTTGAGCATCGGATTGATCTGCTGATTATTGACGAAACCCATTTCGGCGCACGCGGTGCATCCTATGGAAAAGTATTGCAGGAACAACATCTTAGCAAATCAGAGATCGCTAAAGAGTTAAAGGACATGGATGGCTTTGAGACATTGGATAGGGTTGAAGATGCCGTCAAGACGTTGGACGCAAAGATCCGTCTGCACCTGTCGGGTACGCCATACCGCATTCTGATGGGCGATGAGTTCCATAAGGAGGATATTATTGCTTCCGTTCAGTTTACTGATATTATTGATGCGCAGCAGCAGTGGAACGATGAACATCTGAAGGAAGATGACCGTGATGAGTGGGAGAATCCTTACTACGGATTTCCGCAGATGATTCGTTTTGCCTTCAATCCCAATGAATCATCGCGCAAAAAGATGGAGCAGTTGCGCAAGGATGGCATCACCTATGCATTTTCTGAACTGTTCCGTCCGCTTTCAATGAGTCCCAAGACAGAAGACAACCACCGCCAGTTTAAGCACGAGACCGAGATTTTCGATTTGTTGGAGGTTATCGATGGCACGAAAGAGGACGAAAACCTGCTCGGGTTCCTCGATTATGACAAAATCAAGGAGGGCAAGATGTGTCGTCATATTGTTTGCGTGCTGCCATACCGAGCTTCATGCGATGCCATGGCTGCGTTGATCCGGAACAATAAAGACCGGTTCAAGAACCTCTGCGATTATGAAATAATCAATATTGCGGGATTTGATGATGAGCGTAAATACAAATCGACGGGCGATGTCAAGCGGGCTATCAAAGAGTGTGAGAACCAGAATAAAAAGACGCTGACCTTGACCGTCAACCGGATGCTGACGGGCACGACTGTACCGCAATGGGACACGATGCTTTATCTCAAGGGAACGGCCTCTCCGCAAGAATACGATCAGGCAATATTCCGTTTGCAGAACCAATATATTACGACCTTCAAGGATGATAGTGGTAAGACTATCAAGTATAATATGAAGCCGCAGACACTGCTGGTGGATTTCGACCCGAATCGAATGTTCATTTTGCAGGAACTGAAATCGCAGTTTTACAATGTCAATACGGAGGTGCAGGGCAATGCGCAACTCAAAGAACAAATCCAAAAGGAGTTGAAGGTTTCTCCAATTATTGTTCTGAACAAAAATAAGTTGCGGCAGGCTGAGCCGACCGATATAACCGATGCCGTTCGTGAATATTCCCGCACGCGCAGCATCTTGGATGATGCATCGGAGATACCGACGGATAACAACTTGTTGCAAGATGATGCATTGGCGGCCATCCTACGCACGATTGAGCCTATCGACGCCAAAAACGGTTTGCAGATCAAACCGACGGAGGGTGATGGAGATGATATAGACACGCCCGACGGCAAAACGGACAACCCGAAAGAGGAAGCCGATAAGAAAGATGCTCCGACAGCAAATCCCCAACAGTCGACGGACCAAGAAGATGATGACAAGCTTGAAAAACGTCTGGCGGCCTATTATGCACGAGTACTTTTCTTTGCATTTCTTACAGAATCGACGGTCAAATCGCTGGAAGATGTGATCGCGCAAATTCTGGCAACCGACGATAACCGTCGCATTGCCCGCAACCTCGGTTTGAATGTGGGCATTCTCAAACTGATTCAGTGCAAGAGCAATCCGTTTGTACTGCGTAAGCTCGATTACAAAATCGAGAATACCAACGACTTGATGTGCGATGATAATTTGGTTCCAATTGAGCGTGTAGAAGTTGCAATGCGAAAATTCGATCGCCTGTCCGTTTCCGAAGTGGTAACACCTGCCAAGGTGGCTGACGAGATGGTGTCGATATTACCGTTCGATAAACTGAACGCGAAAGGGGATGCTAAATTCCTCGACATTGCGTCTAAGCAGGGTGAGTTTACGATTGCGCTCTACAAGAAATTCGGCGACAAGGCAAAGGAACATATCTATGCCATACCGACCTCGGAATTGACTTACGAATTTACGCGAAAGACCTACAAATTGTTGGGAATGCCTATTGAGAACGTATTTACCGATTTCACCTCGTATGATCTTATCGGTGATGATAACGAAAAAATAATAAAGGAATTAAAAGATATGAAATTCGATGTGATTATCAGCAATCCGCCATATCAAGATGTGGGCGGTAGTGGTGGTACAAATGATGCTCCTATCTATCAAGAATTTTGCATGATAGCATCTCGGATTAAATCCAACTATGTTTCCTTGGTAATTCCTTCTCGTTGGTTTACTGCAGGTAGAGAGAACTTATTAGGAAACTTCCGGTTTAAGATGCTTAAGAGTGGTAACATCTCTAAACTAATTGCTTATAATAATAGTCGTGATTTATTTCCAAACGTAGAGATTAAAGGTGGTATTTGTTATTTCCTTGAAGATTTAGCCTATTCAGGTAATTGCGATTATACTCTAATTAATGGCAATTCTATTCAAAACGATAGCATTAGTTTAGACTCTTTCGACGTTCTTATACGCGAGCCTAAACTCGCAAAGATTGTTGCAAAAGTTTCCTCTAAACTGATTCAAGGAGTAGACACTATTATATCTTCTGATACTCCATTCGGCGTACCGACCAAGCCGACCAATAATGCAAAAGAAAAATTTAGTGTTAGCGAGACTGCATCATCATCTCATAGCACTGTTCTTTATGTTATTGAAAACCTTAAACGTAGGACCCTTTTTATAGATAAATCTGCTATAAAAAAGAATACTCAAGACATAGATAAACATAAGGTATTTGTTCCTGAGGTTGGTGGTTCTGGCAACGATACAAAGATTTTGGGCACCCCTGAATATGCAGCTCCTAATTCAGTTTGTAGTCAATCGTATTTATATGCGCCTTTTAATTCTGAAATTGAAGCTAAAAACTTCATTAAATATCTTCGCTCGAAATTTCTTCGTGTCCTTGTTTCAGCTATAAAAATTACACAACACGCTACAAGTCGCGTTTATAGATATGTTCCCATGCAGGACTTCACAGGAAATAGTGATATAGATTGGAGTAAGCCCATAAATGAAATCGACGCGCAGCTGTATGCAAAATACGACTTATCCGCCGACGAAATCGCCTTTATCGAATCCACGATTAAACCAATGAAGTAAATCTATAATAATTCATAATATGGATTGATCATGCGAGTAGATAGAGAAATACAAAATAAAACATTTGATGAAACGAACGAGCATTTTGAGGCTCGCAAATTGTGGTATTCCTTCAAAGAGACCGTATTTTATAAAAATCGGTTCTTTTTAAGACATAAATTATTGGATATACTTTCAGAGTATATAGTTGGTAATATTCTTGAAATAGAAACCGGAAAAATTTATTATAGAGCCAGAATCATAGATGACAGTTCTATAAATGACCATATGATATATAAATGTTATGGCGCACCTGAAGGTGAAAAACTAAATATCGAATATGTGGGTAAAGCAAATCCTTTTAAAGGACTTACAAAAGAAGCTTCGTTTGTTCCACCCAAAGGAGTTAAGGTTCCGGCAGGACGTGCAAATCCTCAATACATTAAGTATTTATATGTATCAGAAAGTCCTACAACATCAATGTTCGAAGTGCGTCCTTTTATTTATGATGCAATAAATATAGCACAGATACGGGTAAATGAGCCTCTTAAAATCGCGAATATTGCAGTAGACATAAATTTACCCGATAATAAAAGTGCGACAATGGAAATGTATGTAATGGGAATGATACAAGGGGCATTCTCAAGACCTACCAATAATTCAGAGGATTATATACCGACTCAGGTAATCGCAGAATATATTAAAAGCCTTGGTTATGACGGAATACGATTTAATAGTTCTCTACACTATGGAGGAGTAAATCTGACAATATTTAACTATGAAAAATGCGAGGCGATATCTTCGCAGGATTTAAGAATGGAAGATATAAAATTAACAGCAAGGGCGGCAATAGGTTCTGCTAATTATCAAGGTGATTTATACTGTATTAAAGATAATAAACCAGAGTATCGTGATTACAAAAAACTCCCAATTATAGAAAAAGATGATGAAAAAAGACAATAAAATAATCATCTACCAAGACGACAACGAGATAACACGTGTGTCCGTTCGTTTCGCCGATGAGGATGTGTGGCTTACGCAGAATCAGTTGGCAGAAATATACGATACGACGCAGCAGAATATTGCACAGCATATTGCCAATGTATACCGGGATAATGAGCTGGATGAGGCAACTCACAAGAAATTCTTGTTAGTTCAAACCGAAGGTGCACGGCAGGTGAAGCGCAATATCGACCATTACAACCTCGATATGATCATCGCGCTGGGTTATCGTGTTCAGTCCCAGATTGCCACGCGATTCCGTAGGTGGGCGACGCAACGGCTTCACGAGTATATCCAGAAGGGCTTTGCCATGGACGATGAGCGGCTCAAACAGGGCGGAAACCGCTACTTCCGCGAGCTCTTGCAACGCATTCGCGACATTCGCAGCAGCGAGCGCAACTTTTATCAACAGGTAACGGATATTTATGCGACCTCCATCGATTACGATCCTCGCAGCGACATGACCAAGACATTCTTTGCCACGGTCCAGAACAAACTGCACTATGCCGTACACAAAAACACGGCTGCCGAGGTAATTTATAACCGCGTGGACAATGAGAAGCCTTTTGTGGGAATGACGAACTTCAAAGGCGACTATGTGACCAAAGACGATGTGAAGATTGCCAAGAACTACCTATCGGAGAAAGAATTGCAAAGACTGAACCTATTGGTGTCCGGATTTCTGGACTTCGCCGAGTTTCAGGCTTTGGAGATGAATCCGATGACGATGAAGGATTGGATTGAGGCGCTTGACAATCAGATCCTCGCCAGCAAGCGCAAGGTGCTGGTTGGCAATGGAAATGTCTCACATAAGGACGCAATGGAGAAGGCCGAAAAGGAGTTTGAAATATACCGTCGACGCGAAATGAGCCTGTTCGAAAGTGATTTCGACCGGGCCGTCAAGGCGCTGAAGGGGAAAGATGAACGTTCCATCTGATCTAAAGCATTGTCGCCGGCTTTCCGTTTTTCCGTTTTTTGTACTACCTTTGCACACTAAATTATCCTATTATGAGCATAAGAGACCTAAAAAAGGAAATCGAGTATCTTGTCGCCGCATTCGTCGATGACTGCACCCTTTTTCTGTCAGCCAATCCTGACAGGCAGACAGGCAAAGTCCCGGCTTTGATCGACGAGGCCGTAACTCTTTTCAACGACCTCAGGGACAAGGCGGGTAAACCCGAAGGAATAAAGAAAACTTTCTATAACGGGCTCCGCAAGGAACTGACCGAAAAACTTGACGTGCTCTACGATGAACTCAGCAAGGCGGTGAAAGAAGAAGTAAAGGGGGAATGACGGCACGCCGTCATTCCTGTCCCGCTATGTGCTTTTCCCACGCCCATGCCGCAGCAAGCGTTTCTTCTACAGTTCTTTCGGCTTTCCAGCCCATTTTCTTGTTGGCCTCCGCCGGATCGGCCCAGATGGCCGTCACGTCCCCTTCCCTTCTCGGAGCAAAACGGTAATTCAGTTTCAGGCCGTTGACTTTTTCAAAGGCGTTCACAAGTTCCAGAACCGAAACGGGGCGCCCCGTTCCTATGTTGAATATTTCGTAATCCTCCTCCATGTCGCCGTCCAGCATCCTTGACACGGCACATACATGGGCTTTGGCCAGATCCACGATGTCGATATAATCCCTTTGGCACGTGCCGTCAGGCGTGGGATAGTCGTTGCCGAATATGCTGAGGCATTCTCTCTTGCCTATGGCCGTCTGCGTGATGAACGGGACAAGGTTGTTCGGCACGCCGCGCGGCAATTCGCCGATAAGGCCCGAAGGATGTGCGCCTATCGGATTGAAATAGCGCAGGGCTATGCCTTTGATCTCCCCTTCCGAACCTGCGGTGGCCTTGACGGTATCCCTGAGGATATCCTCGCAGATCTGCTTCGTGTTGCCGTACGGCGAAGTGGCCGGCTGCCTCGGCGAGGTCTCCGTTACGGGCAGCGTGTCAGGCTCTCCGTAGACGGTGGCCGACGAAGAAAACAGCACGTTGCACCCTCCGTGCGCGGACGCGCTTTCCAAGACGTTGAGGAACGATGAAAGATTGTTTTTGTAATACTTTACAGGCTGCGCCACGGATTCGCCCACGGCCTTGTAGGCGGCGAAATGTATCACCGCGTCTATACGGTAGTCTGAAAACAGCCTGTCCACCGCGGCGGCATCGCAGAAATCCATCTTCACAAACGGAATGTCGTCCCGCCCGGTAATCTTCTTCACTCCTTCGAAACAGGTCATGTCACAGTTGGACATATTGTCCGCAACCACGACGCCGTATCCGGCTTCGATAAGTTCCACGGTGACGTGGCTGCCTATGAAACCAGCCCCGCCCGAAACCAATATAGTCTTGTCCATAATTAAGAGAATTACTTTGTCTTTTCTACAAATTTATAAATATCTTTGTAAAAATACACAATCATGAAATTCATTGTCCCCATAATAATATTCGCAGCCTCGATATGCGCTCCGGCAAACGCCCGCATGCAGTCCGATATCCGCCGAATCGCGGAAACGGAACCGTTGAAATCCTCAGTATGGGGCATGCTTGCGGTAAAAGGACGTGACACCATAGCCGAGCACAACAGCGGCAAAAGGATGCTCCCCGCATCGAACATGAAGCTCATAACGACCGGAACGGCCCTGCATGAACTGGGAGAGGACTTCCGCTTCGAGACCGGGATAGCGCACAGCGGCAATATAGAGGACGGCGTACTCCGCGGAGACATATACATCATAGGCGGCGCCGACCCCACGCTCGCGTCAGACGACTCGGCTGCGGATCCGTCGGACAAATTGTTCGCCCGCTGGAAATTTTTCATTGAGCGCGCCGGCATCAGGAAAATAGAGGGAAAGGTCATCGGCGACGGGCGCATCTTTACGGACAATCTGGAAAACGACAGCTGGGAATACTACGACCTGGGCACATACTACAGCACCGGCGCAAGCGGTCTCATGTTCTATGAAAACACCCAGGAATTCTATGCCGAACCTGGAGCCGCCGAAGGAGAACCGGCCAAAGTCGTGCCCCTGTATCCGCAGACTCCATGGATGGAATTCACCGACTTCAGCGTCACGGGGCCGGCGGGCAGCGGAGACAATCTGTATCTGTTCGTCACCGACATGGCTCCCGTCGGCGAAATGAGGGGCAGTCTCGCCATGGACAGCAGACCGAAAAAAGAAGCGTGCGCGAATAAATTCGCCGCCATGACATGCGCCGCATATTTCGCCGGATATCTTGAGACGAACGGCATAGCAGTGTCAGGAGGATACGCGGACATCGACCGCAAAGGCTTCATACGGGATTTCATGAACCCCGGCCCGCGGATGCTTGCGGAGGCAAAAGACAATCTGACGATGCTCGGCTCCACATTTTCCCCCGCCCTTTCGGAAATAATCCGCGAAACCAACCACCGCAGCGACAACCTGTATGCCGAGACACTTTATCGCACAATAGGCCTGAAACGCACGGGATCCTCTTGTTACGACAGCTGCAACGTGGCTATCTTCAAGGCATTGGAAGACATGGGGGCGACGGGGCTTCACGGTTTTTCGCCGAAAGACGGAAGCGGGCTGTCGCGCCAGAACAATGTATCTCCGGCCTTCATGGTTGAATTTCTCGAGACAATGCGCGGCACGGAAGAGTTCGGCGCATATCTGTCCTCGCTGCCTTCTCCGGGCGAAGGAACGCTCACGAGCCTGCTGCGACAGACAGGCCAACCGGTAAAAGACAGGATATTCATCAAAAGCGGGTCCATGAACGGAGTGCTCTGCTACAGCGGATATATCCTTCCGTCGGACGAAAAGCCCGAAAACACCATCGTATTCTCTCTGCTCACCAACAACGGCACCGCCGCACTGTCACGGGTGCGCGCGGAACTCGAAAAAATAATATTGTTCCTTGCGGAACAGAATTAGCCGCAGGCAGATCCGCCCGTCAGCCGCGGAACAAGGCGCGCACAA
>CANPZS010000036.1 GCA_947588835.1 uncultured Bacteroidales bacterium | reverse complement strand
CAATTAACCTACTGATTTTCAATTATTTATTAGCTCTCATAACAACTTTTTTCATTCATTTCAAAACAGCTTCTAAACTAACCACGGAAAAGAGGTTGCGTTATAATTTTGGCGCAACCTCTTTTAATATCATATGGTCTTTATAATTTTAAATCACCCAACTTTGACCGTTGTGGGGCAAAATTGGGTGCTGATATTGTAGTTGCTTAGTCAACAAATGTTTGCGGAGAGAACGAGATTCGAACTCGTGATACCCTTTGGAGGTATACACGCTTTCCAGGCGTGCCTCTTAAGCCACTCGAGCATCTCTCCGAATGGATGTCTGGTCCGTCCTTCACGGGCGGGCTGCAAATATAATAATTTTTAGAAACAATACCCAATCCCGACCGTAAAACCGTTTCCTATCGTTTCATTTGCAGTCAGGTATGCGGCGTCGACATGAAATCCGGCGAATTTCACGCCGCAGCCTAATGCGACGTGGGAAGCTATCGGGGCGGTTTTCGATGCCATGTGCACTCCGGCACGGACAAACAGCATGTCACGGAAACCGTATTGCACTCCCGCCGCGGCGGAAAAGGCGCCGGCGAGGAAACAGTCTCCATCAAGGGCAAGGAGGATACCGTGATCTTCTCCGGACCTGATGATATAGGCTGCGGCCGCGCTTATCGATGCCGGCAGGCCGTACGAGTCGCCGGACGATGATTTCACGGTGCTTCCCAATGACTTGACTCCACCGCTCACGCGCAGTCCGCCATGGCTGTAGGTAACATTCAAGTCGCCCGCAAAGGCCTTTATGTCCGCATCTTTGGCAAGGGACTGCCCTGCATAATGCAGGTTCACACCGGCCGACAGGTTGTCAGTGATCCTGTAGGCGAAGCCCGCGTTCACGAGAAATTCCGATGGCCGGAAGGTCCCTTCGTGCCGGCCGTTTTCCCCTATGATTTCGTACGTCGTTCCATTGCCGAAATAAACACCTCCGGATATTCCTATCTTTTCGGTCACCTTGCCGGCGATGCCGGCGTCGAAGCCTGTGGTCTCCAATCCGTCAGGCGCCCAGCACATGTATGAGGCCGTTGCATCGAAACGCTTGTCCGACAAAGGGATGACCGAAGAATTTCCGAAAGAAGCGTAAGATATGGAATGCAGCGATCCGGCGCCGGCCATCGCCGCCGTCACGGGATTGAAATCGGTGCGCAGGAACGGCATGGCCGTGTTCCCTGAGCGGGCGAAAGATGCGCAGCAGCACGAAAACGTGCAGAGTATGGTGATGATGCCGTGTCTCATAATGTTAAATCTTGACGATGTATTGTCTGTAGGCGGTTCCGCCATAGCTTACTTCTACGGTGTATCTGCCGGGGGCGATGCCGCTCATGTCCACCGATGCGGGATCGAATACGCTGCATGATACGGTCTGCTCCAGAACCGTTGCCCCTCCGACTGACAGTATCCGTATGGAGGCCTGGGCCGGAGTTTCGCCGGTGCCGACGTTGAGGACAGAAGATACGGGATTGGGATATACCGATATATGGACGTCTTTCGGGCGCACCGCCAGACGGAACGAGCCGCCTGTCTTTTCGCCTCCGGCGTCCGTGGCCGAAAGGTGTATGGTGGTGAATCCGTATCCGTCACGCACCGTGGGAGTTATCGTTATGAGGCTGTCCGTCTGCATGATGTCGGCGATGTTTATGTCTTCGGCGGGGATTTTGTATATCAGCGTCTCCCCGTCGGGGTCATAGATGTATTCGGCCGAATTGAATGTGTACGTATCGCCGACTGACAGCAGCAGGTCGTCAAAAGGCTTTACGATGACGGGCGCCGTGTTCTCTTTTATCGTGAAACTGATGCCGAATGATGAGGACGCACCGTAATCGTCTTTCGCTATGATCGTCGACCGGTAGGTTCCGCTTTTTGCTCCTGCGCCGTTGATCGTCAGGATGAAGTTTCCGTCAGTCTGCCTGGTGACATGGTCCGTTCCGGCGACACCGGTGTATTCGACCGCCACGTTTTGGCCGGGATCCGGATCGTATGCGTTGAAATGTACGTAGACATGTTCATAGGCATGGAGACTGAATTCCCCGCTTCCCGGGAAATCAATTACGGGCTCGTGGTTCCGGCCTGTTCTCACCGTCTTTATGGCGGAAAGCCCGGAATGTACGCCGAGGAAGTCGCGGGAGGCGAGGGCTACATAATAATCCGTCTCGAAATCAAGTTTCGTAATGATCGCTGTCAGCTTCGACTCCTTATCCGCATCGCGTGCCTTGACCTCGGTCCATATGACGCTCTCGCCGGGAGCGGCAGGGTCTGTGGCTTCGAGGACGGCGCGGTCCGTGCATGCATATATTTTGTATGTGTCCGGCATGTTGCCGTCGTTGTCTTTATTGAGGTGCCATGAGAATGAAATGCTGTTCGATGCGGCTGTCACCGTATAGTCGGCCGGCGGGACGGGATGGCCGCCGCTGTTGTATGACACCGATCTGTATGCGTTCACCAAAGGTCCGATGCGTTCGGTCGTAGGAAGAATGTCGTTGTCGGCCCCTTTGACAAGCCGGTCGATGAGCATCTCTCTTGTAAATCCCGGGCCTCCGCTGTATGAAGCTATCAGGGCGGCGACGCCGGACACGTGCGGAGCGGCCATTGAGGTACCGGCAAGGCCTGCATAGGACGAAGTCTTTCCGTCCGTTGACGGTACGCAGCTCCATATGAGGTTCCCGCCCGTGCCGCCGGGTGCCGCGATATCCACCCAGTCCCCGTAATTGGAATAGCTTGCGCGTTTGCCGGCTATCGTGCTTGCACCTACTGCGATGACGCCCGGATAGGCCGCATAGCCGCCGTATTGCAGTGCATCGTTGCCGGCCGAGAACACTACGACTCCGCCCGCCACAGGACCGGTCTGTTCGCCGTCGGAGCCGATGCCGGCATAGTTGTTGAAATAATCTATGGCGTCTTTCAGGGGGTCGGAGAATTTGCCGGAATTCGGATTGGAAAAAAATTCATGCATCTCTCCGGCATATTTGATTTTTTCGTCCTCCTCCATTTTGGACAGATCTATGCCCCAGCTGTTGTTGCATATCACGGCCCCGTGGTCCGCCGCCCATTTGATGGCGCTTGCAAAATCGCCTTGCGCGGTAGTCTCGCCTTCTGTATAAAATGTCTGGCATGACATTATTTTTACGCCGGGCCGCTCCTTGGACGCGTCTCCCCCGGCTATGCCGCAGATGCCTATGCCGTTGCCGTTCACCGCGGCTATGATGCCGGCCACGTGCGTGCCGTGCATGTCTCCCGTGACCCGCGGTCCGCTGTGCTCGTCCACGAAGCAGTAGCTGCCGTTCTGTCCCGCCGGAACCGTGTTCCCCGCGAGATCTTCATGATCCAGCATCACGCCTTCGTCTATTACGGCAACTATCACTTCCGGAGAACCGGCGGTGCAATTTTCCCAAACGGACGTGACGTTTATGTCTGTTCCTCTGTCGTTGTCGAGATTCCAGAGCCTGCCCGCATAGGGATCGTTGAACGGAATGTCGGCGGGCTTCATTTTAAGCACCGGCCTTACCTGACAGGCGCCGTTCATGTCTTTAAGATCGCTTTGCGCCTTCGTCAGGGAAACGTTTTTGTCGAACGTCACTTTGTACCATCTGTGCAGGCCGGCTTCGCGCGTTCTCGCTTCGAATTCCCCCGCATAAGGAAAGACCCGTTCCATGGAAATGACACCTATGGGGCTGTCGAAACGTCCGTCGGCGGTTTCGTTCTCTATGGATGCGGCAGTCTCTTCATCGAATTTTATGTACGCCAGGCCCGGTTCTGATATTTCGGACAGGTCCGCGACGGGCGGCTCCGGTTCGCTGACAGGCATCTCGCGTGCGCACGCCACCGTCAATATTACAACCGTCATTATGCGAAAAAGAATTCTTTTCATAAGGCGATATTTTTGCAAATATATGAAATATCGCAAAAAAATGAACCCCGAAAACCTGATGAGGGCTTTCGGGGTCCGCTTATCTTACAACGGCCGTGAGATGTCAGTCTGCTTCGAAAGAGTCGTAATCGAATCCGAGAGAGCCGGCTGAAACATGGTATTGCAAGTAAAGGAAGCAGCTTCCGTCTTCATACATGCCGCTTTCATAGCCGCCCTCGGTAACGAATCCATCGTTCCCCTGCCAATAGCCTATATCGCGTACAAAGATGTGGCCATAGTCGCCATAGCTGATGGAAGTTTCCGTATCCGGAACGCGGAAGAAACGATACTCGCCGTTCTCGTCCTTGCCGGTATAGCCGGGCAGGATGTTGAGCTTGAGGTGGTAGCCGGCGCCGAACACATCTTTCAGACGGTAGAGGTTCTCGTCCGTTTCGCACTGTTGCAGCACGGTCGGCCTCGGATCAAGATTTCCCCGTCCCAGAGCCGCCAATGCATCGAAATAGTAGGTGCCGGTAGTCACGTCCGTCCACTTGATTCCGGTGAAATTCACGGTACGAATCGACGTCTTGCCGCCACCTACGGCAACGGCCGAGATGGTATACTCGCCGGCGAGTCCGGTAAGGACGACATCAGAATACGAAGCGCCCTTGACATCAGACAATGCCGTACCGTTGTGTATGACATAATCTATGTATCCTGCTTCTCCTGACGAAGCGATGCGGGCCTCGTAATCCGTGGTCGGCTCGGCGAAATAGTACGCCTGCTCGGTTGCCGAATTGCCGACGAACCGCAACGCCGTATCGGTGTCTACGTCATAGGGCAGAGCAGTGGCATACTGGTAGATGGTTACGACCGGCTCCGCGTCATTGCCGGGCAACGTGCCCTCATCGGCCGTACAGGCCGCCAGACAAGCGGTGGCCAGCACAGCGGCAAATCTATATATAAATCTTTTCATCATGTTTGTCGTTTTAATCGGTTGAGCTGTCCATTAGAATTGATACTCTGGCGAATCCGTTGTCGGCGGGATGGGAGTCGGGTTGTTCGTGCAGTCGTAGTTGTACATGGTTTCGGTCTCCACGATGCAGAGGTTCATCCATGCCGGCGGTTCGTTGGTATTCCAGCGGTAGCCTTCGAGATGGTTCGTATTGGGATAGGAACGGATGATGCCCTTGTTGAGCCGCTTGATGTCGAACGTGGCCAGTCCTTCGCCCCAGAATTCCACGCGGCGCTGCCACCAGCATTCGTTCTGGAAAGTCGAAGTCGACGTGTTGCCGTAGGAGTCCCGGTGGGTGCCGTAGGTGTAGTTCGGGTCGCGAGTCTTGGCGAAGGCTGTCAGAAGCGCTTCACCGCGGGCGGCATCCTGCATGCCGGCGGCTTCCGCCTCGATGAGATACATCTCCTCTACGCGCATCATCGGCACATCCACGACGAAGCCGACATACTGGTTGTCATTGCCGCCGGCCTGCACGCGGAATTTCAGCGACAGGCCGCCCACGCAGCCGGCATATCCTCCATTGCCCGTGGCCTGCACCCAGTCGGGATGATCGCTGTAAGCGCCGAGCGCCTGCACCTGCTCCTCCTCGCTCATGTCGTCGATGGCGAAGTCTACAAAACACTTCTTGCGGAAATCGGTGGCGGGAATCGTCTCATAGAGATGCCTGTCGATATACATCGGATAGCCGTAGTTCGACGCATAGCCGCAGCCCGAAACCTCAGGATTGATCTCCAGGCACATGTTCGAGCCCCATGACGAGTCGCCGTCGTTCAACAGGATGCAGTCGTCATTGTCATGGAAGGCCGTAGCCAGCATCCACGAGGATTGAGAATCCATCGAGTTGAATCCGTTCGCCCGGCTGGTGTACTGCGCTTCGTTCAGCATCGTGTAGCCGGCCTGCGCCTGCTTGGCGTAGCGTTCGGCGTTGGCCCAATCACACATAACTAAATAAGCGCGGGCCTTGAGACCGTAGACTACCGACACATCCGGGATTGTCTTGTTCGGACGGGTGTAGCCCTGCAGGAGTTCCTCGGCCTTGTCGAGATCGGAAATGATGAAAGCCCACATCTCAGAATTGGGACGCCGAGGATTGTGCGTCAGATCTTCATCCAGAGCGCCTGTGATCAAGGGGACCGTTTCGGCTGAAGGGTCTTCTCCGTAGGTCTTGCTCGCAAACATCTGGGCCAGCTCCATGTAGTACAAGGCACGCATGGCGTAGGCAATGCCGACGCCTGCACGCTGATTCTCGGCGGGTTCCTCACCGACCATGTTGATAACGGTGTTGCAGTTCAGAATCCAGCCGTAGTAGTAGGTCCAGGGCATCTGGCATACGGCGTAACGCGGGCCAAGTCCCGTTCCGCAGCAATACCAGGTCTGATACCAGCTGCCGTCGGAAGCCAGGGCTATGTCCTGTCCCATGACGTCGCGCATAAGGTAAAATGAAGTATAGCCGTAGTCGTATGGATAAGTGTTGCCAGTCCCTCCATAGCCAAATTGCCCCGTCATGGTGGAGGTAATGGCATCCACATAAAGGTCGAAAACTCCCGGAGCGGCAGCTGCTTGATCCTCCGTTACAGTATTCGACTGCGGATTGATCTCTTGTATGCAGGCGGTCGTCAGCGACAGACCACAGACTGCAGATGCAAATATCAATGTTATTTTTTTCATGATTCTCTTCTCTTTTACGGATTAGAATGTGATCTGAACACCGCCGTTGATGGTACGGATGGGCGAATAGGTAGCTACCTGCGTGTTGCCAGAGAACGAATAACGCGGGTCGAGACCCCGCCGTGCGGACCAGAACAAGAGGTTCTCGCCGGCGACATAAATGCGCAGCGTCTGAATGCCGATTTTGCCGGTGAGCCGTTTGGGAATAGCGTATCCGACGGTGAACGACTGGAAGTTCAGATAGCTGGCGTCGGTCAGGAAACGGTCCGAACCGAATGAGGCATACTGATCCTCGGTGCCGGCTTGCCAGCGCGGGATATTGCTCGAGGTGTTATCGGGCGACCAGGCCTTGGCGTAGTCCTTGTGGAAGGTGTAGCCGCTCGGATCACCGGATACCGGCGCCATCAGGCTTGCATAGCGGGTATCCTGCACTTTGCCGCCGATCTGGTAGTCGAAAGTGGCCGTAATGTCAAAGTTGCCGACCCGCAGCGAGGTGTTGAATCCTCCGAACACCTTGGGCAGAATAGAGCCGAGTGCATAGTAGCTGGCTTCGTTGGGGTTGGTCGTTACCGAATCGTGGTTCGTACCCGGCTTGCTTGAACTATGGCCGACTTCGTCATCAACCCAATAGGTAGCAAGACCGTGTTCATTGACACCGGCATACTGCACGGTAAAACGATTATAGAGCGGGCCACCCACCGTGTACCAATAAGAGCTTTCGACAAAACCGCCGTTGTCCGCGATCTTCGATTCGGGGAGTTCCAGAATCTTGTTGGTATTGTGCGCCAGATTGACGCCCACCGTCCAATCGACCAGATTGGTGCGGACAAGAGCCCCCTGCAGCACGACCTCGACACCGGTATTGCTGATGTCTCCGACATTGCCATAGTAACCGCGGGTGCCGGCCGATTCAGGAATCGAAAGCCAGAAGAGCAGGTCGGAGGTCTTCTTCCGGTAGACATCGACGCTACCGCTCAGGCGGCTCCTCCACAGGCTAAACTCGACGCCTGCATTGAGGTTTGCCGTTGTTTCCCAGGTGATCTCCGGATTGCCCCGGCGGTAGAAGGACGGAGCCATCGAGGTCTTGTCGGACGAAGGAGACAGCGAGTAAAGATTCGTGTAAGCCCACTGGCCGATACCGTCGTTGCCCTGCATACCATAGGAGAGTTTCAATTTCAGCAGGTCAATCCATCTTGCATCCTGAAGGAAAGATTCTTTATTAACCAGCCATGCGCCGCCGACCGACCAGAAGTTGCCCCAGCGATGCTCCGGCGCAAAATATGAGGACGCGTCACGACGGAAGGAAGCCGATGCGAAGTAACGGTTGTCGTAGTTGTACTGCGCGCTGGCGAAATATCCCTCAACATTGTATACCGTCGTGTAGGAAGCGTGGTCCGTGTGGTTGGCGAAGGCGTTCAGCTCCGGAATGTCCGGTGAGAAACCGCCGTTCGAGGTGGCGCCCAGGTACTTGGTCTGCGTCCGGTAGTACTCATGGCCGAGCAAGACATTGACTTGATGATCGCCGAAGGTCTTGTCGAAAGTCAGCGTCTGCACGTGGTTCGTCCGGTAGCCGGCAGAGAACTCCTTGGTGAGTTCGCCGTTGACGCCGACCTTGGGGCCGTAGAAGGCGTTCTCATAATCCGAATACAGCGTCTCGGCCCAGTTGATGTTGCTGGTGGCGTTGAATTTCAAGAACGGGAACAGATCCACATCAAGCGTGAACGTGCCGTTCAGCTGGTTGCCGCCGGAGGAAACTTTGTTGTAACGGTTCGATCCCAGCGGATTGCCGGTCTGCAGGAAAGCACGGTTCAGTCCATAATAGCCTTGACGGGCATTGGTACCGACACCATAGTCATAGGCTTCCTGACCGCGTTCGTCGAGCATAATCGTCGGATTGCCGGATTCATCAATGACGCGGATGTAAGCCGGATAAATCGGCGCGATAAGCGTCGTGTAGTACATCAGGTTGGTCGAATTCAGCGAGGTGTTCATGTTGGGGTTCGACTCCGTGGTGGAGTGTACATAACCCACGTTTGCACCGAGTTTCAGCCATTTCTTGGCCTGATAGTCCGCTTTGATGCGGGCCGAGATGCGCTCATAACCGGAGTATTCGATAACGCCGTCCTCAGTCAGATAGCCGAGACTCGCATAGTATGACATATTGTCCGAAGCGCCGTTGACGCTTACGTTGTACTCCTGCCGGAATGCTTTTTTGTAGGCCATGTCCGTCCAGTCGTCCGGTGTCAGATAATAGGTCGTGCCGTTCGAGGCCGTGTACCGGTTGCCGAGCGTGGCGGCCGGGTTCAGCTTGCCGTCCAAGCCGATCAATTGCTGCCCCTCAGGAACCGAGTAAACGTTGTATTGCAGATCGGCCATCATCTCATTATTGCCATAGACGTTTGCATCCTCGGGCGAATATCCCAGCCCGTAGAAAGCCCGGTTGTAGAATTGCTGGTAATAGGCTTCGTAATAGGCACCGGGATCCTTGATGACGTCATAGTCCTGCACGGCCCGCGTGTTGACGCCCCATTTCATATCTACGTTCACCACTGCTTCGCGTGTCTTGCCGCGCTTGGTCGTGATGATGATGACGCCGGCCGCGCCGCGCGCTCCGTACAATGCCGCGGAAGCCGCATCCTTCAGCACGGATACCGATTCGATATCGCCCTGCGGGATGTTCGTGAGGCTCGCCGTGTAGGGCGCGCCGTCAACAATGATGAGCGGATCGGTCGAGGCATACATGGATGCGATACCGCGGATGTTGATAGAACCCGAACCGGCACCCGGAGCGCCCGAGCTGCCGCGCATCTGCAGGCCCGGAACCGAGCCGACCAGCGCATTGGCGACATTGGCGGTGGTATGCTTTGAAATCTCTTCAGAATTGACCACGGCGGCGGAGCCTGTGAACGAGGCTTTCGTCTGCGAGCCGAACGCCACCACGATGGTCTCGTTGAGATATTCGGTGTCCGGTTTGAGTTCCAAGTTGATGACGGTTCTTCCGTTTACCTGAACCGTGGTCTCCGCATATCCGAGCAGCGACACTTCGAGAGTGGCCGTCGGAGGAACGGAAGAGAGTGAATAGCTTCCGTTCTGATCAGTCACGGCGTACTTGGTCGGGCTGCCCGACAGCCGGACTGCGGTACCGGCGAGTGGTTCTCCGGTGTCGGCGTCCGTGATCACACCCGTCACTGTGACGTTCTGCGCGGCTGCCGAAAGGGCGGACAGCCAGAACGCCAGGACGGCGATCAAAAACATTCTCGCTTTTTTCATAAGCTAATACATTAAATTAAACATAAAATTCTTCGCGATTGACGACGTTCCACCGGACTTTTTCCGGTCAAGTTTCCGCAAACAAAAATCCGCAGCCCAGCACGGCCATTGCGGTTTTTTATCGTCAATCTTAATGCACTACTAAACGGGCGTTTTGCAGGACACAGGAATGACGGGCAGGATTCCGTCCGGACGTTACGGATTTTTAATCGTAGAACAAGAGCAACATGGCGAGCGACGCGCCGAATATTATAAATCTTGTCAATTATTTTAATTATTGACAAAATATATATAATTTTGTGCTGAAATGACTACGAAAGAGATCATACGATGCTACGCGGGTTCACAGCCAAAGCAGCGGTTCACGCGAAAAGGCCTCATATCTTGGATGCAGGAGGTTGGATTGTTCCGTGACGGCTCAGAGGCAGCACTCAATTTGTCCTTGAATGGAATGATGAAAAGCGGGGAGTTGAGCAGGGAATCATGGGGAACTTATATTCTTTCATCCCAAAAGAAACGGCTGTTTATTCCCGTTCCCGGTGAAGAGATCCGGGAGATTAATCATTTATTGAAATCCGAGTTCCCTTACACGAGGATTTGTGTTTGGGATCCTCAAATCCTTGCTCCCTACATGCAGCACATCCCCAATCTTAATTTCTTGATCGTCGAGATTGAGCGGATGACATTGGATCCGGCCTTTCATCTTTTGCAGGAAAAAATAAGTGACCGAAGGGTGGTCTATAATCCGTCTTCCGAAGATTATGCCCGCTATGTCTCGGGATTTCCCGGTGTCATTGTCAAACCCTTGATTTCTCAGGCCCCGTTAATTGATTTCGGGGGGCTTGCCATGCCAAGGATAGAAAAAGTAATGGTGGATATTACCGAAGATGTGGAGTTTCGTTTCGCCCAGGGCGCAGAGCTTTATACAATCTTTGAAAATCTTTTGTCGTCTTTTGACGTAAGCGATAAAACACTCTATCGCTATGCGGATCGACGTGCCCGGAGAAACCGGGTTGAGAGTATTGTAAAATCCTGTGGACTATGATATTGAAAGAAAGTCGAGAACTGGAATGGATTCAATTGTTGCGAAGCCGCTACCCCTTAACGAATCCGACACTGATTGAGAAGACAATCCGTGCGTTTTCACTATTAGAGGCGCTTGTCGTATCAGGATGTCCGTTTGTTTTTCGTGGAGGAACGGCGCTGATGCTGCATATGAATAGCACAAAACGAATCTCCATCGATGTCGATATCATCTGCGAGCCGGGAACAGATGTGATTGATTATCTAAAAAAGACGGCCCCGGATTATGGTTTCGGGAACGTCGTACCCAAAGAGAGAGTCTCCCGGACGAATGTCCCCATGACGCATGCCAAGTGCTATTATACAGTGTCTTATCATACGAACCCCTTGCTGCTGGCCGGGGAGGAAGAAGAAAAGATTCTATTGGATGTACTTTTCGATGAAGTGGATCCCAAGTTGAAGCGGTTGAAGAAGTATCGCCCGGAGGCCTTCTTCTATTGGGGCCAAGTCGATTCTCTTTTGAAACGGTAAGATTTGCCGAAGACGAAGAATTTAACCGATGTCGAAGGAGAAGGAGAAGTCAGGAAAAAATCTATCCGATGCTTTCCAATTCCGGCAGGATCACCGGACCTTCGCGATGGCTATATAAAAACATACAATAGTAAATGGGGAGATAAGTTACTCCCTTTCTCTCGGAGATTTGTCGTTCGTTGGAAAAAACGACGGCCCGATCGATGCCATAATCCGGGGTGGCGAGAAAGTTGGAGAGGGCGCTGTGCTCCGTATAGTCTTTCCCGGATTTTATTTCTAAGGGCAAGGCCGTCAGCTGGTCATAGTCATCAATCAGGAAGTCTACCTCACCCCTTTTCTTATTGTCATAATAATGAAGCTTGAAGCCATGCGTCGTCAGTTCCTGTGCAACGACAGACTCATACACGGTACCCAAATTGATGCTTTTTATGTCTTGCAATACAGCGTTCACGTTCGCTCCATAAAGGAGGTTGGTCAGCAGGCCGACATCGTTCAGGTAGAGTTTTACAAGGCGCTTCTGCTCTGATTCGGCAAGAGGGAAACGTGGATTGCTGATCGCCGAGACTTCCAAGGCCACACCGGAATTCGTCAGATACTCAAACTCATCCGCATAATCCGAGAAGGTCTTTCCTTTCTTGGCCTCAATATTTTTATATACAATACGCTTCTTCTTGTTTTCCAGATTACTGGGAATCAGGTCGTATATTTTACGAATCTTCAGTTTGTGCTCTTCGTCATATTGAGAAGCGTCGATGCGATACAGGTCATGAATATCCCGATGCGTCTGTCGGACCCGAACCATATTTCTGTCTTCCAGATAATGATTGATGGCTTCCGGCAACCCTCCGACAAGCAAGTAATATTGAAATCGCTTAAGCAGGAGGTCATGGGTTTTCTCCTCCAATGCCTCTTTGCGCCGATAGTGTTCCCGAATGTCCTCAATCCATTCCTTGCTGATGCCCGTAGCCCACAGAAATTCCTCAAAGTCCAGCGGATACATCTGCTCAATGGACACGCTGCCAAGGGGTACCGATGGCGTTTCCGCCAAGGCGACGCCTAATTGAGATCCGCTCGCGATGTACCGATATCGTGATTCCTGATTGAGGAATTTCAGCAGGGTCATCAGGTGCGGATAGCTTTGGATTTCGTCCAGGAAAATCAAAGTATCGGATTTATCACCCAAAGGAGTTGGGGAATAATTGCTCAATCGCATATAGAGGTCATCCGTTGTATGCACGTCAGCAAATACCTGATCACCTTCCTTATCTTCCTTCAAATTGATTTCAATGAAATGCGAAAAAAGTTTCTGCCCGACATAGCGGATCAAATAGGATTTGCCAATTTGCCGTGCCCCGTTGACGAGAAGAATTTTATCAGGTTCTTCCAAAAGGTAGTGTTCAAGAAATTGCGTGAATTTACGTTCGAGCATGATTCATCCGTTTTAGCTTCGTGCAAAAATACAATATTCTCCGCGGCCAACCAAGGGAAAAATTGACTTATTCCATATTTTCTTCGGCTTTTTTGTCCACTTATTCCGTTTTGGAATTTTGGGCGAAATTGATCCGGGCCGGCAGCGCAGAAAAAAAGGAGACCGGCCGCAAAATTTCTTTTGGGCCGGCCTCTTTTATGGACTAGGACGTCTCGTCTTATCTGTCGAAACGAAGTGCCGAGTGTTTATGCGTCATTGCTCTTGCCTGGATAGCGTGGGAGCTTACAGTTTTTCCCGTAAGGGAATGCACCGAAAGAGCCGTCGCGCTTTCCCCTTTGACGGTGAACGTTTCCTCTCCGGAGCCCAAAACGCCTTGACTGACGTAATATACTACCGCGAAATGGAATACACCGTCCTTAAAATAACTTTCACCCTTGGCAGTTCCGCCGGTATAAGAGACAAGGTCATTCACATAGACCGAGCCGTATGACGGATGAACATAACCGACTTCCTGTTCCTCGACCAATACTTTACCTGTTTCTTCATTGTAGGTAAAGATAAAGTCTACGTCATAGCCCCAATGCTCGATTTTGAAGCGGGTAGGATCGGAATCGCTTTGATATAGGGTAAGACGCGCCGAATATTATAAAAATTGTCAATTATTTGAATTATTGACAAAATATATATAATTTTGTGCTGAAATGACTACGAAAGAGATCATACGATGCTACGCGGGTTCACAGCCAAAGCAGCGGTTCACGCGAAAAGGGAATCATGGGGAACTTATATTCTTTCATCCCAAAAGAAACGGCTGTTTATTCCCGTTCCCGGTGAAGAGATCCGGGAGATTAATCATTTATTGAAATCCGAGTTCCCTTACACGAGGATTTGTGTTTGGGATCCTCAAATCCTTGCTCCCTACATGCAGCACATCCCCAATCTTAATTTCTTGATCGTCGAGATTGAGCGGATGACATTGGATCCGGCCTTTCATCTTTTGCAGGAAAAAATAAGTGACCGAAGGGTGGTCTATAATCCGTCTTCCGAAGATTATGCCCGCTATGTCTCGGGATTTCCCGGTGTCATTGTCAAACCCTTGATTTCTCAGGCCCCGTTAATTGATTTCGGGGGGCTTGCCATGCCAAGGATAGAAAAAGTAATGGTGGATATTACCGAAGATGTGGAGTTTCGTTTCGCCCAGGGCGCAGAGCTTTATACAATCTTTGAAAATCTTTTGTCGTCTTTTGACGTAAGCGATAAAACACTCTATCGCTATGCGGATCGACGTGCCCGGAGAAACCGGGTTGAGAGTATTGTAAAATCCTGTGGACTATGATATTGAAAGAAAGTCGAGAACTGGAATGGATTCAATTGTTGCGAAGCCGCTACCCCTTAACGAATCCGACACTGATTGAGAAGACAATCCGTGCGTTTTCACTATTAGAGGCGCTTGTCGTATCAGGATGTCCGTTTGTTTTTCGTGGAGGAACGGCGCTGATGCTGCATATGAATAGCACAAAACGAATCTCCATCGATGTCGATATCATCTGCGAGCCGGGAACAGATGTGATTGATTATCTAAAAAAGACGGCCCCGGATTATGGTTTCGGGAACGTCGTACCCAAAGAGAGAGTCTCCCGGACGAATGTCCCCATGACGCATGCCAAGTGCTATTATACAGTGTCTTATCATACGAACCCCTTGCTGCTGGCCGGGGAGGAAGAAGAAAAGATTCTATTGGATGTACTTTTCGATGAAGTGGATCCCAAGTTGAAGCGGTTGAAGAAGTATCGCCCGGAGGCCTTCTTCTATTGGAGCCAAGTCGATTCTCTTTTGAAACGGTAAGATTTGCCGAAGACGAAGAATTTAACCGATGGCGAAGGAGAAGACGCCGTTGATCATGGCAATGAAAAAAAGAACGGGCCGAGCCGCCGGTCCGTTCTTTTATTTATACCCTGCGCAAAGGCGCAAAGCGACACTTATTGTTTCTTGACGGAAAAGCCGCCGTTGTACATCTCGTGCCATCCGCCTTCTGAGTCCATGCCGAAGGCGCAGGCGAAAGTGATGGTCAGGCAATCCGGAGAGAATTGAAGATAGAGGTCGTCATAATATTCGGCGGCATCTGGCGACGCATTGTCGAAAGCATTGAGACATACGTCTTGATATCCTACGGACTGGCCGATGGGAACCACGATCCTATTCTTTTCTTCGTCTATCTTGCCTTTAAAGATGTTATAGCCTCTCTCGGCCGTAAAACCGTTTGATGCAAAGTAGGGATCAAGATTGTTGATGACTACGGAGTTTTCCTGATCGTCAGGATCAGTGACGATAGTGAAATTGAAAGTGTACTCCGTACCATCGAAATAACTCGTCGCCTTTCCTGTGAATGTGCCGGGGACCTTCTGCCAGAAAGGAATGTCCGGCACCGATACGGTGAGCAGGTCCGAATAGGCGGTCCCTGCCGTGCAGGCAGCGACGCCACGGACATACCAGGTAGAATTGGGGGACACTTTCGCAAAGACCTTTACGGTGCCGTCGCCCGGATTGTCAACCTTGGTGAAGTAACTGGACTTGAAAGTGGGATCGGTCGCGGAGAGCACCCCGACGGAAAGCGAATCCAACCCTGAAGTGAGGCCAGAGATGGTCAGCTGAACCTCCGCCGTGCCGGCGAGAGGATCCACCGCAACGTCGCTGCCGAGCGATACGGTAGGAAGCGCTGCGGAACCTTTGTCAAATCCGGCCTCGACTTCAGCCTTGCTCGGGGCCTCCTTCGTGCAGGCGCCCATAGCGAGGGCGACCGCTACGACAAATATGTATTTAATGGTATTTTTCATCATGAATGTCGGTTAAAATTACTCTTCGGT
Source organism: uncultured Bacteroidales bacterium (assembly GCA_947588835.1). Taxonomy (GTDB): domain Bacteria; phylum Bacteroidota; class Bacteroidia; order Bacteroidales; family UBA932; genus Cryptobacteroides. The sequence goes on along the minus strand of CANPZS010000036.1, from coordinate 4,971 downwards.
GCCGGTTATCCACTCATTCTGCTCCTCTTCAGTGATATGGGGGTTATTTTGCAGTTCTTGTTTGGGAATCTGGAAATTCCAGCTTATGCCATGGGCAGGGAAAGCATACTGAGCGGCCGCAAGATGGTTGGTACCTTCGTATTTCCTGTTGACGCCAAGACCGTTGCGACGGAGGTCGAAATACTCGAATCCTTCTCCCCAAAGTTCTATGCGGCGCTGCAGGAGCACGTCGTCTATGCTGACGGAGGCATTGCTCCAGGCCGGATCACGCTTCGCCATGAGCGGCGCGAGTACCGTAGCGGCTTCGGCGTTTCTGCCCTGACGGGCGCAGGCTTCCGCCTCGATAAGGATCATTTCGGCGTTGCGCATATAGATGTAGTCCTGAAGCCAGGAGTCTTTGTATCCGAACTTTCTGGAAGCATACGGCACTTGCGCACCGGTCTGCGAGGCCTGTGGGTCTCCTGCAGACGTGTTGAAAAGCCCTTTGCGATAATCCGTGTCCGGAATCTGATCATACAGACTGCGGTCTATGCAATGGACGCTTTGTCCGACACCGCCGTAGCCTGCGCTATCGTTGCTCATGTGACTGAAGAATGATGCAAAGGCAGTCTGGGTTTCGGTGGTATGGTTGAATCCCCAGAGGACTTCATTGTCCTCGACCTCCATGAAGCCGCTCTTAAGACGGGCTTCGTCCATGATGTCGAACCCGCTCTGCGCCGCCTTTGCCGCGGCCGCCGCCTTGTCCCATTGCTGGGTAAGGAGGTAATAGCGGGCCGCTATGCCCTGCGCCACCTGGAGGTTGACTTCATTCTTGGAGCCTCTGACGTATCCGTCAAGGAGTTCGATAGCTTTATCGAGGTCGAGTTCGATTTGGGCCATGACGTCCGCGAAAGTGTTGCGTCCGCTCATGGCATCGACTTCTTCCGTAGTCTTTCCGTCACGGGCCGAATATATCAGCGGCACGGCAGGCGCGTCCGTTCTGAGGACGGCATTTGGCGTAGTGCCGGTGACCGGATCCTGAAACAGCTGCAGGAGGTATGTGTAGCTGAATGCACGGAGGGCGTATGCCTGTCCGAGATACCCCCGCAGGCTGACAGCCGACGGATCTTCTTCACCGAAGAAATTCATCACCTCATTGCACTTCTTGATGAGGGTGTAATAGAAATTCCACAATTGGTACGGACGTTGATAATTGTAGGCGCCGTAATCGTGATTGATGTCATAGGTACCCCAGTTCCATGAACCGCAGATGGCGATGTCAAGTCCCATCATGTCTGTATTATATACGATTGAGAGATGTCCGAAATCATCATGCGATCCGCCCGATCCGCTGAACTCGACCATCCATGAGTAGAACCCGTTGATGTATGAAACGAGAAATTCGGGGTCCTGCTCCGCAAGTTCGATGGCTTCCGGTCCGGAAAGAACGCTTGAATCCTGTACTTCGAACTGCTTCTCGCAGGATGAGAAGACAATGAGCGCCGAAGCAATAATTGCAAAATATTTTTTCATAATGCGAATCTCCTTTTTTAGAACGTAACTGTAACGCCGCCTGAAACGGTACGGAGAGCCGAATAGCGGTATGCGTTCTCTCCGGAGAATGACTGGCGGACATCCATGCCGCGACGCGCCGAAAGATACCATACGTTGTCGGCGTTTATGTAGACGCGCAGGCCCGCCGCTCCGATTTTCCCGACGAGAGACTTAGGGAGGGAATAGCCGACGGAAAGGTTCCGGAGGCTAAGATAAGAGGACCTTGTGAGGAAACGGTCGGAGCTCGAGTTGGCATTCTGCTCGTTGAGCTGTACGCGGGGAACATCCGTATCCGTGTTAAGGGGAGTCCATCTGTTGAATATGTCCTTGTGCCAGTTGGTACCGGCCTGTCCGGCATGCATCATGCCCATATAGATGGAGTCCCGAGTCCAGCCGCCGATCTGAAAGGCGAAGTTCAGGCCCAAGTCGAAGCCGCGGAACGTAAACGCGGTCGAGAAGCCGCCGTACAGGTCTGGGATAGGTGTCTTGCCGGTCTTGCGGTACGTGGCCTCGGAAGTGCTGTATACGGTCTTTACCTCGCCCGTCTCGTCTCCGTTCTCGTCCGTGACGTACTGATTGTACATGGCGCGGCCGTTGGCCGGATCGACGCCGGCGTATTCATACATATAGTAGTTGTAGAGCGAGCCGCCCTTTTCACGCCAGTAGTTGCCGATCTGCTTTCCCTCTTCCGGATAGTCGGACGGGAGCTTTGTAATTTCATTCTTGTAGTGCGTGCCGTTCAGGGCTATGTTCCATTTGAAATCGCGAGTCTTTATGAGATCGGCGCCAAGCTCGAACTCTATGCCGCGGTTGCGCATGTCCATGTCGTTGACGAGCTGCGAGTTGGGAGAACCCTGCGAAGTCGGGAGCGGACGATAGTAGATCATGTCCTTGGTCTCCTTGACGAAATACTCGACGTTGAGGCTCAGGCGGTCGAACAGGCGGGTTTCAAAGCCGACATTGAAGTTGTCGGATTTTTCCCACGTGACGTCGGGGGCCGCACGGAACGTTTGCGTCAAAGCGGCCGCGCCGTCTACACGCGAGATTTCGTACAAGTCTTCATATACGCGGGTAAGGCCTATATTGTCATTGCCCTGCGTACCGAAGCTGGCTTTCACGCGAAGTGCGTTGAGCCATGGCACGTCCTTAAGGAAGAGTTCGTTCTTGGCGTTCCAGGAAGCGCCGACGGACCAAAAGCTGCCCCAGCGTCTGTCAGGATGGAACCGGGAAGATCCGTCAACTCGGTATGACGCTGACGCTATGTATTTGTTGGCATATTCGTACTCGGCACGGCCGAAGAATCCCTCAAGAAAATATTCGGAGGTGCTTGAAGTCATATATTGATAAACCACCGCATTCTGGAAGTCCGGAACGTCTTTGTTCACGAAATTGGTCATTTGACCTTCCAGTCCATAACTGCGGTCCTGTTTGGTCTCATGGCCCAAAAGGACTGTCAGACTATGGTCGGTTCCGAAAGTGGGAGACCAAGTCAGGAGCTGGTTAGCATTCAGCGCCGTGTAGCGGGACATGGATTGATCGCCGCGTCCGCCCACGTTTTGGGCGTCGCCTCCGATAGGCGTCTGGTACGAATTGACTTTCGTGTTGAAGACATCGTACGCAACGTTCACTGAAAATACGAGATCCTTCAGAATCTTGAAATTGATGTATCCGCGTGACGACACGTTGTCACGGATCGTGCTCATTTGCGAAGACATCATCTGTCCGTAGGGGTTGAAGGTTGGAGCGTATGCCCTGCCCGTTTCGCCCCAGTCGTAGAGAGCTTGGCCGAGCTCATTGAACTGACGTTCTCCCGTCGCCAGATCATATTGATAGATAGGATATATAGGGGCTATGGCCTGGCTGAAGAAGAACAGGTTGGAATAATTGGAGCTCTCATAGTCGTTGTATTGCTTTTGGTCCGTGCTGGAAAACGCTATGTTCAGGCCCGCGTCAATAAAGCGTCCTATGCTGTGGTCCACCTTGGCGCGGAGGGATATGCGGTCGAATCCCGAGTTGGGAACATAGCCCTCGTCGCTGAGGTACGAAGCCGACATATAGGCTTTCGTCTTTTCCGAGCCGCCGGCCGCGGAGATGTTGTATTCCTGACGGATGCCTCTGCGGAATACGTCCCTGTTCCATTGGTCCGTCCATTTGAGCTGGTTCGCGGCGCTGTTGAGCTTTCCCGTACGGGGATCGATTATCTCTTCGTCGGCTATGCCCTTGTATATGTTGTAGGGACCGAGCTGTTCGGAAAGCAGGGCGGCGGAAGCATAGGCTCCGGCCTGTGCAAGATCCATGACTCCGGTGTAATAGGCCATGTTGCGCTGGGCTTCCCATGCCATTTCGTAATATTCGCCCGGATCGGTTATGATGTCATACGAAGGAACGGCGCGTGAGTTCACGCCGACTTTGGCGTCGAAGTTGATCTGGATTTTGCCTGCCGCGCCGCGCTTGGTAGTGATGATGATGACGCCGTTGGATCCGCGGGCTCCGTACATGGAGTTGGCGGCCGCGTCTTTGAGGACGGTCAGGGATTCAATGTCCATCGTCGGTATGGAATTGAGGTTGCCCTCGTACGGGACGCCGTCCACCACGATAAGCGGACTCGTGGATGCGCTGACGGAACCGAAACCGCGGATCTGGATGCTGGCGCCCGATCCCGGCGTACCGGAAGAGGCTGCGGTCATAAGTCCCGCCACGGCTCCTTCCAATGACTTGGAGATGTTGGTGGACTGCATCTTTTCAAGTTTTTCTCCGCTCAGTTGAACGGCTGATCCGGTAAATGAAGATTTTTTCTGAACGCCGTAGGCGACAACTATGGTCTCGTCGAGATATTCGGTGTCAGGCCTGAGCTCCACGTTGACGACGGTTTTCCCTTCCACCCGGACCGTAGCGCTCTCGTATCCGAGCAGCATCACTTCAAGCGTCGCCGATGAAGGGACGGAGGAAAGTGAATAGTTTCCGAAAGAATCGGTCATGGCATACTTGGTCAGGCTGCCCGACACCCGGACCGTAGCTCCGGCAAGGGGCTCTCCCGTACCCGCGTCCGTGACCACGCCCGTCACGGTGACGTTCTGCGCGCCGGCCGAGAGGGCGGACAGCCAGAACGCCAGGACGGCGATCAAAAACATTCTCGCTTTTTTCATAAGCTGATACATTAAATTAAACATTACTTTTTCCGATTGAACTCTGTTCCACCTAATTGCGACAACCGCATTGCTTCCGTACGAATCTTCCCGATTCACGGAAAACGGGGAACGACCCCGGGGATGCACGCCAATTATAGTTTTTTCATTATCAATCTTGCTGCACTACTAAAAGGGCGTTTTGCAGAACATTGAAATATGGCGTCGGATTCCGCCCGGACGTTACGGATTTAAACGGGCATGACGGACATTTTATGAGGCTTCGGAGGTGGCGGAGAAAAGAGGAAGTTTT
>CANPZS010000035.1 GCA_947588835.1 uncultured Bacteroidales bacterium | reverse complement strand
TGAGGCTATGGTCCAGCTGGCCTGCGTCCAGATTATGCTTAACAGATTTTTTGTATAATTTCAAAACAGCTTCTAAGCTTTCGTGCAAGGCTTATTATTTTTGATTTCTCATCTGTATTCATTTTGATTCCCAAATAAACAGAATCGAAACACTCTCCTCCGATTTTAGGAAAAGCCCGAACCTCTTTCCAATCAATAGGTCCATTATCATCATTTTGCCCCGGCAGCAATCTCTTTATATGGCACCTCTACATGCTTCTTTCGGAACATTGGAGAAATCAATGAGTGAGGGGTGGCAATCAAACGGGTCGTTCAACTGCGTAGCATTGGTAAATTGAAGGTTACTATAATGTAGCATCATCAATCCGCCGTTGAAATCCAGATATTTATATAATTTGCCTGTCCCCATATATTCATTTATTCGGTTCTCAATAAGTCGTCGACTCTTACTTCCAACAGTCTTGATATCTTCACAAGAGTTTGCAAATCAGGCTGGGAACTGTTCGTACACCATTTTGAAACAGTGGAAGGATTTACCCCCAACTGTTCACACAGCCATTTGTTGGTTCGTTTCTTCTCTGCTAAAACTACTTTCAGACGGTTTATATCAGTTTGCATATCTCTCAAGATTGTTATTACTCCACAAATATAGTGAAAGTTCTTCACATATACGACTGTATATACAAAAATTCTAATTGTTGATACTGTTCCAAAATCTGTCACGGATATTACGGAACTGTTTGCCGGGGTGTTTTGTGAAACATGAAAGACTGCCTTTTGAAAGTAAGTGGGGCTTCGGTTTGAGGATGCCGCGGAAAAAGAGTATCTTCGCATTATGTATGCGGACTTGCTGAAATACGATCTGGGGCCTGGAGCGGAAGCGTTTTCTACGAGGAGAGACGCGGAACTGCCGTACCCCGTGATACAAGGCCGTCAGGTCCATGATTCCAGGGTGGCGGTCATTGACAGGCCGGATTTGTCCGGTGAAGATCTGGATGGATATGATGCCTTTATTACTAACCTTCAAAGGGTTGCCATAGGCGTTAGAACGGCCGACTGTGTGCCGGTGCTGCTGTATGACCCGACAAAAAGAGTCGTCGCAGCCATTCACGCCGGTTGGAAGGGGACGGTAATGCATATTTCGCAAAAGGCTATCAACGTGATGGCGCAGCGATATCGGTGCAGGCCCGAAGATCTGCGCGCCGTCATAGGCCCGGGTATCGGACCGGACAGTTTTCAGGTCGGCGAAGAAGTGGCCGAGCACTTCAAGAAGGCCGGTTTCCCTATTGAACGGATCTGGTCTTTCAGAGGCCATGGCGACGGTACTCCCATGTCGGGCGGGCATCACATCGACCTGTTCGAGGCCAACCGCTGGCTGCTGGAAGATGCAGGCGTCCCTTCCGCCGGCATACAGGTCACCGGGATTGACACATATACCGACGAATCTTTCTTTTCCGCCAGGCGCGAAGGCGTCCGGTGCGGGAGAATCATCAACGCCATAAGATTGGTCTGATCTTGTGCTTCGAAAGTATCGGACGGTCTTTTTTATAAACGATTGTTTTTGGTGTAACAAAACTTATTGACTATGAAACCGAAGATAAAAATGAAGAAGCTGCGGATTACGGAGGCGGACTTTATGCTCGCGAACCGCAGGGCTGCAAGGCTCGAAGAGATTGCCAGGCACGGGAGGCCGGTTTCAATGAGGCCGACACTCCACAAATCGAAAAAGATCTATGACCGAAAACGTTTGAAAAAGGCAGGCATCAGTTTTGACGACCTGCCTTAAAACAAAAAAAGCCGGCGGGAGCCGGCCATTATATCAGCAAATTCCCGATTATTCGGGATGAATGGCACCGGTGGGGCAAACCTCGGCGCATGTGCCGCAGTCCGCGCACAGCGAAGGGTCAATATGATAGATGTCGCCTTCGGAAATAGCTCCGACCGGGCATTCGCCGATGCATGTACCGCATGCAACGCAATCTTCGGAAATCTTGTAAGCCATATTCTATATCTTTTAATTGTTGTTTTCGTTCCTGCAAATTTAGCATTCATTATCATAATTCCAAAAAAAGGCACTAACTTTGTTGTAGTATGCATTCCGGCGGCTGACACCGCCCTAAAATTGAACGGATTATGCGACGGATTTCTGTTATTGCCATATTTTTTCTCTGTGCGCTGACTTTGTGCGGGACGGCCGCGTACGCGCAGGTGCGCTCCGAGGACGTCATAAAATTCGACAAGAAGGTCCATGATTTCGGGGACGTGCTGGAAAGCGACGGGCCGCTGACCTGTACCTTCGTCGCGACTAACGTAAGCGACAAACCCTTATCCATTTACGAAGTGGTCCCGTCCTGCGGATGCACCGACGTAAAATGGAGCCGTGAGCCCTTCCGGCCCGGAGAGACGTCCGCCATAGCCACCACCTTCAAAAACGAGGACGGCCCCTATCCTTTCAACAAATTCCTGACCGTATACGTTTCAGGGCTCGACAAGCCGGTCATCCTCAAGCTGCGCGGAGTGGTCCACAGCAAGAAGAAAAGCCTTTCCGAACTGTACGGAGCGCATAGGTTCGGCGACTTGGGCATGAAAGAGACCGACATCAAGATAGGCAACATGGAGCAGGGCGAAAGCAAAAGCGAAGAACTGACGGTGGCCAACCTCGGCAACAAACCCCTGAACGTGACCTTCAAAGACCTTTCCCCCAACTTCAGCGTTTCTGTCGCACCCAATCCCGTTCCGGCGGGGAAGACCGCAAAGATGACGCTTACGGCCAGGTCGGACAGGAGCCTGTGGGGCACGAACCATTATTATGCCACCCCCGTGGTGAACGGCACAAGCTATGCCGCCGGCATCAGCGCATGGACCGTCACCAAAGAGAATTTCGGCTCATGGAGCGAAGAACAGAAAAAAAACGGCTCGCAGCCCGTCTTCGACCAGAGCACATTCACCTTCGGCACCGTACAGGCTGGCAATGCGGTCATTGCCGCCTTTTCGTTCGTGAACAGGGGCAAGGACGTATTCCGCTGCTACAAAACGGATTCCGACTCCCCGTCGGCCACCGCGTCGCCGGTGCCCGACACTGCGCCCGGCAAAAGGAGCTCGTTCACGGTGAAGATAGACACTTCCGGCCTGCCGAAAGGCGAGACCGTCATAATGCTTACGCTCATCACCAATTCGCCGTCCAGACCACTTATTAATCTTTTCGTGACGGGCATTGTCAGATAGCTCCGGACCGCCGGACAGCCCGTCCGCGGGCGACTCAAAGGCCGGCGCAATTTTTCGCACTGTCGTAAAATATTCGTAATTTTGTACCCGAATACGATTTTTATATGGCAGAGGACATACACAACGGCGTCAATGCCGGATCCTATAATGACGAGAGCATAAAGACGCTCGACTGGAACGAACACATACGCAGACGCGCCGGCATGTACATCGGCCGTCTCGGCAACGGCGAGAATCCGGACGACGGCATATATGTCCTGCTCAAAGAGATAATAGACAACTCCATCGACGAATTCTCCATGGGCTTCGGCAGGCAGGTGCATATCACCATCGAAGGCAGGGAGGTGAGCGTCAGGGATTTCGGCCGCGGCATACCGCTCAACAAGGTGGTGGACGCCACGAGCCGGCTGAACACCGGAGGCAAGTTCGACGACACCAATTTCAAAAAATCCGTAGGCCTGAACGGCGTCGGCACCAAAGCCGTGAACGCCCTTTCTTCATCGTTCTATGTGGCATCATTCCGCGACGGACGGACATCCTTCGCCGACTTCTCCCGCGGAAAATTGCTGAATCAGGGGATGGACGCCACCAATGAAAAGAACGGGACGCTGGTGCGCTTCGTCCCCGACGAAGAGATGTTCGGCGACTTCGCGTACAACATGGAATACGTGAAGACAATGGTAAAGAATTATTCTTACCTCAAAAAAGGCCTTACGCTTATCCTAAACGGCACGCCGTACAAATCCGAACACGGCCTTCTCGACCTTCTGAACGACAGCATGAACGAGACTCCGCTCTATCCTCCGATCCACCTCGAGGGCGAGGACATAGAGATAGTGCTCACCCACGGCGGCAGCTACGGGGAAAACATTTCATCGTTCGTGAACGGCCAGAACACCCGCGACGGCGGCACCCACCTTGCGGCATACAGGGAGGCCATTGCCAAGACACTGAAGGAGTTCTACAAGAAAAACTACGCCCCGGAAGACGTGCGGCAGGGGGTTGTCGGCGCCATCAGCATACAGATTCAGGAACCCAATTTCGAAGGCCAGACGAAGACCAAGCTCGGGTCGACCTACATGTGGGAAAAACAGGAGAGGAACGATGACGGCACTGCCTTGAGAGGAGCCGACGGCACTGCGGCCGTAGACCGCGGACCTACCATACGCAGCTTTGTCAACGAATTCATAGCCAAGAATCTGGACAACTACCTCCGCATCCACAAGGAGATCGTTCCCATAATTGAAGAGAAAATCAAGTCTTCGCAGCAGGAGCGCGAGGAAATATCCGGCATACAGAAAAAAACGCGGGAGCGCAACAAGCGTGCGAGCGTCTACAACCGCAAGCTCCGCGACTGCCGCTACCATTACAACGAGCGCGCCCCGAAGAACATGGAGGACCAGCCCGAAAAATCGAGCATCTTTATCACCGAGGGCGACTCCGCGAGCGGAACCATCACCAAGGCCAGGAACGCAAACTACCAGGCCGTCTTCAGCCTGCGCGGCAAGCCTATCAACTGTTACAAGGAGAGCCGCAGGAAGGTGGCTGAAAACGAGGAGCTGAATCTTCTGATATCCGCGCTCGGCGTGGAGGACGACATAGACAACCTCAGATACAACAATATCATAGTCGCTACGGATGCCGACGATGACGGGATGCACATCCGCATGCTTGTCCTCACGTTCTTCATGAAATATTATCCCGACCTCATCAGGCGCGGGCACGTGCACATCCTGCAGACACCTCTGTTCAGGGTGAAGAACAAAAAAGAGACGCGCTACTGCTACAATGCGGACGAGAGGGACGCCGCCGTGGACGCTCTCAGGGCGGGAGCGGAGATAACCCGCTTCAAAGGCCTCGGAGAGATATCGTCGGATGAGTTCGTGCATTTCATAGGGGAAGACATGCGCCTGGACCCTGTCAAGCTGAGCGACGACGAATCCATCGCCGACATAATGGAATTTTACATGGGGGTCAACACGGGTGTCCGCCAGAACTTCATCCGCAGGAACCTCCGCAGCGAAGAGGAACTGGAAGACGTAAACATAGGGTGACATGGCAAAAAACAAGACCACATACGGGCCCCGCTGGTCCCGGTTCTGCGGATGGTGCCTCAGAAAGCTCGGCTGGACCGCGGACAACGGTCCGGCTCCCGAGAAAAAAGCGGTATTGCTCGGAGTGCCGCACACTTCTTTCTGGGACTTCATCATTTCATACCTTTTCTACACGCAGTTCGGCCGCGTGGCGCATGTGATGATCAAGAAAGAAATGTTTTTCTGGCCGCTCGGTCCCATACTCAGGGCCTGTGGATGCATCCCCGTGGACAGGTCCGGCTCCTCTGCGATGGTGAAAAGCCTCATCAACGAGATGGAGGGCGTGGACACGTTCCACCTCGCCATCGCCCCCGAAGGGACGCGCAAGCCCGTGAAACATTGGAAAACGGGCTGCCTGCTGATCGCCAAGGAAACAGGCGCGGCGATCTATCTGAGCTATTTCGACTGGGGCACCAAACACATCGGCATCGGACAACGTTTCGAGCCGAGCGGCGATTTCAGGGCTGACATGCAGCGCATTCAGGAAATATATGAAGGCATGCACCTTGTCGGCAGGAACGCATCAGGTTACATTACACATTAAAATCATAGAAAACGCTTTCCTTTCATGAAAAACGTCTATAATATGAAGAAGCTGCTTCGCGAGCATTATATCACGACGCTGCTTAAACTATACGAATATTCTACGGCGACATATTGGGACAGGCCGATGCTCCAATACGTCGACGGCTCGGAATCATATACATACGGAGAATTCAAACAGAAATGCGACAGGATATCGCAGAACCTGTCGCGGTTCGGCGTCAGCGCCGGAGACAAGGTGGCCATCCTGTCCTCCAACATGCCCAACTGGTCCGTGGCTTTCTTCGCCGTCACCGCTTTCGGTAGGGTGGCAATACCGATTCTGCCCGACGCCTCCGAAAACGAAGTCTCCAACATACTCACGCATTCCGATACCAAGGCGGTGTTCATCTCCCAAAGCTGTCTCGGCAAGCTCTCTCCGCAGATAATGGACAGGATGACGCTCGTCATAGACATAGAGACCTTCAAATTCATCAAGAAAGACGACAACGCGTTCCAGTGCGACGGCTGGGTGAAGGATCCCCAGGCGGATGATCTGGCCACCATCATATACACGTCCGGCACGACGGGCCATGCCAAAGGCGTAATGCTGAGCCACAGAAACTTGTGCCACAATATCATAGAATCGCTCAAGGCCCACAAGTGCACCAGCAGGGACCGTTTCCTGTCGATTCTGCCGCTCGCCCATACCTACGAGATGAGCATATCATGCCTGTATCCGATATTCGTCGGTGCAAGCATCTATTATCTCAAGAAGCCGCCGACACCCAGCGTGCTGATGGCGGCCATGAAAAAAATCCGTCCGCACGTCATGTGCTCGGTGCCGCTCATCATAGAAAAAGTGTACAGGAACAGCGTCCTTCCCACCATACGGAGCAGCCGCATCCTGTCGTGGCTGGAAAAACATTGGCCCTGGATGCTTTACCGTCTTGTAGGAAGCAGGCTCCACAAAACGTTCGGCGGCAGGCTGCATTTCTTCGGCATAGGCGGTTCGAAGCTCGATCCCGTGGTGGAGGAATTCCTTATAAAATGCCGTTTCCCCTACGCCATCGGCTACGGCCTGACCGAAACCGCGCCGCTCGTGTGCAATGCCTTGGTGGGCAAGACAAAAGTAGGCTCGATAGGAATCGCGGCCTATGACGTGGAAGTGAAGTTGGGCGACGTGAATCCGGAGACGGGGGAGGGCGAGATAATGGTCCGCGGCCAGAACGTCATGCTCGGCTATTACCGTGACCCCGAACGCACCCTGAAAGTGATAGACGAAGACGGATGGTTCCGCACCAACGACATAGCCACTGTCGACAAGAACGGCTATTATTTCATCAAGGGACGTCTGAACAACACCATCCTCGGCTCGTCGGGGGAGAACATATACCCCGAAGAAATCGAAATGGTGATAAACGACATCGAGGGCGTGAACGAATCGCTTGTCATGGAACGCGAAGGGAAACTCGTTGCATTGGTGAAATTCGACGACAACGTGCTCAATTGGGACCAGGCGGCGGAGGACAAGTTCTTCGAGAATCTGCAGACGCTGAAGAACACTGTCCTGGAATATGTAAACAAGAAGGTCGGCAAGAATTCCAAGATAAACGAGGTCGAAGCGATGAAGGAACCGTTCGAAAAGACGGCCACCAAGAAGATCCGCCGCTTCAAATACAAGGATTACCACCCCGAAGAGAATCCGCCCGAAAAGAAGAAAAAGCAATAAAGAGAGCGCCCGGACATCCTTTTCAGGACATCCGGGCGTTTTCCTTTTCAGGCCGGTGCCCGTTATTCTTCGGCCAACACTTCAAAATTGAAATCGGCCTTGACGTTCTTGTAGACCTTTACGGACGCCTCGTAGGTGCCTGTGGTCTTGACTTCGTCCGCAAGGATGGTGATATCCTTCTTGTCCACCTCGCAGCCTGCGGCGACAAGCGCCTCCGCGAGCTGGGCGGGACTTACCGAACCGTAGATCTTGCCGTTCTCGCTCACCTTGACGGTGATCTTGATGAGCGACGACGATATCTTGGCCGCAAGGGCCTCGGCCTCTGCGACGAGCTTGGCCTCCTTGTGGGCCCTCTGGCGTACAGTCTCCTCATATTGTTTCTTGACGGAAGCCGTGGCCACCGCCGCGAAACCCTGGGGAACAAGATAATTCAGGGCATAACCCGCCTTCACATTCACGATGTCTCCGGCCTCGCCGAGATTAGCAACGTTTTTCTTGAGCAAAATTTCCATAAGGCAGATTATTTAAGAAGGTCGGTCACATAAGGGAGAAGGGCGAGGGAGCGTGCCCTCTTGACGGCCTGGGCCACCTTTCTCTGGAATTTCAGCGAGGTGCCGGTGATGCGGCGCGGGAGGATTTTTCCCTGCTCGTTGAGGAATTTCTTGAGGAACTCGGGGTCCTTGTAATCCACGTATTTTATGCCCGCCTTTTTGAAACGGCAATATTTTTTCCTTCTCACTTCCACTGTAGGAGGGTTGAGATAACGGATTCCGTTGTTTTCGTTCTGTGCCATGATGTTATTCCTCCATTATTGTTCGTTGGACTCGGACTCTGCCGGCGCCGTCACGGGAGCCTCCGTCTGAGGGGCGGTCTCGGCTGCGGGCGCCTGTTCTGCCGCAGCTTCCGCCGCGGGAGCGGCTTCGGCGGCCGTGTTCTTGGCGGCCTTTGCGGCACGTCTCTTCTCTGCGTACGCTACGGCATGTTTGTCGAGCGACACGGTGAGGAAACGGATTATCCTTTCGTCGCGCTTGTACTGTACTTCAAGGGTCTCGATGAATGAGGGCTCCGCCTTGAATTCGATGAGATAATAAAAACCTGTGGTTTTGTGCTGGATGGAATATGCGAGCGGACGCAGACCCCAATCCTCTTCGTACACGATTTCGCCACCGTTGTCCTTGATGAGCGAAGTGTACTTGGCAACCGCTTCCTTCATCTGAGCATCAGACAAAACGGGAGTTGCAATGAAAACGGTTTCGTACTGTTTGATCATTTTGTTGATTAATTTAATAATATCTTCCTCCGGAGCCCCGGCAGCGGCCGGATTTTCCAAAAGGACTGCAAATATAGCAATAATAATTCATTGTCCAATATTTTTTTGCTCCAGGTCGCCGCCGCATGTGCTTTAGTTGCTGCCGCTGGCACTGTCCGTTGTGCGGCTGGCGTCGCTGTTGCTGCCGCCGATGCTGCCAACGGCGGTGCGTGGCAGATATCTGTAGACTTCTTTGAGCACAGGCTCTTTCGACATGTCGTTGGGATTCGTGCCTGGCACTCCCTCCGGCACGGGCTCGCCGAGGGCTTCGAACAATTCCCTCCAGAACGCCGGCAGCTCGCCGTCAGCATTTCTGAAATTCATGGGCACGGCATGGAACAGAGGCCGGCCGTCATAGCCGCGGTAGCTCTCGTAGACCAATTCCGAACAATACATCCTGCCGTTGCCGGGCAGATAGCTCCAGTCGTATTCTTCGCCGATATGGCTTTCGGCCGCGCGAATGGCGTCGCGCACAGGAAAATCGACGGTCACCCTCTTGACTATGAAGCCTTGCCCGCCGTCCCCGGAGCGGAACGAGGCCGTGAAATCGCTCCAGCTGCGGCGCGCCACCCCGCCGGAGGGAGTGGCTTCGATTATGCAGGTCTCACCGCCGGTGCCGGCCGCTATCGCCACGTGGTCGAACTTCAGCGAATCCCCCTGCGCGGTGGCGTCGGCGACGGCCTCGGAAAAAGGAGAGCCCTGCGCCGTTACGAAAACGAGGTCTCCCTCACGCGGCACGAACTCCCCGGGGGACGAGCAGGACGGCGCGGCCTGCATCATAAGGCACAATATGCAGACGCGGTAAAGATTGCACATGCTTTTCATCTATATAATTTTCAGTTCCGCAAAAATAGTCATTTCTCCCCAATGCCGGCCCCGGCCGGAAACCCTATGATTTTATAATTTTATGTTTATTTTTGCAAAAGATATGAGACAGACCGGACAAATAGAAATTCATATCGTGGGGCAGAAAGGTAATAACCCGCTTACTCCTGATAATTATGACATCAAGGAGATTATTTCACTATTGTCAAATGTTGAACCTCTGCTTTATCCGGGGATGCAAAGAAACAGGCCGCTTATCACCTATAATCTGGAGTCCGGTTCTGTCAGAAATATTTTTAAGGTTACAAAACAGGCGGAAGTCGCATTTGCAGGAGTCATGTCTATGATTGCTTCCACGCAATCTATTGATTCTCTTGAATTGCAATCCGCCAGAGCTGTCGAACAGATTCAAAACATGGCTATAAAATACAACTATGATTTTGAATTCAGAACGGCTGACCACAGGGAAAGTTTATTGAGGATTACGCCGACAACTCATTTTAAACGTTCGGAGGTACTGTGGGTTGATGCTGAGGTTTATTTCTACGGCATACTTGTGGATGCCGGAGGAAAAGATAAATCGAACATTCATCTTGAGACTAAAGATTACGGAACGATTGTCATCTCCGTAGATCGTGAAACATTAAAGAACGAGGAAAGAAATCTCCTGTACAAGGAATTCGGAATACAGGCTCAGGCAAAACAGAACATAGAAACCGGAGAGATAGACAGAAGTTCTCTGAAGTTGCTGAAAATTATTGACTATAAACCTTCATTCGAAAGTGACTATCTTGACGGTCTGATTGAAAAGGTCGGTGACAGATATGACGGTCTGGATGTAGATAAGTATATTTTAGGGATACGGGGAGCATATGCGTAAGGAGCAGTCATATAGCGTCATACTTGACACGAGTTTCCTTATATGGCAAGAAAAGCAAATGAAGTTTCAGTAGAAAATCGCCTGATTATTCCGAATGACGCAAAAATATTTGCCCAGGCCGAGTGTACGCCGGAAGTGAGATATTTCGTAACGTCTGATAAGCAGTCTTCTAAGCTTATTGAAAAATTGCAGGAAAAAATAGGAATTAAATTTGAGCATATGGACATCAATATTCCATATACTGAGAAATTTGCAATTTTGCCGATGTAAGGCGCGGTTCACGTAAAATTTTCCACGTCAGTGTTTTGTAATTTGCGAAAATTGAATATATTTGCAGATAGGATAAGACCTGTCCTGACACTAACCACTAAAACTGTTGCTTTTGAGCACTAACCTGACAACGAACCTGTATAGGATTCATCGGGCCGATGCCCGGATAGTTCAGAAGGCTATAACTAATTAAACCATATATTGATGCAATCGATTTTACAATTTAAGTCCTCGGGGGGGGCGAAAACCGCAATGGCGTTCTTGCTGTTGTCCTTGCTCGTGCCGGCGTCAGCCATGGCCGATCCCCTGCGGGGAGGGAAGGACGTTTCTGAGAATCTCCTTCAACAGAAGAGACGGACGATTACCGGTACGGTGATCAGCGGCGACACGAAGGAGCCGGCCGTAGGTGTTTCCGTCTATCTGAAAAACAGTACCAGCGGTGTCATCACCGATCTTGACGGAAAATATTCCATCAACATCGAGGGCCTCGGCGGCGTTCTCGAATTTTCCTGCATCGGCTATAAGACCGTGGAAGTGGCCATCGTCGACCAGACCGTGATTGACGTTTCGCTGGAGCCCGACACCGAGCAGATCGACGAGGTGGTCGTCGTGGGTTACGGCAGCCAGCGGAAGGAAAGCGTCGTGGGCGCCATCAGCACGCTGGACGTTAACAAGCTTTCCGTACCCTCGGCCTCACTGTCCTCGGCGCTGGCCGGACAGCTTTCGGGCATCGTGTCGATGAGCCGTTCGGGCGAGCCCGGCAAGAACAGCGCCGCCGATTTCTACATCAGGGGCGTTTCATCTTTCATGGGCTCATCTAATCCGCTTGTCCTGGTCGACGGCATCGAAAGGGACATAGACCTGGTGGACACCGATGACATAGCCTCGTTCTCCATCCTGAAGGACGCATCCGCCTCGGCCGTATACGGCGTGCGGGGAGCCAACGGCGTCATTCTGATCACTACCAAGAAAGGAGAAGTGGGCAAGCCGCAGATCAACGTGCGCACGGAGGTCGGTGTTACCCAGCCTACGATAAAGCCCAGGATGCTCGGGTCGGCCGAATGGGCGGAACTGTACAACGAAGCCTTCGGCACGCAGTATTATTCGGCGGAAGACATCCAGAAGTATCGCGACGGCTCCGATCCCGACCTGTATCCCAACGTGAACTGGTTCGACGCCCTGTTCAACGACATGGCCTCCAACCAGCGCACGAATGTGAACATAACCGGCGGCAGCGACATCGTCAAATACTATGTGGCCGGATCGTTCTACCACGAGAACTCCATCTACAAGACGGCGGGAAACATCTACGGATATGATTCTTCAATCCGCTACAACAAATTCAACTTCCGCGCCAACGTGGACCTGAACCTCACCAAGAGCACGGTGCTGAGCCTCAATCTCGCCAACATATACGAGAAATCGTTCGGCCCCGGCCACGGCGACAATGACGGCGAGATATGGTCCTATGCGTTCATGACTTCTCCGAACGCGTTCCCGGTGCAATATTCCGACGGCACCATCTCCGGCCCGAGCACCGACTCCGGATTCAATCCCTGGAACATGCTCGTCCACTCCGGCTACCGCGAACAGTTCTGGAACTCCTCGCAGTCCCTCATCGGCATCAAGCAGGACATAGGCGCCCTGTGGGAGCCGCTCGAAGGTCTGAACGCCAACTTCAAATTCTCGTGGGACGCCTGGAACACCACTATACAGCGCCGCAGCAAAGTGCCTACGTTCTATCATGCACGCGGACGCGCCGAGGACGGCAGCCTAAGGTATGACGACAACAACGGAGACGGCATATGGGATCCCGTGCATACCGGTACTGAATCGCTCAGTTTCGGCATCGGGAGCTCCGGTTCGATGACCACCTATATGGAGGCGTCGCTCAATTACAACCGCATTTTCAACAGCATCCACAATGTCGGCGCCCTGCTGCTGTACAATCACAAGATTTACACCAACACCCATGCCGGCAGCGGAGACGCGGCCCTGCCCTACAAGGATCAGGGAATCGCAGGCCGTCTGACCTATTCTTACCGCAACAGGTATTTCGCCGAGATAAATGTGGGATACAACGGTTCCGAGAACTTTGCCAGGGGACACCGTTTCGGCTTCTTCCCGGCCGTGGCCGCGGGCTGGTTGGTATCCAACGAAAAATGGTTCGAGCCTTTGACTAATGTGGTCAACTCATTGAAGCTGAAAGGCTCCTACGGAAAGGTCGGCAACGATGAGATAGGCGGCGGACGCCGCTGGGTATATGAATCCAGCATAGTCGGAGGCGGCAGTTGGTCTTACGGCCAGACAGGCGGCAACGGCGGCGGAGGCATCCGTATAGGCGAGGTGGAAAACCTGGACGCTTCGTGGGAAGAGGCTCTGAAGCTGAACTTGGGATTCGAGCTTTCGCTTTTCAACCAGCTGAAGCTGCAGGCCGACTATTTCCGTGAGTACCGCAGCGGAATCTTCCTCCAGCGCGCAGGACTTCCCGCCATCGCCGGACTCTCTACCATACCTTATGTAAACGTGGGCGAGACGCTCAACAGGGGAATTGACGCCACCCTCGAATACGCGCATCAGATCGGCGACGTGATGGTGACGGCGCGCGGCAATTTCACATACAACCGCAACAAGCTCCTCAACAACGACGAGCCCGACTGGGAGTACAAATACCAGAACAGGATAGGCAAGCCGTTCGGATCCGGCGGCTCGATGCAGCCTTTCGGCCTGGTGGCCTTAGGACTGTTCGAAAGCCAGGAAGAAATCGACAACAGCCCGGTACAGAATTTCGGTGAATACCGCGTGGGCGACATAAAATATCAGGACATCAACGGAGACGGTATAATCAACTCCTTGGACCAGGTGGCCATCGGCTATACGAACCTGCCTGAAATCATCTACGGTTTCGGAGCCACTGCCCAGTGGAAAGGCTTGGACGTGAACGTGTTCTTCCAGGGAGTAGGACATGTGAGCTTCTTCCTCGGCGGTTCTTCCGTCAGGAGTCCGTTCTCTTCGGGCAACATGGAGCGCGGCGCCATCAATGAAGACATTTACGGCAAGGTATGGATGTCGGACAATACGCCCGAACAGAATGCCGCTGCCGTCTATCCGCGTCTCAGCATGGGCAGCGGCGGCGCAGGCGCATCCAACAACAGCCAGACGTCCACGTGGTGGCTGCGCAACGGTGCCTTTATGCGTCTTAAGAGTGTGGAGATAGGATATTCTATGCAGCCGAACCTGTTGAGGAAAACATTCATCAAATCTCTCCGTTTCTATGTATCGGGGAACAATCTGCTGCAGTTCAGCCCGTTCAAGCTGTGGGACCCGGAGAAAGGATCTTCGGACGGAGGCAGCTATCCTCTCAACCGCGTCGTTTCTGTCGGTTTCAATGCTAACTTCTAATCTGATAAAGCTATGAACAAGATAAAGGCAATTATATTGGTATGTCTTGCGGCCGGAGGCATGATGCTTTCGTCCTGCGAAAGTTTCCTCGACAGACAGGAAGACGAGAAATTGACTTTCGACAAGATCTGGGAATCGAGGAATACGGTAAAACAGTATTGGCTTAACGCCATGTCGTTTCTTCCCGTGCCGTGGCGCAACTTTTTGGGAGACTATGACCCTTATCTGGGTGCTTCCGACGAGTGCACCATAGGCTACGACCGGGCATACAGGTACATCAATTTCGGATCCTGGAATGCTTCTACGGTACCTTATTATAAGATGGACCAGTATTATCGCGGAATCCGCGAGTGCAACATCTTCCTGCAGAACGTAGACCGTTGCTCCGACCCTCTGGCCGACTGGAACGAACTGGAGAAGTACCGCTGGCAGGCACGTTTCGCCCGCGCATACTATTATTTCCTGATGATGCGCGACTACGGTCCGGTATTCTTGCTGGGCGACGAGCTTCTGGACTTCACGGCCAGCACCGAGGCCTTGTACCGTCCCCGCAACACGTGGGAGGAGTGCGTGGACTATGTGGTCAGCGAAATGACCGCCTGCGCCGAATCTGACGCCATAAGGACGAGCTACGAGCCCACGGATTACGGGATGGCCACGAAAGGGACCTGCTATGCGGTGATTTCAAGGCTTCTGCTTTATTCCGCCCGCGACCTGTTCAACGGCAACACGATGTATGCTTCGATGAAGAATCCCGAGACACCGGATTTCCCTGAACTGTCCGGAGTCAATCTGTTTCCGCAGACATACGACGCTTCCAAATGGCTCAAGGCCGCCGAAGCCGCGAAGAAAGTCATCGACATGGGCGTATATGAACTGTACAGGGCCGGGAACGGGAATCCTTGCGAGGACTATGCCGGCGTCCTGAACGAGACATGGAACAGCGAGCTGATCTGGACGGACGGATATACGGGCAGGTATTCCATGGGAGTAGGAGTCGTACCCACCGGAGTGGCCGGTACGGCCTACGGTTCGGTAGGACCGACCCAGCAGCAGGTGGATGCGTATGCGATGAACGACGGACGCTATCCGATCACCGGATATGAATCCGACGGATCTCCGGTGGTGGATCCCCGGTCCGGATATGACGGAGAGCATGAACTGGAGATGACCACCGTGCATTATCCCGCCGCAGGATGGACCAATTTCGACGACCTTGACATAGATGCTCCCAATATGTACAAGGACAGGGAACCGCGTTTCTATGTCTCTGTATATTTCGGCGGCACCTGGTGGTTCCATGCCAACAATTATACTATGATCTCTTTCGCGAAGGGAGGCAACGGCAACAAGAGCCACGACTTCCCCAAGAGCGGCTATGTCGTGAACCGGTTCTACGATCATAAGCAGAACTCCGCCGCAGGCAACTGGGGCAATATTACGTTCCCGGTTTTCCGTCTCGCCGAGATCTATCTCAATTTCATCGAGGCTGTCTTCGAGTGCGAGAAGCGGGGCGTCAGCCTTCCTGCCGGCTACAGACAGCAGGCGCTGGATGTATGGGACGACCTGCGCGACAGGGCGGGCCTGCCGTCCATCACCGAGTCCTATCCGGAAGCCGCTTCAGATGCCGCCCAATTGGTTGAGCTGTGCCGCAAGGAGCGTCGCGTGGAACTCGCCTTCGAGGAACAGCGCTACTTCGATACGCGTACATGGATGATTGCCGAAGAGACCGACGGAGGGCCGATGTACGGCATGAACACCGACTATCCGCAGGGCAACCTGGATCCTACCCAGACCCCGGACGGCTTCTGGGAAAGGCATGTGTTCGAAACGCGCGTTTTCAAGAAGAACCATTATCTCTATCCGTTCTCGCAGCGTGAGCTGGACCGCAACAAGTTGCTTGTACAGAACTACGGCTGGTGACGTAAAGTGATTTCATAAATCTGTAATGATGTATTTTATGAGAAAGAACATATACAGGCTTGCCTTGGCGGGCGCAGTGCTGATGCTCATGGGCGCGTGCGAAGACGGCAAGGACGAGTTTTTGAGCGATTTCAGTACGATCCTCTCTTTCAGAAACAGCGGGGAACAGGAACTGGCTCTGTACAAGACAGGGGAGAGGACCGACTATCGGCTGATAGTCAACAAGTCCGGCTCCGATTTGGACGCCATGGCACAGGTGAGCGTGAACGCCATGAACGAGGCCACGCTTGAAGCCTACAACATAGCCAACGGCACTGCCTACAGGCTGATTCCTCCGACATGCTATACCGTGTCGGGCTCCTCACTGCAGTTTGCGTCTTCCGAACTGTACAAGACGGTGGACGTATCCATATCTCCGGAAGACGTGGAGGCCGTCATGGACGGAGAGGGCACATACGTGATACCCTTCGAATTGACCGACAGCCAGGATTCGATTTCGGTGGACAACAAGTATGCGTTCCTGTGCGTTCATGAGGTGCTGACTCCCATTTTCGGATTCGAGACTACGGATTATGCCTATCCCGAAGACGTTGTCGGTACTTCCGGGACGGTATCCATCGAAAATCAGGTAGTCATGCCTGTCCGCAATCTGTGGGACTTCGACTTTACCGTAGAAATGGATACGGATGTGCTGGACAAGTACAATATGGAGAACGAAACGGAGTTGGTCCCTATGCCTGAAGACGCCTTCTTGATAGAGATCGTGCCTTTCGTGGCAGGAACCGACAAGGCCAAGGTGGTGGTGACCGTAGACAAGGCCAAGATGGCCTACGGCATGCAGGCGCTTCCGCTGCGCATTACAAGTTCGTCCAATCCGAGCTTCCTTATAGATGACGCCACGGGCTCTTGCGTTATCCGCATCAACAATGCCGTCGTGGCAAGGAGCGAACTGGAAGAAATCCGCCCCACGGGGTATTCTTCCTACGGCCTCGTTGATTGGGACGGAAGCGGCGTGCCCGGTCTGCTGGACGGCGATCCGGCGACCTTCTGCCACGGAGACTATGCCTATGGCGAGAACGATCCTGTCTACGGTCAGTACATCGACTTTGTGCTTCCCGCCGCCATCAATTATTTTGCCTATGACTTCCAGGCCCGGGACAGCAACGCCAACGGCGCGCCGACCGTAACTGACATCTACATCGGCAACGACGGCGAGACCTGGACCAAGCTCGGAACAGTGCAAAGCGCCCTGACATCGGGAGGCGAGAAGTTCAGTTCCGGCGTTCTCCCTTCGAAGGAATCCTTTACGCATCTGCGGTTCGCCGTCATCAAGAGCAATGCCGGTGACTGCCGTCAGGAAAATGTCTACTGGAACGGCGCCGAGCTGAAACTGTATGGGAAATAAACGTGCGTCCTGAACGGATGCGCGGGCCGTTTCCCTTTGTTATGATTTAAAGCAATGAGGGTACTCCGCACTGTGACGGGAGGCCCTCATTCTTTTTTTTGCAGTGAGAAAAATATGAAAAGAATTACATCGTTTATTGTTTTGGCGTCGGTGGGCTTGGCTCTGCAATGCTGCGGCCTGGATGCCCCCGAAAAGGAGCCGCCCGTGTTCGAAATCGCCGAATCCGAGCTGAAACAGGATTTTACGGCAGAGGCGTCCGCGGTGTCGATACCCGTCACCACCAATATGACACAGGAAGAATGGAGCGTGGAGAGCAGCGAACCGGACTGGTGCCTTGCGGGGCAGGCTTCGTCGAAGGCCGTGCAGATAACCGTGAGGGCAAGCGGCGAAGTCGATCTCCGGACGGCTCAGGTGACTGTCAAATCCTCGTTGAGAAGCTATGTGATACAGGTGAGGCAGCTGGGATACGGCCCGGCGATCCTGATCAAGGAGCCCTCTGTGCGCGCCCCTGCGGAAGGCGGTTCCGTCAAGGTCACCGTTACGGCCAATGTGGAATACACGATCGAAAAGTCGGAGCAAAGCGAATGGATAGTGGAGAGCCCCGGTACAAAGGCTTTGGAAGACAGGGCTTACCTTTATACGGCGGAGCCCAATCCGGGATATATGGAGAGGACGGCCGAAATCGTCTTTACGTGGAAGGACGGCGATAACGTGACGGCCTCATGTACGGTGACGCAGGATTCCCGCCCTTCGGACGTCAAGGACGTGGCGGTGGAAGGCGACATCAAGATAGTTCCGTCCCGCGGGGAAGACAGCGAACATCAGCAGGGACAGGAAATCGATAAGTCCTTCGACGGCAAGCGCGGGTCCGGTGCCACTCCGTATCATTCGGTATGGAACAAGTCCGCAAAATTCCCGGTGACGCTGGAATATTTCTTCGACGGAGCCCCCGATATCGATTATATCATCTATTATTCCAGAAGCGGCAACGGAAATTTCGGCGAACTGGACCTGTATATAGCCACCGAGGAGCATCAGGATTATGAATTGCAGGGGTCTTATGACTTCAAGCAGCAGAACGCCCCGAGCCGGATTGTTTTCCCCCAGACGAAAAAGGGAGTGACCAAAATCAAGTTTTCGGTCAAATCCGGCCTGAACAATTTCGTGAGCTGCGATGAGATGGAGTTCTACAGGTACAACGGCGAAACCGACCTGGACCATCAGCTCCTTTCCGTCTTTGAGGACATTACGTGTACCGAGCTGCGTGACGGCGTTGACTTTGATCAGATCAATGCCTTGCCGGGATATTTCGGCGCGCTGGCCACACGGATGAAGACCGATACATACGATGAATGGGAGAAGGATTTCCGTCTGCAGGAATATGAACCTTACAGCAATGTGGACGAGTGGGCGGAGAAACTGATGACCAAACGGTACGGCGACCTCGACAATCCTACCGGAATCTGCGTCGAGGCCGGCGATTCCGTCGTCGTGCTGGTCGGCGATACTCACGGCCAGTCGCTTGCCATCCAGTGCATAGGAGAGGAGGATGCAGGCGGATACAAGCAGACTGCGGCTTCCGGGGAAACATATTTCCTCCGGGAAGGAGTCAACAAGATCGGTTTCAGCAGTCCGGGGATGCTGTTCATCATGTACACCGCCAAGCCTACGGCCGGGCCCGTGACCGTGCACATTCCGTACGGCAGCGGGTACGTAAGCGGATTCTTCGACCTGAAGCGTCACAAGACCAACGAAAAGTACAAGGAGCTGATAGGAAAGGCGGTCTACAAATATTTCTGCGTCCGCGGCAATAATATCATCTTTTATTTCCACAGGCAGCAGATGCAGGCGGCCGTTCCGACGGACATATTGTCGGCCATCAATCTGTGGGATAAAATAGTGGGCTGGGAGCAGGAATTGATGGGCATCGGGGATGTCCGGCCCAAAGAGTTCAACAACCACCTCTTTGCCATTTCGCCCGAGGGCAGCTACATGTGGGCCTCCGATTACCGCATAGGGTTCGTCAACTCGTATCTGGAGAATATCTTGCTGGAAGAAAAGGTGATGTCCGCAAAGGACAATGCCTGGGGCCCCGCCCATGAGATGGGGCATATCCATCAAAGGGCGATCAACTGGCCCAGCTCCACCGAATCTTCGAACAATCTGTTTTCCAATTACGTTCTGTACAAACTTAATAGGTATTGTTCGCGCGGTTCAGAGCTGAGCGCCCTGGCTACGGCGCGTTGCCTTAATCATCAGGGCTGGTGGAACATGGGTTCGTCCACGCATCAGAACGAGGATACGGAAATACACATGCGCATGAACTGGCAGCTGTGGAACTATTATCACAGGTGCGGGTACAAGGAGGATTTCTGGCCCACGCTTTTCAAATTGCTGCGCGAGGACCGCATCGTTGAATCCAATCCCGGCGAAGGGCAGCTGAAGTTCGCCATGAAGGCCAGCGAGGCTGCGCATGAAAATCTTACCGATTTCTTTGAGATGTGGGGATTCTTCGAAACGGTCAATTCGCAGATTGAACAATACGGCACTTGGAACTATGTCGTCACTGAAGAAATGATAAAGAAGGCGAAAGACTATATGTCCAAGTACCCCAAACCGCAACATGCGTTCTATTATCTCGAAGACCGCAAGAACAATGATGTCGGCATAGAGAAGTATCAGGTGGGCGACGTAGGATATTACACGCAGTTCAAGGATGACAAGAAAATCACCAAGACGATTTCCGTCACGCGTTCCGGCCGCACCTATACCGTGAACAACGGCGATGAGGCCGTGGCCTTCGAATTGCGCGAATCCGGTTCTGATAGCCGCCTGCTCTGGTTCTCGAACTTCTTCAAGTTTACCGTTCCCGAAGGTATAAGCGGCATTGACAACGCCAGCTTCTATGCCGTGCAGGCGGACGGCGAGAGGAAGGAGATAAAAGTGCAGTAACGCAATCGCCGTAATCGCAGCATTTGCTGTAATCGCTGCAATTGCATAAGTTAAGGGCGACCCTAAAGTCATTGAAACGACGGACAGGGCCGCCCTTGATTTATATGAGAATCTATTGTTGCCGTTGCGGTGGTTTAGAATTTGACCATAATGATGTATTTTTCCAATTTTCGATGTAATCTTTGCTTGATGATAGTTCTTTTCCTATGATTGTCAACGTTTGGTTGAATTTATCAGCATTGGCAAAATATTCCAGTATATCCAAACCCGTTGTACTTCACAATGTTCAGTTGCGGCGGCATTGACAAAATGCGGCTTGCGGGTGTATTGAACAGAAGAAGCGAGGCGGATGATGCCGCGGCCGGATTGGGGGGGCAAAAGACATGTCTCTTTGCAAGAGAGTGAATAAAGGCGATACAAATGTCAACAATTTCTATGAAAAGGACAATAAAAAATTGAAATTTTTTTGATGAAAAATGCCCCCCCCGTAAGGCAATATCAAGACATTCAACCATTTACATATGGACCTAAGTTTCTGATTTCGGTCCTTATTTTTTGAAAGTACGCAACTCCGTCGGAGGCGCGTATCCTCCGGTTGTCGCGCTTCGGTTGACCGAAGCGTTTACCGTGTCGCCGCAAAGCGTGCGTCCCGCTCCCGGCA
>CANPZS010000034.1 GCA_947588835.1 uncultured Bacteroidales bacterium | reverse complement strand
TCCGCGACCATGCGGCCGTCGCCGCGTAAAATGCAAGCGGATCCTCGTCTGAAACGAAAATAGCCGAATGCGGCTCATAGTCAAGCACATTGCGGCGCATGGCGACTCTCTCGCTTTCCCGCACATAAGGCGGGTTGCAGGTTATGACATCGAACTGCCCGCACGGAAAATCAGGCTCTCGCCCGAATATGTCGGCACACATGAAAAGCGGGGC
Organism: uncultured Bacteroidales bacterium; assembly: GCA_947588835.1. Lineage (GTDB taxonomy): Bacteria > Bacteroidota > Bacteroidia > Bacteroidales > UBA932 > Cryptobacteroides. Next base: position 21,581 of record CANPZS010000034.1, on the reverse strand, counting down.
CTTCGCTCCCCTCTTTTTCAATTCTTCCGTGAAATCCTGCTCCCTTGCCACACGCAGAGCATTTTCGGATACATCCACGCCCGTCACCTCGGCACCGGGGAGCGAAAGGGCGACTGCCCAGGCTATGCAGCCGGAACCGGTACAGAGGTCCAGGACCTTCGATGGGGCATATTTCAAGGCTTCCCGCACAAGCATTTCCGTCTCGGGACGAGGTATGAGCACGTCCGGAGTCACCTTGAAGACAAAGCCGCAAAAGGTCTCGGTCCCGATGACGTACTGCACCGGCTCCCCTTCCCCGAGACGCTTCATCATGGCCGACAGATCCCCGAGACGCGCATCGTCTATGACGTAGCCCGGCTCCGTCACATGAGTGTATCTTTCCGTACCGAGAACGGCATGGCATATCATGAGAACGATATTTCTCGCTTCGGACGTGGGATAAACGCTCTCAAGGTACGCGGTCCCCTTCCGGATGAAATCGGCGAGCAGCATCCCGTCATGAATTTTCTATGATGACGGTAAAGAAATCTTTCGGCGAAATCCCCGCCGCGGCGAGCATCTTAGGCATAAGGGACACGGCCGTCATGCCGGGAATGGTATTGGTCTCGAGAAAATAAAGCCCGTCTTCGGCGTAGATGTAATCGAATCTGACGAGGCCGCGGCATCCGAGACGGGTGTAGATGCGTTCCGACACGGATTGTATGTGCTCCGTCATCTCAACTGGAGCGTCGGCAGGGCATTCTTCACGGCTCAGGCCGTTGTATTTGGCGTCATAATCAAAATATTCGTTCTCGGAAATGATCTCGCAGACCGGAAGGGCGCAGGGCCCGGAGCCGTCAAAATAGACTGCGCAGGTAAACTCCCTGCCCGTCAGAGCCTGTTCGACTATGGCCGTTTCCCCCTCTTTCAAAGCAAGACGGAGCGCATCCGGCATCTGCGAGGCCGTCTTTACTTTGGTGATGCCGAAACTCGATCCGCCGGCGCTCGGCTTGACGAACAGGGGAAGTCCTAATTTCTTCACGAGATCTTCCGACGTCCGTTCAACGTCCATTCCCCTGACCACGAGTGCATCCCCGGCCAGCCCGACATGGTTTCCGCCCTCTATGAATCGCTTGCAGGCGTATTTGTCGAACGCGACGGCGGAAACAAAGGCGCTGCACGTACTGTACGGCACGCGGAGCATTTCCAAATAGCCCTGAAGCTGCCCCGTCTCCCCGGGAGCGCCGTGCTGCACTATGAAGGCATAGTCGAATTTTATCTTGCCGCCGTCTACGGCGACGGAAAAGTCGTTCTTGTCTATTTCAGGACGGGCGTCTTCGGGGAATTCCACCCTTTCGCCGCCGCTGACGCATGACGACACGAGGCTCCATTTCCCGAAACGGGCGAAGACCTCGTAAACGTCATAGGCTTCCTTGTCTATTCCGGAGGCCACGTATTGCCCGCTGCGGCAGGAAATTTCCCATTCCAATGTGTCGCTGCCGTAGATGACGGCGATGCTTTTATATTTTCCCATTGTCCTATATGTTGTCAGTCAAAATAATATTCTTCCAGATCCCTGTCGCCGGAAGCGTCGGCGCCGGCCGAAGACGTGCAGTCAGGCATGTTCTCCGGCACGGAGAAGACGTCGCTTTCCGATATGCCGAGCGTACCGTCGGCAATAATCTTTTTCATCCAGATGCCCCATATCGGCAAAGCCATGTTGGCGCCCTGCCCGAGATTCATTGAGGCGAAACGGACGTATCTGTCCTCGCCGCCGACCCATATCCCCGCCGTTATCTTGGGCGTATATCCTATGAACCATCCGTCGGCATTGTCGTTGGTGGTGCCCGTCTTGCCGGCGATACTGCCTTTCAGCGCATATTTGCCGCGAAGCCGCACGGCGGTGCCGCCGTTGACGACGCTCTGCATCATATCTACCATTTCATATGCCGCGCGGTCAGTGATGGCCTCCCTGCGGCGCAGGGAGAAGTTGCCGAGCACGTTGCCATGGCTGTCTTCTATGCGGGTGACGAACATGGGACTCGTATATACCCCGTGCGACGGGAAAGTATTGTATGCGGCGACCATCTCATACACGGAAAGGTCTGCGGAACCTACGCACAGGGACACCACGGGATCGAGGAAGCTCGTGATTCCCATCTTGCGCATCATGCCCACCATGGCCTCCGGACCGAAGCGTTTCATCAGATAGGCCGAAACGGAGTTGGAACTGTGCGCCAGCCCCCAGCGGAGATCCACCGTGGTGCCGTCCGCATGCGGATCATTCGGCGACCACGTCTCGTCATCGTTCACCACCAGCACCTGCGGCACGTTGAGCACCTTGTCGCACGGGCTCATGCCCAGATCCATGGCGAGGGTATAAAGATATGGCTTGATCGTGGAGCCCACCTGACGCTTGCCCTGACGCACGTTGTCGTATTTGAAATAGCGGTAGTTCGGTCCTCCGACATAGGCCTTTATATATCCGGTATTCGGCTCTATGGCCATGAAGGCGGCCCTGAGGAACGATTTGTAATAACGTATGGAATCGTCCGGGGTCATGACCGTATCCCTGTAGCCGGGGGCCTCCCACGTGAAGACCCTCATGGGCACCGGCTCCCTGAAGCTGCGCGATATCTCGGCCTCGGAAATGCCGGAACGCTTCATGTTCCTCATCCTGTCGCTCCATTTGCGGGCCTGGTCCATGACGATATTGACGGTGGCCTGGTCCACGTCATTGGAGAAAGGCGCGTTTTTCTTGTAGCGCAAATCCCTCCGGAATGATTTCTGAAGATCCTTGCCGAGATGCTCGGCGACGGCCTCCTCGGCATAGCGCTGCATCTTGTAGTTGATGGTGGTATAAATCCGCAGACCGTCCTTGTCCAGATCGTACGAGGATCCGTCGGCCTTCTTGTTCTTGGATATCCATCCGTACAGCGGATCATCCTCCCACGCCAGCGAATCGGCCGCATAGTCTTCCCTGTACTGGTAGGAAGACGGATCGGGCTTTCCGGCATACATGGTCCTTCTGAGCATGTCCCTGAAATAAGGGGCTATACCCGTGGTCCTGTCGGACTTGTAGCGGCCGAGATCGATGGGCAGCGTGCTTATCGAGTCGCATTCGGCCACGGTGAGGAAGCCGGCCTTGGCCATCCGGCGGAGCACGAAATTGCGCCTTTCGAGGGCCTTGTCGTAATTCAGGACGGGATTGTAGCGGGTGGGCTTGTTGATCATGCCTATCAGCACGGCGCTTTCCTCCACGTTGAGCTCCGACGGCAGCTTGCCGAAGAAAGTGCCTGCCGCGGCGTTGATGCCGAACGCGTTGCTGCCATAGAACACCGCATTCAGGTACATGTCGATTATCTCTTCCTTGGTATAATTGCGCTCAAGCTTCACGGCCGTGATCCATTCCTTCAGTTTTATCCATACAATGCCCAGCTTGCCGCCGCGTATATCGCTGCGCGGATAAAGCGTCTTGGCGAGCTGCTGGGTGATGGTGCTGCCGCCGCCCTGGCTGGAATTGTTGAGCAGCAGTGTCTTGAGAGCTACCCTGCCGAGACTTTTGAAATCTATCCCCGAATGGTCGTAGAAACGCACGTCCTCCGTGGCGATGGCCGCATGTATGAGGTTGGGGGAAATTTCATCATATCCGGCGAATGTCCTGTTTTCTATATGATAAGTGGTCAATATCTCGCCGCCTTCGGCTATGACCTGGGTGGCGAGCATGCTGTCCGGATTCTCCAGCTCCCTGAACGTAGGGATGTCGGCGAACATCCATACCGCCGTGAGGAGCAGGATGACGGCGAGCACGGGCACGGTCACCGCAATCCAGAACCATTTTATTATTTTTTTCTTCGTGACGTCTGTCATAATCGCGCCTTCGTTTGTGTACGGAAAGACAAAAATAACAACAAAATTTTGAAAATTGTCCCGATTGTGCGTTACTTTGTGCGTTATTTTAAACCTGGCATTCAAAAATCGACTATGAAGAAGAATTTGGTAATCGTAGAGTCTCCGGCCAAGGCAGGGACAATCCAAAAATTTCTGGGCGGCGATTATACGGTAAAATCGAGTTTCGGACATATACGCGACCTTAACGAAAAGAAACTCAGCGTCGACGTGGAAAACGGATTCAAACCGGAATACGTCATCCCTTCCGACAAGAAATCCGTGGTGGCCGATCTGAAAAAGGCGGCCGGGGCGGCCGAGACCGTATGGCTGGCTTCCGATGAGGACCGCGAGGGAGAAGCCATATCGTGGCACCTTGCGGAGACGCTCGGACTGGATCCGGACAATACAAAAAGAATAGTTTTTCATGAAATCACGAAAAACGCCATACTGCATGCCATCGAAAACCCGAGGAAGATAGACATGAACCTCGTCTATGCGCAGCAGGCGAGAAGGGTGCTTGACCGTCTCGTAGGCTTCGAACTCTCGCCGGTGCTCTGGAGAAAAATACAGTCCAAGCTGTCGGCGGGAAGGGTGCAGAGCGTTGCCCTGAGGCTCGTCGTCGACCGGGAGAGAGAAATAATGGCTTTCCAAAACGAGCCTTACTACAGGGTGTCTGCAATATTCCACCCCGAGGGGCTGCCCGCGAAAACGACGGTGAAAGCGACGCTCGACAGCCGTTTCGAGAACAAGGAAAACGCCGAAAAATTCCTCAGGGATTCGGCAGACGCTTCGTTCGTCATAGACAGCATGGAGAAAAAGGAAGGCACGAGGACACCTTCGGCCCCGTTCACCACGTCCACGCTTCAGCAGGAGGCGTCCAGAAGCCTGCATTTCCCCGTAAGCATGACAATGCGGGTGGCGCAGAGCCTGTACGAAAGAGGTCTCATCACCTACATGAGAACCGACTCCACCAATCTGTCGTCGCTTGCCGTCAACACCGCCAAAGAGTTCATCACTAACAATTTCGGCGCGGAATATTCCAGGCCGAGACAATACAGGACCAAGGCGAAGGGAGCGCAGGAGGCGCATGAAGCCATACGGCCCACATATATTTCAAACACTGAAATAGAGGGCGACACACGGGAGAAAAAGCTCTACGCCCTCATCTGGAAACGCACCGTGGCCTCACAGATGTCGGACATGAAAGTAATCAACACGCTCATAAAGGTGGCGTCCGACAAAAGGCCTGAAAAATTCAACATCCAAGCCGTGCAGACAGTGTTCGATGGCTTTATGAAAGTATATTCGGAGAGCACCGAAGACGCGGAGCCGGAATACGGGGAAACGATCCTGCCCGAAATGCACGTCGGGGACGGAATGGAAGAGAAAGGCATCCTGGCAGAATGCAAATTCACCGCCGCGCCGCCGAGATACTCCGAAGCCACCCTGGTGAAAAAGCTCGAAGAACTCGGCATAGGCCGTCCCTCCACATACGCCCCCACCATTTCCACGCTGACGACGGGAAGGGGCTATATCGTCAAAGGCGACAAGCCCGGACGGCGCACGGAAGTCTCCGATCTGAAACTTTCCGGCGGCAAAATCGTTTCGTCCCAGCGTATGGAAACGATAGGCGCCGAAAAGAACAAGCTGTTCCCGGAGGAGATAGGCATGATAGTGTCGGACTTTCTCGTACGGAATTTCGACGCCGTACTCGACTACGACTTCACTGCCAATGTGGAAAAGAAATTCGATGACGTGGCCGAAGGCAAAAAGGCATGGGACGCCGTCATAGCGGACTTTTACGCTCCCTTCCACAGCAAGGTCGAGGAAGTGCTCAGCGACCGCACGTACAGCCACGTAAGCCGCGAACTCGGCACCGATCCGGCCACCGGACTCACCCTGACGGCTAAATTCGGCCAATACGGGCCGTACATACAGAAGGGCGAGGGGGAAAACCGTCAGTTCGCGAGTCTCGGCAAAGGCCAGCTGATAGAAAGCATCACGCTTGAAGAAGCCCTGAAACTCTTCGAACTGCCCCGTTCCGTCGGTTCCCATGAAGGCACGGAAATCATAGTCACCAAAGGGCGCTTCGGCCCGTACATAAAATACGGCGACAAAAACATTTCGCTCCCGAAAGGCGTGTCCCCCATGACCGTCGGGATAGAAGAATGCGTGAAAATAATAGAGGAAAATCTTGCGAAGACACCTGCGAACGCCGTCATAGCGGCATTCGCCGACAGCGGAATACAGGTGCTGAACGGCAGGTACGGACCATATATAAAGCGCGAAGGGGCGAACTACAAGATTCCGGCCGGCCGTGACGCCGCATCCCTGACGGAAAAGGATTGCCTTGAAATCATAGAAAACACTTCGCCGTCCGCCGGACGCCGGCGCGGAGCATCGAAAAAATAAAGATTAAAAAACCGTAGAAGACATTGCCCCGGCCGTTTTCAATATGAATTATTTGAAGCGGCGGGGGCTTTTATATGCCAAAATGAAAGATTTTTTGCGTAAATATTATGAATCTTAAAAACTTTGCATATTTTTGCAAAGTTAAATGTTATAATTTTTAACCGATGACAACATACCATATAGACCAGACAGACCAGAAGATTCTGTCATTCCTCGTCAAGAACGCCAGGATGCCCTTTTTGGAGATAGCCCGCGAATGCGGTGTCTCCGGCGCGGCCATACATCAGAGAGTCAAGAGATTGGAAGCCAACGGCGTCATCACCGGCTCACGCCTTCTCGTAAAGCCTCAGGCCCTCGGACTCAACGTATGCGCATTCATAAGCATATCGCTTTCGGAAGCTAACAAATACCCCGAAGTCATAGCCAACCTGAAGAAGATTCCCGAGATAGTGGAATGCCACTTCGTCACCGGCAAGTATGCCATTCTCACTAAAGTTTATTGCCTTAACAATGACCACCTTATGGAGGTCCTTCTCGGCACCATACAGAACATTCCCTACATACTTTCCACCGAGACCATGATATCCCTCGACGAAGCCATAGAGCGTCAGGTATGGGTGAAGGATTACAAGAGTGTAAGCTACCGTAAAGGCGGCACGGAGTAGTAGAGGAACTATAGTTTCAATATTGCTTCGGCCAATACAAGGTCTTCCGGAGCAGTCAGCTTAATGTTCAGTTTCTCCCCCTCCGTATAGGAGAGGGGAATGCCGTTTTTACGCGCCACGGAAGCATCGTCGGTGAAAGACGTGTCGAACGCACGGGAATACGCCGCCTTCAGGTCTTCCGAATAAAACATCTGCGGCGTCTGCACCGCATATATGCGCGTCCTGTCAGCCTCTTCTCCGGGCGCGGGAACGAGCGTGACGGCGCCGGCGGAATCCGTCCTGCGGTCGAGCACCGCAAGCGTGTCCGTGGACGGAAGCACCGGAATGAGGGCGCGGCAGCCGTCCATCATCGAAAACATTTTTGTTATCAGCCCTGCGGAGACCAATGGACGCACGCCGTCATGCACTGCCGCCACTGCGCCGTCAGGTACGCGGGCAAGGGCGTTGCGGACCGAATGGAAACGCGTCATGCCTCCGGGGACAAGTGTCTGGGGATACAGAAAATCGCGGGTGAAACAATATTCTTTCCACCAGCCGATATGTTCTTCGGGGAGCACCGTTATGACCTTTATTCCGGGGCTCGCCTCTATGAAACGCTCTATGGTCCTGCGCAGGACGGCCTTGCCGCCGAGTTCAAGAAACTGCTTCGGCACGGCCGACTTCATCCGGCTGCCCTGTCCGGCCGCCACGACTATGAGAAATCTATCACGCATCGAACGACAAGCTCGCGGCATTTTCAAACATACCGCATTTTTTATGGCGAATATAAAGTTTTTTTCGTACTTTTACACGATTTATATTTCATCATAAACAAACTATCGGACATGGCATTTTCTTTCATGACACAAGAGCTCGCTATCGACCTCGGCACTGCGAACACGGTCATTTTTCAAAATGACCAGATCGCCTTGGACGAGCCGAGCATAGTGGCTATAGATAACAATACCAACAAATGCATCGCCCTCGGGCACAAAGCCAAACTGATGCACGAAAGGGTGAACCCTGGGATCAAGACGGTAAGGCCGCTCCGCGACGGCGTCATAGCTGACTTCAACGCCGCGGAGATGATGATCAGGGGCTTCATCAAACAGGTGAACAGCAAGCGCAGGAGCCTGTTCTCCCCGAACCTCAAGATTGTCGTCGGCATCCCTTCAGGCAGTACGGAAGTGGAAATAAGGGCCGTGCGCGACTCGTCCGAACATGCCGGAGGACGCGACGTCTATCTCATTTTCGAACCCATGGCGGCGGCTCTCGGAATAGGCCTTGACGTGGAGGCTCCCAAGGGCAACATGGTGGTCGACATAGGGGGCGGCACCACGGAAATAGCCGTCATATCGCTGGGCGGCATAGTCGAGCAGGACAGCATCCGCGTGGGCGGAGACGTCCTTACGGCCGACATACAAAACTATCTGAGACAACAGCACAACATCAAGGTGGGCGAGACCACGGCCGAAAAGATAAAGATAGCCGTAGGTTCCGTGATTCCCGACCTCGACAATCCGCCGGAGCCCATAATGATCACCGGCCCCAACATGATGACGGCGCATCCTGTCGACGCCACCATTTCCCATCAGGAGATAGCCCACTGCCTTGACAAATCCATCATGCGCATAGAGGCGTCCATCCTGCACGTGCTTGAGCAGACTCCGCCGGAGCTTTATTCCGACATAGTGGAAAACGGCATATTCCTGTCGGGAGGAGGAGCCCTGCTCCGGGGCCTTGACAAGCGGTTGAGCGAAAAAGTGAACATACCGTTCCACGTGGCCGAGGATCCGCTGAGGGCCGTGGCGAGGGGAACGTGCCTGGCTCTGAAGAATACGGCCAAATATCCGTTCCTGATGAAATAATGCCGAAAAGAAATTCTACATGGCCGACTGTCATAAATGCGGCAATCTTCCTGGCTATGGAGATTGTCGCATTGAACATGATTGCCGCCGGCCCGTCCCTGCAAGGCCTCAGGATATCCGAAGCCGCGCACAGATTCATGGGCACGGTATGGGGCGGCACGGAGGCCGTGAAGGATTATTTCTCCCTCAGGGAAACCAATGACTCCCTCATGCGGGAAAACATGCTGCTGCATGAAAAGCTGCTGCGGTACGCCGCAGCGGACAGCCTTGCGGACAAAGCCGCGGAGACGGAAGGGGATTTCACCTTCACTCCGGCCAAAATATTGAAAATAAGCAACAACAAACAGCACAATTTCCTGATTATCAACCGCGGTTCCGAAGACGGCATCACCGGGCAGTCAGGCATAATAAGCGACAAAGGCGTCGTAGGCATAATAGACGCCGTGGGGAAACGCCATTCATACGCCCTGTCCCTGCTTAACTCCGGCATCAGCATAAGCGCCCGCATCGGCATGGAAGGGGCCGTAGGACCGCTTGTCTGGGACGGCGAGCGCAGCGACGGAGCCTTGCTGAAAGAAATTCCGCTGCAATACAAATACTCCCCCGGAGACACGGTGTACACCAGCGGCTATTCTTCAATATTCCCGCCGGACATCCCGCTCGGAGTGGCGGGAGAAGCCAGAATCATCAACGGGGCCACCAACGAAATACGCATACGGCTTTTTCAGGACTTTTCCACCCTGCGCTATGTGACGGTGGTGACCAACAACGGCCGCGGCGCCATGGAGGAGCTGATACCATGAAATGGAACAAGAATTTCTGGATAGCGTATACGCTGACCATTATCATCCAGCTGCTCATCTGCAACTATCTCAACCTGTCCCCGTATGTAATGCTCAGCATATTGCCGGTGGCAGTGCTCTGCATTCCCCTGAATTTCGGGACGGCGTTCGCCATGATCATAGCCTTCGTGTCGGGCTGCGCCGTCGACTTCCTCGCGGACGGAATACCGGGACTCAATGCGCTCGCGCTCGTGCCGGTGGCATTCACGCGCAAAACCCTCATCCAGATGATTTTCGGCGAAGAACTGTTTGTCAGGGAAGACGGTTTCTCGGTTAAAAGAAACGGTTTCCCGAAAGTACTGCTCGCCATAATCATCATGCAGACGCTGTTTCTCGCCGTTTACATAGCCGCCGACGGCGCAGGCATGCGGCCGCTGTGGTTCGACGCGGCAAGGCTGGCCGCTTCATTGGCGGCGGGCACGCTGGCTTCATTGCTGCTCATAGGCATACTCGCACCCGAAGACAAATAGACGCCAGCCGATGAAGACAGACCGTCATATAAGACTGTTCATAGGTCTCGGCATCGTGGTGGCGATACTGCTGGCCAAATTGTTCTATATCCAGATAATCGACGACAAATACAAGATAAACGCCGCCAACAACTCGATGGTATATGAAATAATATACCCGACGAGAGGCGTCATATACGACCGCGACGGCGACATTCTGGTGGGCAACAAAGTGGCCTACGACATACTCGTGAGCCCGCGGGAGGTGGAGGCGTTCGACACCCTTGTCCTGGCCGACGTGCTCGGAGTGACGCCCGAATTCATCCGGGACAAAATGCAGGAATACTACCGCAACCGGAAAAGGATAGGCTACCAGTCGGTGACCATGCTGCAGCAGATCCCGCCGGAAACCTATCTCAAATTCGCGGAAATACGATACAAATTCCCCGGCTTCCGCGGGCAGGAAAGGAGCATCCGCGACTATCCGGTCAATGCCGGAGGCAACCTGCTCGGCTACGTATCGCAGGTGGACCAGGAATACATAGAAAAACATGACGGAGAGTACCGCAGCGGAGACTATGCCGGCAAGACGGGAATAGAGGCCGCCAGAGAATACGACCTCAAGGGAGAAAAGGGATACCATATCTATCTGCGCAATTCCCGGAACCAGATCCAGACTCGCTACAAAGACGGGGCGATGGACAAGGAGGCCGTACCCGGAAAAGACGTCGTGACCACGATTGACGCGGACCTGCAGCAGTTCGGGCAGGATCTGATGAAAAACAAAGTGGGCAGCATAGTGGCCATAGAGCCGTCCACGGGGGAAATCCTCGCCATGGTGTCGAGCCCCGGCATAGACGTCTCAATGCTCGCGGAAATAGGAAAATATTATTCCGAGATATCGTCCAATCCGTACAAGCCCATGTTCAACCGCGCCGTGCAGGCTTCATATCCTCCGGGCTCCGTCTTCAAATTGGTAAACGGACTGATCGGACTGCAGGAGGGCGTGCTCACCCCGTCCACGGCATATCCATGCAGCGCCGGATACCATTACGGCAACAGGAAGCTCGGCTGCCACATCCACAAATCGCCGCTCAACATGGAGGAATCCATCATGATGTCGTGCAACGCCTATTATTGCTACGTATTGCGCAGTCTGCTGGACAACCGCAAATTCGGCTCCATAGATGATGCGCTCGACAGCTGGCACGACAACGTGGAGAGCTTCGGATTCGGACGGAAGCTCGGCAGCGACTTCCCCGCCGAACTGAGCGGCACAATCCCGACTTCGAAATACTACAACCGCGTCTACGGCAAAAACCGCTGGAATTCTCTGACGGTGCTGTCCCTGTCGATAGGACAGGGCGAAATAGGCGTCACGCCCCTGCACCTCGCCAACCTGTGCGCCACAATCGCCAACAGGGGCTATTACTATATCCCGCATATCATTAAAGACTCCAAAGAGATAAGCATCGACCCCAAATTCAAGCAGCGCCAATACACGTCGGTGGACACATCGCATTTCCCCAAGGTCATACAGGGCATGTACAGGGCCGTGAACAGCGGATTCGGTTCCGGCGGCACCGCGAGCATCGCGGCGGTGAAAGGCCTGGACATCTGCGGCAAGACGGGCACGGCACAGAACCCCCGCGGCGCGGACAATTCCGTATTCATCTGCTTCGCCCCCAAAGATAATCCTAAAATAGCGGTGGCAGTGTATATAGAAAACGGCGGATTCGGGGCCACATGGGCGGCCCCCATTGCCTCGCTCATGGTAGAAAAGCATCTTCGCGGAGAAATCGGCCCCGAAAGACAATATCTCGAGGACAACATGAAGAACGGAAACCTGATGTCAAAAGTAAAGCCCAACTGAAAGCCATGCAGACAAACGGCCAGACGAGAGGACTGACGCAGTCGGTGGACTGGAAGCTGATAATCGCATATCTGCTTCTGGTCATAATAGGCTGGGCAAACATATACGCCTCAGTCCATTCGGCCGATCCATCCTCCATATTCGACTGGGACGTAAGGAGCGGGAAACAGTTCGTATGGATAATGACCTCATTGGGGTTGGCGGCGCTGATACTTTTCGTCATCAGGCCGAGTGCATGGGAAAGCCTGTCGGTGCCGATATACGCCGGCGTGCTGATACTGCTCGTGGCCGTCATATTCCTCGGCGTGGAGGCGAAGGGCTCCCGATCGTGGTTCGCCTTCGGGCCGGTGCGCTTCCAGCCCGCCGAAATATCCAAGATTTCCACATCCCTGCTGCTGGCCACAGTGATGAGCCAGCCTAATTTCCGCATCACCAAATTCAAATATTTCGCCGTCGCCGCCCTCATAATAGCCGTCCCCATGATGGCCATCCTCGCCGAAAGCGAGACGGGCTCGGCCATAGTCTATATAGGCTTCATCTTCGTACTTTACCGGGAAGGCCTTTCCGGATGGTTCATAGCCGTCATCGGCATGGTGGCGCTTTTGTTCATAACCACCCTTGCCATAAGCCCGTACTGGTCCGTGGTCATCCTCATATCCATTCTGGCGATATGCTGCATGGTCGAACGCGGCGGTCCGGACAAAAGATTTTTATTCAACCTGATATTCATCGCCGTCGCCGCTTTCCTGCCAAAGCTATGGGCATTGATGGCCGACGCGGACGCTTCGCGGTTTTCCGAATTGGCGGACGGAGTGAAAACATTTTTGTTAAAGGCAAAGCCGATTCATATAATTTTAGGCGCCTGCCTGCTTTCACTGCCGTTTTTCTTCTATCTGGCGTACAAAGAGAAAAACCGGTTCGCCATGATGGCGGCAGGATTCTTTATCGCCGGCTCGGCGGTGATTTTCTCCTCTGACTTTTTATTGAACGACATATTGCAGGAACACCAGCGCAAACGCGTCGAAGTGCTGCTTGGCATAAAGGAAGATCCGGCCGGCGTAGGCTACAACGTAAACCAGTCCATGATTGCCATAGGCTCCGGAGGCTTGAAGGGCAAAGGCTTTTTGAACGGCACGCAGACGACATACGGATTTGTGCCGGAACAAAGCACCGATTTCATTTTCTGCACCGTAGGCGAAGAATGGGGATTCATCGGCTGCTCTATCGTGATCCTGCTCTACGTATTCATAATCTGCAGAATAATCATTGACGCCGAACAATGCCGCACCGCCTTTACCCGCATCTACGGATATTGCGCTGCCGGCTGCATATTCATGCACCTTTTCATCAACATAGGCATGACCATAGGCCTCATGCCCGTCATAGGCATCCCGCTGCCGCTCCTAAGCTATGGAGGATCATCGCTGTGGGCGTTCACAATAATGATTTTCATCTTCATAGCGCTTTGCCGCGAAGAACGGAAATACTTCGCATAAAATCCGCCGTCATATTCCGCCCCGCCAATAAATTATCTGACCGTAGCCTTTATGTCCCTTTCCTCGGCCGCAATCCCTTTATCCTGCAGATACTGAGGATTATACTTACCTCTGGGGATATCGCGGAAAATGTAATAGTTGGCCTTTCTCGCAGCGACGATATGATCGGTAGTCGCCGTCGCTATCGCGGATACGGCGAGGTCCACCAATTGTGTCAACGGGCACCAATCTTATTCATGCCTTCTCCCGCCTCCGCGACCAACACGTCAAGGTCATCCCTCTCCGGCAGGATGAATTTTTCGCTGGCGGCAAGTTTGGACGAAAGAATGTCCAATGCCTGTTTTCTCATCGGGTCGTTCTCTTTGTCATAGAAGAGCCCGCATATTGAGTCTCATTGGAAAAACTTCCGATGGCGACTTTTCTCTTGATGGTCTTGTCCTGTGCCGCCGCGGAAACCGGTATTGACAGAATGAAAGCAGCCGCAAGAAGAATGGACAATTTCGTTGAAATTTTCATAAACGATATGCTGCTGTTACAAATTGTCTTGTGCCTTGGGCGGGACTCGAACCCGTACAGGCATTGCTGCCCAAGGGATTTTAAGTCCCTCGTGTCTACCATTCCACCACCAAGGCCCGTTCCGGAAAACGGAACAACGCTGCAAATATAATCAGTTTTTTCGAAAGCACGGCATGGCAGGCCCGTCAGTCGGCAAGATAGACGGTTTCCTTCGATGCACGGGTGTGTTCGATTTTAGTCGCGGCTATCGACAGGAAGAAATAGACGGCCGTCTGTATGAGCAATATTTTAAGCAGCGGAGCGATGCTCTCAAGGGACGCTCCCGCACCAGCGATGTTGAGATAGGCCCTCGCGCCGAAAGTGGACGGGAATATGTAGGAAACAATGTCCCAGAACTTCGGGAAGCAGGCTCGCGGCCATGAAAAGCCCGTAAGGAACAATTCCGGAATCGACAGGAACACAAGGACGACCAGAGGCGTTTCCCTGTGCCGGAAGAACGAACTGAACGCCATCGAGAAAAATATGCATGCCGTGACGTAAACGGAGAGGAACACGACGGCCGTCCGGAAATCGCTCACCGTAGGCAGGTTGAAGATGGCCGGGACGATGAATATCATATATGCTCCTATCATCATATAGATAAGCCAATACACGGCGCCGCGGCCGAAGACGATCCGCCCTGAAGCGCCATAGATGAGCTTCCGCTTTTCCTCCCGCCGGGTTCCCGCAAGCATTCCCATACCGTAGAACATGGTCTGCTGCAATATCAGCATCAACGCGGCGGTGACGAAAAAGAAATTGTAGGCATTGTTCCGGTTGAACGGATTGACGGACGCATACGACATCGGTTTCACCTGCGGGGAAATCTGCTGCATTTCCTCCAGCATCACAAGATTGCCCGCCGTCAGCAGATTGTTGTAATATAGGAACGTGCCCATGTCGCAATAGAGACTCATCGGCGACTGCTGTTTCAAGGCAATCCTTTCGCCGAAATCCTCCGGGAAAAAGACAATGCCATGGCATTTGCGCTGTTGCATGAGTGTCTCGGCCTCCTGCATGTCGGCGCAATATCCGGCTATCTTCACTTCCGGAGTCGCATCCAATTCACGCACGAAGCGGCGGCTTTCCGTGCAGCCGGCATCATCGACCACCACTACGGGCATGTCCCTCAGATTGCCGTTTTTGTAAATAAAATTATACAGCAGAGGATAGCCTATGCCGGCGAGGAAAAATATCACGATGACGCCGCTGTCCGAGAACACGGCCCTGAACTCTTCACAGAAAATCCGTTTGAAATCGTTCAGGAAAGTTTTTATATATTTCATACGATCAATTCCTTTCGTAATTCTGATAACGGCAGGCATTTTTCAGCCTCGGCAGCAGCGGCACCGGAGCCAGCAGGAACAGAAGGTAATGGATGACCTCCTGCCACCATCCGGCGAAACCGCTTCCGAAGAGAATTTCCTGAACGTAGAATTTATAGTATACCCTTAGGGGGAATATCTCCGCCAGTCCCCGGAAAAAGCCGGGCATCTGCTCGACAGGCACCGTACAGCCTGACAGCGAAATCGAGATGATGCCGAGAAAAGAGGATATGCTGACCGCCAGGCGGCACACCGGCAGGAAGGACACTATGCAGACCGCGAAAGCCTCGCTCGCCAGCACGAGAAGGATTATGTTGAGCATCATCGCCCATATCGAGCCGGCGTGAGGGAAATGCATCGGACCGTACAGCACAAGTATCAATATGCATCCCAACAGAGAAAACATCACCGAATACGGCAGCACCTTGGCTTTCAGAAGGCGCGTTATGGAGCCTCCGGCCTGTTCCAGAAGGTCCGAAGCCGTGCCGTACTTCAATTCGCCGCTCAGCGCATACGCGACCACCACCATCGTGACAAGGGCCAGAAGCCCCGGCAGGAGGACGCTGGAAAGGTAAGCCGTATAATCGGCGGTCGGATTGCCTATCTGATGCGTGTCCACCGTAATGGGCTGAATCGCAGCCATTATGGCATCCTCGCCCAGCCCCATGGCCCTCATGGTTTCACGCTGCACGGCGCCTATGCAAAGGTTCATCATCGTCAGGAGGTTCTTGTAGCTCATCATGCCTCCCACGTAATACATCGTATTGACGTAGAACGTAGCTTCGGGATTGCGCCCCGCCAGCACGTCGGAATACATGTTTTCCGGCAGGACGCATATGGCCATGACCTTCCCCTCCTGCAACGCGGCCCTCGCTTCGGAATAATCGGCAAAAGGAATCGTTTCGCTGAGCTCGGTCGCGTCCAGCTGCCGGATGAAATTGCGCGTCAGGGAAGAATTGTCCAGATCCACCACCGCGACCGGCAGGTCCCTCGCCGTGCCGCCGCCGAATATGGTCAGGAAAAAGCATCCTCCTATCAGCATCGCCGCGAGCGGAGCCAGCACGAAGACCGGCCGCCTGCACCACAATTGCAATTCCCTGATTATGATACGTTTCATTTCGCGATTACCGTCATGCCGGGCAAAATCCCTTCCGGCGTCGTCTGAGGAACGGCCCTTACTTCAAATGTCTTGGCGTCGAACGAACCTGTTTCCTTGGTCGCCCTCCATGTGGCGAACGACTCGCGCACGGCCATATATGTCACTTTGGCAGTCACCGTCAGATTATTCAAAGCCGGTATTTCCAACGTCATCTCATCGCCGCGGCGCATCCCGTCGAGCCTGTCCTCGCGCACGTTGAAAGTAAACCAGACATCATCCACGTCGGTTATGCTCATGATGGGGGCGCCCGTCCCGACGAGCTCTCCGACCTTAGGATACACGGCCGACACTATGCCGTCGCAGGGCGCCACAAGATAAAGTTCATCCAGATATCCCTGCACCTCCTGCAAAGCCCCTTCGGCCTGGCTGACAACGGCTGCCGCGGCGGCCTTGTCCTCATCCCTCGCGCCGGCAAGGGCAAGATCGTACTGGCTCCTGGCCGCCTTCGACTGCGCCACGGCCGCATCATATTTGGCCTTGACTTCGTCATATTTCTGCGCCGAAACGACTTTTTCATCGAACAGGCGCTGCATCCTTGCGAGAGACTTGCGCATGACATCCTCCTGCACAAGAGCCGTCTGCCAAAGTTCGTAGGCGCCTTCTATCTGCTCTTTCTGCGCCCCGTTCACGGCTTTCGTGCGCTGCGCCACCGCGGCGGCTCTCAAGGCCGTGGCCTGCGCCAATTTGGCGCGGACTTCGGGGGAATCGATAAATACGACGGTGTCGCCCTTGTGGACGTAGTCCCCTTCCCGCACATAAAGTTCTTCAATTCTTCCGGGGACCTTCCCGGAGACGCGATATTCACTGGCCTCCGCCTGGCCCTGCACCGTTGCCGGCCGTGGCTTTGAAATAAACCAGCCCGCCACGCCTATGATTCCTATGACGGCCACAAGGCCGATGATACCTGCCGCCAGATTGTTTTTTCTCTGTTCCATAATTTTTGATTGTATTACCGTTCGTATGCTTTTATGTTTCCGTATGCCCTGTCCAGATCGACGCTGGTCATCCTGAGGGCTATGCCGGCATCCACGTATTCGGAATGCGCCTGCATCCATGCCGTCTGGGCCGCCAGGGCCACGCTGGCCTCTATGACGCCTTCCTCGAACCCTATCATGGACTTGCGCAGATTTTCTTCGGCGCTTTCAAGGTTGTTGCGCGAGGTCTCGAGGTTTTCGAGGGCCTCCCGACGCTCATGGGTGATTTTGGCCACTTCGAGGGCAATCATTTCCTCCGCCTCCGCCTTTTTGGACTTATACAGCCGCGACTCCGCTTCGGCCTTTCTCATCTTGCTGACGGCCTCGAAACCGTGAAAAAGAGGGACGCCCACTACTACGCCGCCGGAGAACCGTCCGCCGAATTTGTTGGCGAATCCGTCGTTCAGATTGGGATTGGTGACCAGATAATTCGCGGTCAGGCCTATGGTAGGCAGCAAGTCGGCCCGCGCCACCTTCACCTTGTTGTCATATATCTTGGATGCGATATCCAGACTCCTGATTTCGGAACGGTCCGACAGGATCTCGTCCATGCTCTTCTCTTGAATCTCCCCGGGCATAGGCACATCCTCGTCTCCTTCGTCCGCCAGGACGATTTCCGAATCAAGCGGCAGTCCTATTTCCTGGCAAAGGAGCATCTTGGCAAGAGAAAGGCCGTTGGATGCTTTCAGCAGCATGGTCTTGGCTTCGTTCGCCTTGACCTTGACGCTAAGCAGATCGGATTCGGTGGCGACACCCTCGCGGACCGAAAGTTCGGCGTCACGGGTCATGGTCTCCAGCAGTTCCACGAGGCTTTCGGCAAGCTTTTTCTTCGCCGCTATGGAAACTATCTGCCAATACGCCTGGTCCACGGTCACGATGATTTTCTGATACTCAGTATCATAACGCTCCTCGGCCAGGCGCTCCGCCAATGTCGCAATCTTGTTGGCGGCCAATATCTTTCCTCCTACGAAAACAGGCTGAGTGACGCTCACCGCCCCCACATACACATTCTGTATGTCGAGATGAAGCGCATCATCCACATGCGTGCCAATGCCGTTGATCATTCCCGAAAGATCGGCCTTCGACAGGGTGCCCAAAACCGTCTGCCACATGGGGCTGGTCATATATTCCACGGCCGCGGAGGGATTCGACAGTATGGCCTGTGTCAGCTGCGCCACTGCGCCGCCAAGCTGCTCCTGCACGAGCGTGCCGCCATTGCGCAGCACGGAGGACATCTCGTCCCCTATCAGGTCTATCTCCCTGTCGTTGTACAGATACATCCCTTTTGCGCTGATCTGAGGAAAATAATTCGCCCGGGCGATGGCCTTGTCGTAACCCGCCATTTCGATCTCGATGGAGTTCTGTATAAGCGTCCGGTTGTTGTCGACGGCCATCTTCCGGCAGTCGTCCAATGTCAACGTCTGCTGTGCATTGAGCGCCAATGGCATCAGGGCCGAGACGAGCAATAAAAGTTTACGGTTCATAAATGTCATAAATATTTTCGTATCCGATTCTTTTCAATCAAGTGCCAGACTCAGCAAAAAATACTCCTGCAAACAACTTATGGATATTCTTATTTCCATATTTATTATCCACAAGTCGTTTTATATGACAAATGGATAATTAAAAACGGAAAAATTGATTATTATTGCGGACCAAAGCATGACACGATGGAAAAATATTACGAGCTCGATGTTGCCAAATTGTCAGAAATAATAGGCGTCACGGGAAACATTACCGTCTCGGACGAATTTCTTATCGCCAACGTGACCGGCGCACGCGCAAAAGAGTTTCTCGGACATCCGATGCGGCTGAAAGCCTATGAAGCCCTGTATTGCATCCACGGGGAATTCGACGTTGAAATAAACATAAAACGCTATCACATCGAAGACGACACCATAGTCTTCTTTCTCCCGGAGAGCACCATTCAGATAGAGCTGAGCGGGTCGCCCGAAGAAAATGAAAACATGGAAATAGTCATCCTGGCCGCATCGAAAGAATTCATCCAGGAAGTGCCGATCCAGTTCAACGGCCTTTTCGAAAAAAGCATAAGGCTGCTCAGCAATCCCTACATACGGATAGACGATACCGGGAAGAAAATATTGAAAGACTATCACACCCTCGTGTCCGACCTGTATGAGATGAACCTCGTCGGAACCGGGGACGCCATCCGTTCGATAGGGACCTCCATCCTCTGCCTGCTGGGGAATTTATGGGCGGACAAACTGTCCGGGCCGGCGGCGGAAAATCAGGCAGCAATGAAAGCCAGGGCCGTATTCGAACGGTTCCTCATACTTGCCGCCGAAAATTTCATGACGGAGAAAAAAATCGGTTTCTACGCCGACAAGTTGTGTTTCTCCCCGAAATATCTTACCACCCTGATCAAAAACGTCAGCGGACGTACCGCCACGGACTGGATAGACGCCTTCCTTATATTCGAAGCCAAAAATCTGCTTAAGTATTCCGACCTCACCGTCAAGGAAATAGGCTTCAAGCTCGGATTCCAGTCCATCCCCTCGTTCCACAAGTTTTTCAAGAACAAAACCGGCGAGACTCCAAGCGACTACAGGAAAACAAGCTAAAGGCCGGCGACATTGCTGCCCCGGCCTGACATTTTCATCGGAACGGATTCTACTGCAAGCGGTTGCCTTCTTTATTGAATTTCAAATCCAAGCCGTTCAAAAGATCCACCTCATAGCCATACGACGTCCTGTCGATCTCGTTCACGCCGACGCCGGAGAAATTCGCATTGAGGTATGACGCTATCGCTTCGGGAACTATCCCGGCGGGAATGGCCGTCCTGTCAGGCGCATCCACCGTCAGCCAATTCCCGTCCAGGCCGAATGTGACTTCATGACCGTTGGCCATGTATACCTCATACACGGGAGAGCCGTCCTCGACGTCCCGCTCCACACGCGACACAGATACGCTCGCATAATAATTGGAAAGAAACGCCTGCGCCGTTTCCGGCAAACCTGCTACCGGATCCTCGCCGCCCGTGCCGCCTGAACCACCTTGCTCACCCGAACCGCCCTGGCCGCCTTGTCCGCCACCGCTCGCGCCGCCGCTGTTAAGCACATTGCCGGATGCATCGAATTTCAGATCCCAGCCGTTCAAAAGATCCACCTCGTATCCATACGACGTCCTGTCAATCTCGTTCACGCCAACGCCGAGGAACTTCGCATCAAGGAATGACGCTATCGCCTCAGGAACTATCCCTGTAGGTATGGCATTATTGTCCGGCGCATCCACTTTCAGCCAATTCCCGTCCAGGCCGAATGTTATTTCATGACCGTTGGCCATGTACACCTCATACACGGGAGAGCCGTCCTCGACGTCCCGCTCCACACGCGACACAGATACGCCCACGTAATATTTGGAAAGAAACGCCTGCGCCGCTTCCGGCAAACCTGCGGTCGGATCGCCGCCCGTGCCGCCTTGCTCGCCTGAACCGCCCTGGCCTCCGGATTCACCGCCGCCCAGCTCGCCTCCATTAAGCACGTTGCCTGACGCATCGAATTTGAGATCCAAGCTATTCAAAAGATCCACCTCATAGCCATACGACGTCCTGTCGATCTCGTTCACGCCGACGCCGGGAAACTTCGCATCAAGGTATGACGCTATTGGTCCGGGAACTATCCCGACGGGGATGGCAGCCCTGTCCGGCGCATCCACTTTCAGCCAATTCCCGTCCAGGCCGAATGTTATTTCATGACCGTTGGCCATGTACACCTCATACACGGACACGCCATCCTCAACGTCCCGCTCAACATGCGACACAGATACGCCCGCATAATAATTGGAAAGAAACGCCTGCGCCGCTTCCGGCAGGCCCGAACCGTCAATGTTCTTATTGCAGGAACAACTTAATAAAATCGTCATAAGCACGGCGCCTAAACAACCCGCCGATTTGAAAATTTTCATCATCATATCATTCCTCCATAATGACATTGCAAATTTGCATTTTTTCCAAATAAAATAAAAGAACAAATAAATTTTTCGACGGGAATTTGACTTGTTCCAGCAAATTATATAAATTTACCTGTTGGTTGAATTAAATAAGTGCATATTTTATCTGTCCAATGGGACGATGATTAACGAAATTGACATATTG